>NZ_JBITFP010000016.1:0-155503 GCF_044456245.1 Micromonospora sp. NPDC051006
CGAACTCAACGGACGACCCCGCCAAACCCTCGACTGGCAGAATCCAGCCGAAGCACTCAACAAGCACCTCGTTGCAACAGCCGCTTGAAACCGCCTGGTCGGGACACCGCCATCTCGCCGACCTGGAGTCGATCAACGAGCGGCAGCAGGGGCGGGCGCGCAGCGTGGACGCGGTGCCCGCCGGCCCCGGCTGCTGGTCACTTGCCGGGCGTACCCGCGGGTCCGCCGTGGCCGCCGTGGCCGCCGCGCATGCCGGGGCCCGGGAAGACGCCGGCCTCCACCGCCTTGGTGATCGCGTCGGCCTGCTCCTGGGTGAGCTTGCCGTCCTTGACCGCCTGGTCGAGCCGCTCCTTGAGCCGCGCCTGCTGGTCCTCGGTGGACGGGCGCTCCGGCCGGTCGGCCTTCTGCTGCTCGCGCACCTTCTCCAGGGCCGCGGTCACCTTGTCGGTGGAGACGCCGAGCTCCTTCGCGAGCGCGTCGGCGAACTCCGCCTGCCGGTCGGCCCGCTGCTGCTGGCGGTCGCCGTTCTCGGTGGCGCTGGCGCTCGGCGTCGAGCCGCCGCCGTCGGCGGCGAAGGCCATGGTCGGCGCCGCGATCCCCACGCCGAGTACGCCGGCCGTCGCCAGCCCGGCCAGCAGGTGCTTCTTCCTGATCGTGCGGTTCATGCTCTCCTCCTCGGTTGGTGATGCGATGACCTCACCGACAGTGACCAGCCCGGCTGGGCGAGACCCGTGGCGAGGCTGTCAGCCAGCTGGAAATCCGGCTCCGGGACCGGACAATCCGGTTGCATCGGCGCTCCGGGGTGGGCAGAGTCGCCTCGTTCAGCGCCGTCCGCGTCATCTGCTGGCCGGTCGACCGACCACGGAGAGGCAGGTCTCGTGACCGACCCCACGATCCGGGAGATCCCGCTGACCGATCCGGGCTCCGGCCCGTACGCCGTCACCACCGGCCCGGACGGCGCGCTGTGGCTGACGCTGGTCCACGCCGGCGGCATCGCCCGGCTCGGTCCGGAGGGCGCCGTACGGACCTGGTCGTTGGGAGCGCCGGAGAGCCGGCCCCTGATCATCACGCCAGGCCCGGACGGCGCGCTCTGGTTCACCCGCTCCGGCGACGACCGGATCGGCCGGATCACCACCGACGGCGAGTTGGGCGCGGTGGCCCTGCCCGGGGGCACCGCGCCGTGCGGCATCACCACCGGCCCGGACGGCGCGCTCTGGTACGCCGCGATGGGCGCGGACGCCGTCGGCCGGGTCGACACCGACGGGACGGTGACCACGTTCGCGTTGCCGGTGACCGGGGCGTACGCCTCGATGATCGCCGTCGGGCCGGACGCGGCGCTCTGGTGCACGCTCAACCAGGCGAACGCGATCGCCCGGGTCGGCCTGGACGGCTCGGTCACCGTGCACCCGCTGCCCACCGAGGGCGCCGGCCCGGTCGGCATCACCGCGGGCGTCGACGGCGCTCTGTGGTTCGTGGAGATCGCCGCCGGCCAGTTGGGCCGGATCAGCCCGGACGGCCGGGCGGAGGAGTTTCCGTTGCCGGACCGGGCTGCCCGCCCGCACGCGATCGTGGCCGACCCGGCCGGCGGGGCGTGGTACACCGAGTGGGGCGCCAACCGGATCGGTCACGTCGACTCCGCCGGCCGGATCGAGACCTACGACCTCCCGACGCCGAACTCGGAGCCGCACGGCCTCACCCTGGCCTCCGACAACACCCTCTGGGTCGCCCTGGAAACCGGCCACCTCGCCCAGCTCACCCCGTGACCCCGGTGATCAAGAGGTTCGCGTCAAAATCCGTGCCGTCGTTGACGCAATGCTCTTGATCAACCCGCCCGCCCGGGGGAGCGGGGCGGGGAAAGGGGGGTCAGCGGACGGCTGGGGTGGTGGTGAGGGTCCCGGTGTCGGTGTCGAGGGTGGCTTCGGTGCCGACGGGGACGGTGAGCTGGCCGACGCCGTGGCCGATCGGCAGGCCGCCGAGGACCGGGACGCCAAGATCGCCGAGCCGCTCGCCGAGCACGTCGGCCACGTTGACCTCCCAGCCGTCCGCGCAGTTGGTGAACTGCCCGACGGCCACCCCGGCAAGGCCGTCCAGCGCGCCGGCCCGGCGCAGCTGGGTGAGCATCCGGTCCACCTTGTACGGCGGCTCCTGCACGTCCTCGATCAGCAGCACCGCCCCGCTCAGGTCCGGCATGTCCGGGGTGCCGAGCGAGGCGGCGAGCAGGCAGAGGTTGCCGCCGAGCAGCGGGCCGGTGGCGCGGCCCGGTACGCGGACCGCGAAGGTCTCCTCCTCGGCGACCGCGGCCACGGTCACCGGTTCGGTGGTCATCAGCGCGGCGTGCAGCGACTCGGCCGAGCGCAGCGGGGTGCGCTCGTCCAGCCAGGCCGCGCCGGGCCCGTGCACGCCGGCCAGCCGGGCCCCGCGCCAGAGCGCGAACTGCAGCGCGGTGATGTCGGAGAAGCCGGCCACCACCTTCGGGTCACGCCGGACGGCGGCCATGTCGACGGCGTCCACCACCCGCTGCGCCCCGTAGCCGCCCCGGGTGCAGATCACCCCGCGTACCTCCGGGTCGGCGAATGCGGCGTTCAGGTCGGCCGCCCGCAGCTCGTCGGTGCCGGCCAGGTAGCCGTGCCGGGCGTACACGTGCGGAGCCAGCACCGGGCGCAGCCCCCACCCGGTGAGCAGCTCGACGCCGCGGGCCACCCGCTCCGGTCGGGTCGGCCCGGACGGCGACACCAGCATCACCGTGTCGCCGGGTCGCAGCACCGGCGGTCGGACGACGGTGGGCTGCTCGGGTGCGCGGTGATGAGGCACAGCGGCTGAGCCTAGTCGGGGCCGGCCGGTCACCCGCGGCGTACCGCTGGGAGCGAGGCGGCGGCCCGTCGGCGAACCGGTGGCAGCACGCCGGTGGAGCCGTTCGGTGCCCCGGCGACCCACCGGCTAGCCTCGACGGCGTGGCAACCGCGCTGGTGATCGAGAACGACCCGACCGACGACCTGCGCCGGCTGGGTGAGTGGCTGACCGAGGCCGGCCTTGAGCTGTGGGTGGTGCGTCCGCACGCCGGGGACGAGCTCCCCGCCGACCTGGAGGGTTACGCGGCGCTCGTGGTGCTCGGCGGCGAGCAGCAGGCGTACCCGCGGGCGGACGGCTCACCCGACGCCCCCTGGTTCCCGGCCGTCGAGGGGCTGCTGCGCAAGGCGGTCCGGCACCGGGTGCCCACCCTCGCCGTCTGCCTCGGCGCGCAGCTGCTCGCCACCGCGCACGCCGGTCAGGTCGAGCGCAGCCCGTCCGGGCCCGAGGTGGGGCCCGCGGTGGTGGGCCGGCGCGACGCCGCCGAGACCGATCCGCTCTTCCGCTACGTGCCGCTGATCCCGGACGTGCTCCAGTGGCACTCCGACGAGATCACCGAGCTGCCGCACGGCGCCACCCTGCTGGCCGCCTCCACCCGCTACCCGCACCAGGCGTTCCGCCTCGGCGACCGGGCCTGGGGTCTTCAGTTCCACATCGAGTGCGACACCGAGATGATCGCTGACTGGGCCACCGACTCCACCCTCCTGACCGAGCTGGGCTACGACCCCGAGGCGGTGGTGGCCGCCTGCGCCGCGGTGATGGTCGACGTCGAGGAGGTGTGGCAGCCGTTCGCCGCCCGGTTCGCCGCGCTGGCCCTCGGCGAGCTGGACGACGGCGCGGCCCGCCGCAGCCTGCCGCTGCTCGGGCACTGATGAGCCGGCCGACCAGCGCACCCGGGCGGCTCGCCCGGTACGGCTTCGGCACCGGCCAGGGTGACGGCGGCGCCCGCGCCGCCGACCTGCTCGGCCCGGACGGGCTGGACCTGTGGCGGCTCGACGCGCAAGAACCGGTGGACGAGCGGGCGGCGGAGTTGCTCGCCGCGCTCTCCCGGGCGGCGGACCCGGATCTGGCCCTGCGCCAGCTGCACCGCATCGTCGAGGCCGAACGCCGCGCCCGCGCCGGGGCCGGTTCGGAGCTGCTGGACGCGCTGCACGCCGACCCGGGGCTGCGCCGACGCGTGGTGGCCGTGCTCGGCGCCTCGTCGGCGCTCGGCGACCACCTGGTGGCCAACCCGGACCAGTGGAGCGTCCTGCGGACCGGGCCGGACGGATGCGCCCCGGTCGCCGACGGGCGGCTGGAGCCGGCCGGCGACGGCAACCCGGTCGCCGCGCTGCGCCAGGCGTACCGGTTGGCGCTGCTGCGCATCGCGGCGGCCGACCTGACCGGCGGCCGGGCGCTGGAGCAGACCATGGCCGCGCTCTCGGCGCTGGCCGACGCCACCCTCGCCGCCGCGTGCGAGCTCGCCGTGGGGGAGCTGCCGGAGGGTACGCCCCGGCCCCGGTTGGCCGTGGTGGCGATGGGCAAGTGCGGCGGTGACGAGCTGAACTACGTCTCCGACGTCGACGTGATTTTCGTCGCCGCCGAGGACGACGATCTGACCGCCGCCACCACGGTCGCCACCCGGTTGATCCACATCTGCGGGCTGGTCGCCTGGCCGGTGGACGCCGCGCTCCGGCCGGAGGGCAAACGCGGGCCGCTGGTGCGTACCCTCGCCAGCCACCTCGCCTACTACCGTCGCTGGGCCCGGACCTGGGAGTTCCAGGCGCTGCTCAAGGCCCGTCCGGCCGCCGGCGACCTGGCGCTGGCCCAGGAGTGGATCGACCAGCTCGCCCCGCTGGTCTGGCGGGCGGCCGAGCGTCCGGAGGCCGTCGAGGACGTCCGGGCGATGCGCCGGAGAATCATCGACAACATCCCGCCGAAGGAGCTGGACCGCGAGATCAAGCGCGGCCCGGGCGGGCTGCGTGACATCGAGTTCGCCGTCCAGCTGCTGCAACTGGTGCACGGGCGCGTCGACGAGTCGCTGCGCGTGCCGGGCACCATCCCGGCGCTGGGCGCGCTGGTCGCCGGCGGCTACGTGGGGCGGGCCGACGGTGAGGCGCTGCTGCGCGGCTACCGGTTCCTGCGTACGGTCGAGCACCGCCTGCAGTTGCAGGGCCTGCGGCGGACGCACACCGTGCCGGACGAGCCGGCCGGGCTGCGCTGGCTGGCCGCCGCGCTCGGCTACGCGGCCACGCCGGGGCGCAGCGCCGTCGAGGAGTTCCGCGCCGAGTGGGTCACCCACGCGAGCGAGGTACGCCGACTGCACGCGAAGCTGCTCTACCGGCCGCTGCTGGAGTCGGTGGCCCGGGTGCCGGCGGACGGGCTGCGGCTCACTCCGGAGGCCGCCCGGCACCGGCTGGAGATCCTCGGTTTCGGCGACCCGGCCGGGGCGCTGCGTCACCTCGAGGCGCTCACCGGCGGGGTGAGCCGGACCGCCGCGATCCAGCGCACCCTGCTGCCGGTGCTGCTCAGCGAGTTCGCCGACGCCCCGGAGCCGGACCGCGGCCTGCTCAGCTACCGGCAGGTCTCCGACAAGCTCGGCAGCACCCCCTGGTATCTGCGGCTGCTGCGGGACGAGGGTCCGGTGGCCCGCCGGCTGGCCCGGGTGCTCTCCTCCTCCCGGTACGCCACCGACCTGCTGGCCCGCGAGCCGGAGGCGCTGCGCCTGCTGGCCGAGGAGAGCGAGTTGGCGCCCCGCCCCCGGGAAGTGCTGCACGAGGGCTTCTCGGCGGCGGCGGGCCGGCACACCGATCCGGTCGAGGCGACCCGGGCCATCCGTGCCCTGCGCCGCCGGGAACTGGTCAGGATCGCGTGCGCCGACCTGCTCTGCCGGGCCGGCTCGCTGGCGCCGACCCCGACCCGCCCCGACGGCGCCGGCAGACGGGCCCCCGGCCTGGCCGACGTCACCGCGGTGGGTACCGCGCTGGCCGACGTCACCGACGCCACCCTGGCCGCCGCGCTGCGGACCGCCCGCGGCACGCAGCCGACGGTGCCGGGCCTGCGGTTCGCGGTGATCGGGATGGGTCGGCTCGGCGGATACGAGTCGAACTATCTCTCCGACGCCGACGTGCTCTTCGTCTACGACGCCCCGGCGGGGACGGACGAGCGCGCGGCCAGCGCCGCCGCGCACGGCGTGGCCGAGGAGCTGCGCCGGCTGCTCGGTGTGCCGGCGCCCGATCCGCCGCTCGGCGTCGACGCCGACCTGCGCCCCGAGGGCCGGCAGGGACCGCTGGCGCGCAGCCTCGCCGCGTACGCCCAGTACTACGCGCGCTGGTCGCGGGTGTGGGAGGCGCAGGCGCTGCTGCGGGCCCGCTTCGTCTGCGGCGACGCCGACCTGGGCGCCGAGTTCGAGGCGATGGTCGACCCGGTCCGCTACCCCGTCGACGGGTTGACCCGCGAGCAGATCGTGGAGATCCGCCGGATCAAAGCGCGGGTGGAGAACGAGCGGCTGCCCCGCGGCGCCGACCCGGCCACCCACACCAAGCTGGGCCGGGGTGGGCTCGCCGACGTCGAGTGGGCGGTGCAGCTGCTCCAGCTCCGGCACGCCGGCGCGGTGCCGGCGCTGCGCGGCACGCGTACCCTCGACGCGCTCGCGGCGGCCCGGGACGCCGGCCTGCTCGACGCGGCGGACGCCGACGCGATGGCGGCCGGCTGGTCGCTGGCCGCGCAGGTCCGCAACGCGCTGATGCTGGTCCGCGGCCGGGCCGGTGACCAGCTGCCCCGGCACGGGGTGGAGCTGGCCGGCGTGGTACGACTGCTCGGTGCCGACGACCCGGGCGAGTTCCTCGACGAGTACCTGCGGACCGCTCGCCGATCCCGGGCGGCGATGGAACGGGTCTTCGACGCCTGACATCCGCCGCACCCTGCTCGGCACCCTCGTCGCGTCGGTGCTGCTGGCCGGTGCGTTCCTGCTCGCGCCGCCGATGGGCACCGACCTCTCGGCGCAGGTGGCCCGCGCCCGATTCGCCGAGGAGAACGGTCTCGCGCCGGTCGACTTCTCCTGGTACGGCGGGGTCACCCAGTTCGGCTACAGCCTCTACACCCAGCTGCTCGGCGCGGCGCTCGGCGTACGGCTGGTCGGTGCGATCGCGGCGGTCGTCGGCGCGGTGGCGCTGGCCTGGCTGCTGCTGCGCGGCGGCGCCCGTCGGCCGCTGCTCGGCGGGTTGCTGGGCGCCGTGGTGCTGGTGGGGAACCTGGCCAGCGGGCGGATCACCTTCGCCGTCGGCCTGACCCTGGGTCTGCTCGCGCTCTGCGCCGTCAGCGCCGCCCGTCCGCCGCGGTGGGCTCGCCTGGTGCTGGCCGGGGCGCTGGCGGTGCTCGCCACCTGGGGCAGCCCGGTGGCCGGCCTCTTCACCGGCCTGGCCGGGGGAGCGATGCTGCTCACCGACGCCTGGCGACAGGGGTGGGGGCCGCGTCCCCGGCCGAGGGCGGAGAGCCTGGTGCTCTGCCTGGCCCCGGTGCTGGCGATCGCGCCGATGGCGCTGCTCTTCGGCAACGGAGGTCGACAGCCGTTCACCGCCGAGTCCATGCGGATCAACGTCGCGCTGGCGGTGGTGGTGCTCGCGCTGGTGCCGGTCCGGGTGCTGCGGGTCGGCGCGGGGCTCACCGCGCTGCTCCTCGTGGCCGCCTACTACGTGCCCAGTCCGATCGGCTCGAACGCGCTGCGCCTGCCGATGCTCTTCGCGCTGCCGATCGTCGCGGCGTTCGTGACGCTCGGCACCCGGTGGCTGGCCGCCCTGCTCGCCGTACTGGTGTGGTGGCAGTCGCCGGTGATGACCAGCGACCTGGCCCGGTCGGGGTCCGCGCCGGTGCACGCGGCGTTCTACCAGCCGCTGCTCGACGAGCTGGGCCGGCGGGCGCCGGTCGGGCGGGTCGAGGTGGTGCCGCTGCGTGACCACTGGGAGAGCGCGTACGTGGCGGCGGCGGTGCCGCTGGCCCGTGGCTGGGAGCGGCAGGTCGACGTGGAGCGCAACCCGCTCTTCTACGGCTCGGGACCGAGCGCCGAGGACTACCGGGAGTGGCTGCGCCGCAACGCGGTCAGCTTCGTGGCGGTGGCGGCGGAGACGCCGCCGGACCGGTACGCGCAGGGCGAGGCGGCGCTCGTGCTGGCCGGGCAGCCCTACCTGCGGGAGGTCGCCCAACCCAGAGGCTGGCGGCTCTACCAGGTGCTCGACCCGGCGCCGCTGGTCTCCCCGCCGGCCCGCCTGGTCGAGTCGACCGGCGAGGGTGTCCGCTTCACCGTCGACGCGCCGGGCGACGTGCTGGTCCGGGTGCGCTGGTCCCGCTGGCTGTCCCTGCGCGGCGGGCCGGGCTGCCTCGCTGCGGGCCCGGACGGCTGGGCCACCGTGCGGGCCACCGCCGCCGGCAGTTACACCGTCACCAGCAGCCTGTTCCCGACCGGGCACTGCCGGTCCAACTGAAGCCGCGCCGGCTCGTCGCCGGTGCCCACCTCCGGAACCCGACCGCCGTACTGGCAGCATGTCCGGCGTGCCTCACCACCTCGCGCGCTGGACCGGCCTGGCGGGAGCGGCGCTGCTCGCCGTGGCCGCCGTCCTCGGCGGAGCGCTGCCCGACGGCAACCTGCGCCCCACCCCGGTCAGCATCTGGCAGGGCCCGAACGGCCCGCTGATCCTCGCCTGCTGGCTGGTCGGCACCGGCCTGCTGGCGTACGCCTGGTGGTCGCTGCGAGAGGCCGAACTCTCCGCCCGGTGGGTCTTGGTCACCGTCGCGCTCTGGCTGCTGCCGCTGCTGTTCGCGCCGCCGCTGGGCAGCCGGGACGTCTACGCGTACGCCTGCCAGGGGGCCAGCTACGCGGGCGGGATCAACCCGTACGAGCAGGGCGTCTCCGCGCTGCCGTGCCCCTGGCTGGACAGCATGTCGTTCATCTGGCGGGACACCCCGGCCCCGTACGGGCCGCTCTTCGTGGTGCTCTCCGGCGCGGTGGTGTCGGCGACCGGCTCGCTGATCGGCAGCATCGCGCTCTTCCGGCTGATCGCGGTGGTCGGGGTGGCGCTGACCGCGGCGTGCCTGCCGGTGCTCGCCCGGCGCTGCGGCGTGCCGGCCGGCCGGGCGCTCTGGCTGGCGCTGGCCTCCCCGCTGGTGGCGGTGCACCTGGTCTCCGGTGCGCACAACGACGCGCTGATGGTCGGGCTGCTGGTGGCCGGCCTGGCCGTGGTGGCGGCCGGGCCGGGCCGCCCCGGCCCGCTGCTCGGCGGGGGTGTGCTGCTCGGTCTGGCCGCCGCGATCAAGGTGACCGCGCTGGTCGTGGTGCCGTTCGCCGCGCTGGCCGCGATCGTCGGCGGCTACTCGATCCGGGCGCTGCTGCGCTACGGCGGTTGGGTGGTCGGCGGCGCCCTCGGCGTGATCGTGGCGGTGACCTTCGCCGCCGGGCTCGACTTCGGCTGGATCAGCGGGCTGGAACAGGGCGGCCTGGTGGTCGCCTGGACCTCACCGTCGACCGCCCTCGGGCAGACCGTCGGCTACCTGGCGCTGCCGTTCGGCTGGCACGGCGATCCGCTGCCGGTGACCCGGGGCATCGGCATGGCGGTGCTCGCCGTGCTGCTGGTCTGGCTCTGGTGGCGGGCCCGCACCCGTGATCCGCTGCGGTACGCCGGCCTGGCCCTGGCCGCCACGGTCGCGCTGGCCCCGCTTTTCCACCCCTGGTACTGGACCTGGCCGCTGACGGTGCTCGCGGCGACCACGCTGCGCACCCGGTGGGTCGCGCTGGTCGCGCTGGTCTCGTCGTTCCTGGTCCTCGCGGACGGCACCGGCCTGCCCCGATACACCAAGACCGTCGGTGCGCCGCTGATGACGCTGTTGGTGATCGTGCTGCTGGTCCGCTTGGTACGGTCGGCTCGGGCGGCCCGCCGGCCGGTCGCCGCCGACGCGGGCACGGACTGAGGAGGTCGTCGCCGGTGACCGGACCCGGCGCACGGCCCGCCCCGGCCGCCCGACCCGACCCGCCCGTGGCGGCCGACGGTGCCCGGGCACGGCTGGCGCGCTACGCCGGTCTGGCCGGCGCGGTGCTGCTCGGGGTCGCCGGCTACCTGGGTGGCGCGCTTCCCGCCTCCCCGCTGGGGACCACCCCGGTCAGCATCTGGCAGGGGCGGCACGGGCCGCTGATCCTCGGGGCGTGGCTGCTCGGCACCGGGCTGCTGGTCGGCGCCTGGTGGTCGCTGCGCCGGGACGCGCCGTCGACCGGTTGGGTCTACCGCACCGCAGGGCTTTGGGCGCTGCCGCTGCTGATCACCGCGCCGCTGGGCAGCCGGGACGTCTACTCGTACGCCTGCCAGGGCTGGGCGTACGCGCACGGCGTCGACCCGTACGCGACCGGGGTGGCCGAGGCGGACTGTCCGTGGCTGGACACGGTGCCCTCGATCTGGCAGGACACCCCGGCCCCGTACGGTCCGCTCTTCGTGCTGCTCGCCGCGCTGGCGGTGCTGCTCGGCGGCGGCTTGACCGGCACCGTCGTGCTGCTGCGGCTGGTCGCCGTGGGCGGGGTGCTGCTGGCCGCGCTCTGCCTGCCCGGGCTGGCTCGGGCCGCCGGCGTACCGACCCGGCGGGCGGCCTGGCTGCTGCTGGCCTGCCCACTGGTCGGCGTGCACCTGGTGGCCGGCGCGCACAACGACGCGGTGATGCTCGGGCTGCTCCTGCTCGGCCTGCTGGTGCTGGTCCGCTTTCCGGGCCGGCCCCGGGGGCTGGTGGTCGCCGGGGTGCTGCTCGGGCTGGCGGTCGCGGTGAAGGCGAGCGCGGTGGTGGTGCTCCCGTTCGCCGCGCTGGCGGCGGTGCTCGGCCGCTACACCGTACGGGCGTTGCTGCGCGACGGCGGGTGGCTCGCCGGCGGGGTGCTCGCCGCGCTGCTGGGCACCTCGCTCGTCTCCGGCCTCGGTCTGGGTTGGGTCGGCGGGCTGACCCACAGCGGGGACTCCGAGCAGTGGACCTCCCCGCCGACCGCGGTCGGTTTCGTCGTCGACTACGCCGGGGCGCTGCTCGGCCGCAAACCCGACGCGGTCCCGGTGGCCCGGGTGGTGGCGCTGCTGCTGCTCGTGGCGGTGCTGGCGGTGATCTGGTGGCGGGCCTGGATGACGCTGCGCCGGCTCAACGACGCCCGGCAGCGGGTGGCCCGGCTGGCGGCGGCCCGCCCACGGGTGACCCTGCTCGGCGGCGGGCTGGCCCTGGCCGCCACGGTCGTGCTGGCCCCGGTCTTCCACCCCTGGTACGCCACCTGGCCGCTGGCGCTGCTCGCGGTCGCGGCGACCCGGACCACCTGGTTCGTGCTGCCCTGCGCGGTCGCGTCGTGCCTCACCCTGCCGGACGGCACCAACCTGGCCCGCTTCACCAAGGCCCCCGGCGCGATCGTGATGACCGCCCTGCTCCTCACCCTCCTGACCCTGACCGTCATCCGCCGTCTACGCGCACCCCGCACGCCCACTCCCACCCCCTAGCCCCGTCCCGTTGATCATGAGGTTCACGGCGGAATCGGAAATCGACAACGCCGTGAAACCCATGATCAAGGCGGTCGATGGGGTTGGTCAGCGGGGGGCGCCGCAGGTGGGGCAGGGGGTGGGGCGGTGGGGGCGGGTTGGGCGGGGGCGGAGGGCGAGCGCCAACGCCAGCAGCGCGGGGCCGACCACCCCGATCAGCACGGCCGTCACGGCCAGCTCGGACCAGACCGCGACGGTCATGCCAACCCCGTCCAGCGCTCCGGCCAGCGGCTGCAGCGCGAGCAGGCCGATGGGGGTGAGCAGGATCAGCGTCGCCCAGACGCCGCGGTGGTCGGCGCGCAGGGCGAGCCCGGCCGCGAGCAGCAGCGCCACCGCGAGCAGCGCGACGGCGGCATCCGGTAGCAGCGGCACCGCCGTCCAGACGTAGTAGCTCCCGCCGAAGGTCCCCGGGGGCAGCAGCTGCAGATTGGTCCCCGCGGCGACGACGACGCCGACGGCGATCAGTGGCGCCGGCCGCAGCGGCGCCGGCAGCGCGTCCGGCAGGCCGAGCGCGACCAGGCCCAACGCGACCTGCGGAAGCAGGACGAACAGCGGCGGGCGTGGCAGGCCGACGAGCGGCGCGGCGGGGACGAGGGCGAGGGTGAGGAGCAGGGCGAGCGCGACGGCGCAGCGCGCCCAGCGGCCGGGGGTCAGGGCGTGCACCACCGCGGCGAACAGCCAGGCGGTCCACGCCCCGATGCCGAGTGAGACGAACGGCCCGGCGGCGGGCTCCCCGAAGCCCGCCGGCGCGGGTCGCAGTTCCAACAGCGACCAGGCCGCGGCCAGCGAGGTGGCGGTGAGGAACGCGAGTAACGCCGCGAGGCGTACCCCCGGGGCCAGGTCGGTGGCACCGGTGGCGCGCAGGCGCTGGCGGAGGCCGCCGCGCACGAGGTCGGCGGCGTCGGCGGGCGAGGGCCAACGCCGGCCCGGTGCGGCCAGGTCGAGGTACGTCCCGACGATCTCCGCGCCCCGGGCGCGGCGGTAGTCGGCCGGGTAGGCGCGTAGCAGGTGGAGGTAGCGCCGCTCCAGGTCGCTCATGCCAGCCCTCCGGCGGTGCGCGGCGCGGCGGGGCGGGCGGCGCGGGAGCGTTCGCGCAGCCGGGCGGTGGCCGCCTCGACGTTGCGGCGCAGCCGTTCGGTCTCGGCGGTGAGCGTGGCGTCGCCGGTGGGGGAGAGGCGGTAGTAGCGGCGCAGCCGGCCGTCGACCACCTCCTCCCGGTCGACGTCCACCAGGCCGGCGTCGACCAGCCGGTCGAGCGCCCCGTAGAGGGTGCCCGGACGCAGCGAGACGCGGCCGTCGGAGAGGGTCGCCACCTCCCGGATCACGCCGTAGCCGTGCATCGGCGCGGCGGCGAGCGCGGTGAGGATCAGGAAGGTCGGTTCGCGCAGCGGTGTGTCCACGCCGTGAAATATATCGGACGCGAAGGTATGTCGGGGGGCGTTATAACGCCACGGGCGGAAAAGTGGCCGGGCCGGGATGGAGTGGGTGCTCAGCAGTCGTAGTACATGGCGAACTCGTGCGGGGTCGGGCGCAGGCGCACCGGGTCGACCTCGTTGGTCCGCTTGTAGTCGACCCAGGTGGAGATCAGGTCCGGCGTGAAGACGCCGCCGTCGAGAAGGTAGTCGTGGTCGTCCTCGAGCGCGTCGAGTACGGCCGGCAGCGAGCCCGGCACCTGCTTGACGTCGCCCCACTCCTCCGGCGGGAGGTCGTAGAGGTCCTTGTCGATCGGCGCCGGCGGCTCGATCTTGCTCTTGATGCCGTCCAGACCGGCCATCATCATCGCCGAGAAGGCGAGGTAGACGTTGGCCGACGGGTCCGGCACCCGGAACTCGACGCGCTTGGCCTTCGGGTTGCTGCCGGTCACCGGGATGCGGGTGCAGGCGGAGCGGTTGCGCTGCGAGTAGACCAGGTTGACCGGCGCCTCGAAGCCCGGCACCAGCCGGCGGTACGAGTTGATCGTCGGGTTGGTGAAGGCCAGCAGCGACGGGGCGTGGTGCAGCAGACCACCGATGTACCAGCGGGCGGTGTCCGACAGGCCGGCGTAGCCGGTCTCGTCGTAGAAGAGCGGCTCGCCGTTCAGCCAGAGGCTCTGGTGGGTGTGCATGCCGGAGCCGTTGTCGCCGAAGAGCGGCTTCGGCATGAAGGTCGCGGTCTTGCCGTTGGCCCAGGCCTCGTTCTTCACGATGTATTTGAAGAGCTGGAGCTGGTCACCGGCGTGCAGCAGGGTGGAGAACTTGTAGTTGATCTCGGCCTGGCCGGCGGTGCCCACCTCGTGGTGCGAGCGCTCCACGCTGAAACCGCTGTCGACCAGCCGGCGCACGATGCTGTCGCGCAGGTCGGCGTAGTGGTCGACCGGCGGCACCGGGAAGTAGCCGCCCTTGTACGCGGTCTTGTAGCCGCGGTTGCCGCCCTCCTCCTCACGGCCGGTGTTCCACGCGCCCTCGATCGAGTCGATGTAGTAGAACGCCTGGTTCGCGGAGGTCTCGTGGCGGATCGAGTCGAAGATGTAGAACTCGGCCTCGGCCCCGAAGTAGGCGGTGTCCGCGATGCCGCTGGCGGCGAGGTAGGCCTCGGCCTTCTTGGCGACGTTGCGCGGGTCGCGGGTGTAGGCCTCGCGGGTGAACGGGTCGTGGATGAAGAAGTTGAGCGCGAGCGTCTTCTGCGCCCGGAACGGGTCGATGAACGCGGTGGCGACATCCGGGAGCAGGAGCATGTCCGACTCGTGGATCGCCTGGAACCCGCGGATCGACGAGCCGTCGAAGGCGAGGCCCTCGGTGAGGAGATCGTCGTCGACGGACTCCACCGGCATGTTGAAGTGCTGCATCACGCCGGGCAGGTCACAGAAACGTACGTCGACGAACTTCACGTCCTCGTTCTTGAGGTATCGCAGCAGTTCCTCGGGATTGGCGAACACACGTCCTCCTGGCACGTCCACTGGGTGGCTGGGCTGTTGGCGACGCTATGACCAGGCGGTTGCCCGGCCGTGTCTCCTATGTTTCTGCCGTGTTACGTCCCTCGCGGAGCGTCATTGGTACTGCTCCCGGGCCGCAGGCCGGCCTGGCGGCGGCGTCGGCCTGTGCCATTCTAATGACGAATATTGCTATTCGTCTGAATTGGCGCGCCAGGTCGAGACGGCCGGCCCGCCCGTCCTCGGACCCCCTGGATACCCTTGACCGCTGTGACCAACCCGCGTGATCAGCACCCGGTTCCGCCCGCCACCGACCCCGCCTTCACCACGCCCAGCCTGGGCCGGCGGTTCGGGGCTCTGGTGATCGACTGGGTGCTCTGCATCCTGGTGGCCAACTTCTTCGCCGACCCGGTCCGCGACGGTTGGGCCCCGGTGCTGGTGCTGGTCCTCGAGTACGCCATCTTCCTCGGCCTGTTCGCTCAGACGCCGGGCATGTACATCACCCGGATCCGCTGCGTCGCCTGGCTCGACGGCGGCCGGATCGGGCTGGCCCGGGGGCTGCTGCGCGGCGTGCTGCTCGCCCTGGTCGTGCCCGCCCTGATCATGGACGAGCACCGCCGGGGCCTGCACGACCGGCTCACCGGCTCGGTCGTCACCGCCGCTCCCGCCCGCGCCTGACCGCGCCTCGCTCCACCGCGACGGGCCGCCGCCCGCCGCGCCGGTCAGTGCGGTGCCCGAGCCCTCGGGGACGCCTTCGTCGCGGCGGAGACGGCGAGAGCCGGGCCCGATTGGGCCCGGCTCTCGCACGACGTACGACCGGGGTCAGCGGCCCCGGGTCTGGCGGAACGCGCCGCGCGCGGGCCGCATGTTCTTCGGGATCGCGCCCTTGGGCAGCTGCGGCCGGGCGGTGAGCGCCTTGAGCCGCTTGTCGAGCGAGTTGACGTCCTTGCCGCTGAGGCTGCGGGGCAGCCGCATCAGCGTCATCCGCAGCTTTCGGATCGGCAGCTCGCCCTCCTCCTGCCCGATCACGTAGTCGTGCAGCGGGGCGTTGCCGATGACCTTGGCCAGCCGGCGCTTCTCCTGGCCGAGCAGCCCGCGGACCCGCTGCGGGTTCCCCTCGGCCAGCAGGATCACGCCCGGCCGGCCGATGACCAGGTGGACCATGTCCATCTGGGTGGTGGAGCTGACCGCGGGGGTCACCCGCCAGTCACCCCGCATGCTCTCCATGATCTGCGCCGCCGCGCCGGGCTGCCCCTCGGCGGCGTTCATCATCGCCTTGTTGGACCGCAGGTTGAGCACGATCAGCACGGCGAGCAGGGTCAACAGGATGCCGATCGGCAGCCAGATCCAGCTCCAGAGGATCACCGCGACCACGGTGAGCGCGAGCGGGATCAGCACCGCGCCGGCGGCCAGTGGCGCGAACCACCGGTCCTGCTTGGCGGTGAACTTGAACACCATCCCGATCTGCTTCAGCCGCTGGCCGAACGAGACCTTCTCCTGGGGCTTTGCCATGCGGCCAAGTCTAGTGGGCGGCGCTCGACGGAGGTGATCCGCGCCCGGGGTAGCGGCCGGCTGAGTACCTTACGGCCGCCGAGCGGTCGGTAAGGGGCCGGTAAGGAGGGGGTGACGGCCGAGGATGAGGCGTCGTCCCCATGCCCCGGCGCCACCTTCGGGCGAAGAGTCAACGTCAGAAGTTGACCCCATCGCACGACAGGAGCCAGACATGTTCGGCAACGACGCAGACTTCCTGCTCTCCCTGCACCGCACCCACGCCGCCGAGCTGCGCGCCGACGCCGCCGCCGACCGGCTCGCCCGGTCGGTGCCGCGCTCCGGAATGCGCGGCTGGCTCGGCCGCCGTCGTCAGGTCGGCCGTACCGACGCCCGCCGGTGAGCGCCCTCGCCACGGTGAGCGCCCCCGCTCCGGCGGGGACCGCCGGCCCGGCCGCCGCCGCGACGCCAACCGGGCCGGCCGACCGCGGCCAGCCGCCGGCCGTCACCGTCGTCGGCCCGGCCGAGCGCGGTGGCCCGGGGGCCGGCGGCCGGCCGATCGACGGAAACGGCGCGGGCGCGGTCCATGGCATGCTCGGTGCCGTGACCGCACGCGCCGCCAGCACCGTCCTCGTCGGCCGCCAGCCCGAGCTGGCCGCGCTGCGCGACGCGCTCGGCCGGGCCCGCGCCGGAGAGGCCACCACCGTGCTGGTCGGCGGTGAGGCCGGGGTGGGCAAGACCCGGTTGATGGAGGAGTTCCGCCGGCTGGCCGTCGACGCCGGCGCCCGGCCGCTGGTCGGCCAGTGCCTCGAACTCGGCGAGGCCGGGCTGCCCTTCGCCCCGTTCGCCGCCGCGCTGCGCGAGGTGCTGCGCAGCGACGGCGCCGAGGTCTTCGCCGGCTACGAGGCCGAGTTCGCCCGGCTGCTGCCGGAGCTGGCCCGGGTGCCGGCGGTCGTCGGCGCGCCGGCGCCTCTACCGCTCTCCGACGCCCCGCGCGGCTACCTCTTCGACCTGGTGGCCGAGCTGTTCCAGCGGCTCGCCGACGCCCGGCCGCTGCTGCTGGTGATCGAGGACCTGCACTGGGCCGACCGGTCGACCCGCGACCTGATCGGCTTCCTGGTCCGGGCCGCCCGCCCCGGCCGGCT
The DNA here is from genome assembly GCF_044456245.1 of Micromonospora sp. NPDC051006. Classification (NCBI taxonomy): domain Bacteria; kingdom Bacillati; phylum Actinomycetota; class Actinomycetes; order Micromonosporales; family Micromonosporaceae; genus Micromonospora; species Micromonospora sp. NPDC051006. The sequence goes on from NZ_JBITFP010000016.1 coordinate 16,911, forward strand.
GCTGCTGGTCTGCACCTACCGCACCGACGAGCTGCAGCGCGGCCACCCGCTGCGCCCCTTCCTCGCCGAGCTGGACCGCGCCCGCGAGGTCGAGCGCATCGAGCTGGCCCGGCTGGACCGGGACGGCACCGGCGCGATCCTCGCCGACCTGCTCGGCGCCGAGCCGGCCGCCCGCGCGGTCGACGACATCCACGACCGCACCCAGGGCAACCCGTTCTTCATCGAGGAGCTGGCCGCGGCCGGCGACCCGATCGGCTGCGCGACCCTGCCGGACACCCTGCGCGACCTGCTGCTCGCCCGGGTCGACCGGCTGCCGGACCCGGCCCAGCGGGTGCTGCGGATCGCCGCCGCCGGCGGCACCCGCTTCGCCCACCAGCTGCTCGCCGAGGTCGCCGGGCTGCCCGAGGCGGAGCTGGAGGACGCGCTGCGCGCCGCCGTCGCCGCCCAACTGGTGGTGGCCGACCCCGAGGGCGACTACGAGTTCCGGCACGCGCTGGTCCGGGAGGCCGTGCACGACGAGCTGCTCCCCGGCGAGCACGCCCGGCTGCACGCCCGGTTCGCCGCCGCCATCGAGGCCCAGCCGCACCTCGTCGTCGCCGGCCGCGCCCCGGCCGAGCTCGCCCACCACTGGTACGCCGCGCACGACCACCCGCGCGCCCTGGTCACCGCCCGCGCCGCGGCCCGCGCGGCCGCCGAGCGGTACGCGTACGCGGAGCAGAGCCGGCTGCTGGAGCGGGTGCTCGAGCTGTGGGAGCTGGTGCCCGACGCCGCCGACCGGCTCGACATGGATCACCTCGCGGTGCTGGAGGAGACGCTCGACGCGACCGTCACCGCCGGTGACTACCAGCGCGCGCTCACCCTCGCCCGGGCCGCGCTGGCCGAGGTCGACTCCGCGGCCGAGCCGCTGCGTGCCGCCCGGCTGCTCGACCGGCTGGGTCGGATGCTGTCCATGCTCGGCAAGAGCGACGGCGCCGCCGAGCTGGCCGAGGCGTACCGGCTGGTGTCCGGGGTGCCGGACGGGCCGCAGCGGCTGGAGCTGCTCGCCGCCGTCGCCTCCCAGCTGGCCCGGATCGACCCGGTGGACGGCGTCCGGATCGCCACCGACGTACTGGCCGCGGCGGAGGCCGCCGAGGTGGACACCGCGCTGCTGCCGGTCCAGCTGGCCGTGCTGTGTCACCGCAACGACTCCGCCGACCTCGGGCTGGCCGAGATCCGCCGCGCCGAGGCGGTGGCCCGCGCCACCGACGACGTCCCGACGCTGGTCAGCGCGCTGGTCTACATCTCCGACGTGCTCTTCGAGCTGGGCCGCTACGAGGAGTCCGCCCAGGCCGCCGCCGACGGCGTGGCCGAGGCGCGCCGGGTCGGCATCAGCCGCTCCACCGGCGCGTACCTGCTCTCCAACCGGGCCGAGGCGCTGCTGGCCCTGGGCCGGTGGGCGGAGGCCGAACGGGTCTGCGCCGACGCGGCCCGGATCGACCCGCCCGGCGTCGCGGGGCTGCACTGGCTCCAGCTGCGGGCCGGGCTGCGGTTGGCGAAGGGCGATCCCGGCGCGGACGAGGCGGTCGTCCGGGCGCTGAGCTTCCTCACCCGGCCCTACCTGCACCCGCACCTGCGGCTGCCGGTGGACGAGCTGCGGGTGGAGGCGGCCCTGGCGGCCGACGACCGGGCCGAGCTGCGGCGCGCGGCCGAGGCGGCGCTGGCCGACGACACGCTTCCGACCTACCCCCGGTACGCCTGGCCGTTGCTGGGCGTCGCGGCCCGGGCCGCCCGGGAGCTGGACGACGCCGGGCTCGCGGCCCGGGTCACCGCGCTGGCGGCGACGGTGCCGGTCCGCTTCCCGGCGGAGCGGGCGTACGCCGCCCAGGTCAGCGCCACCGTGGTGGCCGGGCCCGACCCGCTGGCCGCCTGGCGGGCCGCCGTCGCGGCCTGGCGGACCGACGGCCAGCCGTACCCCCTCGGCCGGGCGTTGCTGTCGCTGGCCGAGGCGGCGGCCCTGGCGGGGGAGCGGGACGAGGTGGCCGCCGCGGTGCAGGAGGCGGCGGCGCTGGCCGACGCCCTCGGCGCGAAACCGCTCGCCGAGCAGGCCGCCACGCTGGCGCGCCGGGTCGGGCTGCGCGGCGCGGCCCGCGGCCGGCCCGGTGCGGACCTGCTCACCGACCGGGAGCGGGAGGTGCTGCGGTTGGTCGCCGAGGGGCACAGCAACAGCCGGATCGCCGAGCAGCTCTTCATCTCCCCGAAGACGGCCAGCGTGCACGTCTCGCGGATCATCGCCAAACTGGACGTCACCAACCGGGTGGAGGCCGCCGCCCTCGCCCACCGGCTCAACCTGCTCGCCGACCGCACCCCACGCTGATCGTCCATCGGGCCGAGCCGTGGCGGCTGACGGGTCAGGCGCGGGACAGGTAGATGCGGTAGCCGTCGACGGTGACCAGGTCGAGGCTGCCGGGGCTGGCGCGCATCCGGTCGTCCAACCGGGACGCCAGCGGCGAGCCGGCCGGCGCCACCCAGGCCGGCGCCGCCGAGTCCGCGACCGCCCGCCGGTACGGGGCGTACCGGTCGAAGCCGGGGCGCAGCTCGTCGTCGACCACCGCGCAGATCACGTCCTCGCCGGTGGCGAAGGTGAGCCGGTTGCAGGTCCAGTAGCCGGCATAGACGTGGCGGACGCCGAGCCCGCGAAGGGTGCCGACCAGTTCGGCGTGCCGGGCCTCGGCGGCTCGCGCGGCCGGTGCGGTGCCGGCCGCCCGACAGGTCGCGTAGCCGGCGGTGAGCAGGGTCGCGGTCAGCACGGCGAACACCCCCACCGCCGCGAACCGGGCGGGCCGGGAGCGTGTGCTGTCCAGCGGGTCACGAGCGGTGCGCCACAGCGGCCAGAGCAGCGCGGGCAGGGCCACCAGCAGGGTGGACAGGTAGCGCGAACTCTCCACCGGGGTGAGCCCGGCGGCGCTGCTCAGCACGTACGCGGCGAGGGTTGCCGCCGCGGCCGCGACCAGGGCGAGCCGGACCGCCCCGGCGACCCGCCCGGCCGCCGGACCGCCCGGATCGTTCCCGGGGGCGGACGGCGACGCCGGGGCGCGCAGCGCCCGCCAGGCGGTCACCGCGCCGAGCCCGAGCAGCACCGGCAGGGCGACCGCCCACCAGAGCTGCCAGGTCGCGCAGTGGCTCGGCGAGCAGAAGCCCATGCCCAGCGGCGGGCCGAGCAGCAGACCGCCGTGCAGCCGGTCCGCCCAGCCGGCCGGCACGTCGCCCCCGCCGGCGGCCAGCACGGCGTCGAGCGGATTGCGGCCGGTCGCCAGGCTCTGCCCGAGCAGCGGCGCCGCACCGACCAGGGCCGCGACGCCCACCAGCGCGCCGGCCCGGCCGAGCAGCTCCCGCCCACGGAAGGCGAGCAGCACCGCGCCGGTGCCGAGCACGTACGGCAGCACCAGGGGGTCCACCCAGAGCATCAGCCCGGCGAGGAACCCCCAGGCCGCCCAGCGGGGCAGCCGGCGACCGGCCCGGCGGGCGCAGAGGTCGTACGCGAGCAGGGCCAGCCCCACCGCGGCCGGGTTCATCTCGGGGTAGCCGCCGCCGGCGATCAGCTGGTTCTTGACGATCCGGTCCGAGCCCAGCGCGAGAAGCACCACCACCAGCAGGGCGAACCACCGGTCGCCGGTGAGCCGCAGGGTCAGCCGCCAGGCGAGCAGCACGAAGAGGGCGTACAGGGCCAGCGTGGGCAGGCGCAGCCCGAGCACCGACGGCCCGGTTAGCGCGAGCACCGGCGCGGCCAGGTACGCCTCCAGCGTCCCCATGTACGCCTGGCCGTAGAACCAGACCGGAAACTCCTGCCCCCGCGCGATGTGCAGCGCGGCCAGGCCCATGGTGGCCTCGTCGCTGTTCGTCGGCGGAGCGGCGGACAGCAGCAGGACGAGCCGGTAGGCCACCCCGGCCAGCAGCGCCAGCACGGTCAGCGCCCCCGCCAGCCGGGCCCGGGCGGACCCGGGCAGCGCGCGGGGGGCGTCGCGTGGCTCCTGGCGTACCCCGGCGGTCATGGCCCGATCATGGCACCCACCCGCCGGTGGACCGCGCAGCGGTGCGGCGGGTCAGCCGGCGGTGACCGGGCTGGCGGCGCGGGCGTCGAGAGCCTGGCGGTAGAGCCGGCCGGCCCGGTACGACGAGCGCACCAGCGGCCCGCTCATCACCCCGGCGAAGCCGATCTCCTCGGCCTCCTCGCGCAGCTCGACGAACTCCTCCGGCTTGACCCAGCGGGTGACCGGGTGGTGCCGGGCGCTCGGGCGCAGGTACTGGGTGATGGTGATCAGCTCGCAGCCGGCCTCGTGCAGGTCGCGCAGCGCCTGGGAGATCTCGGCCCGCTCCTCGCCCATGCCCAGGATCAGGTTGCTCTTGGTGACCAGGCCGTCGGCCCGGGCCTGCCGGATGACGTCCAGCGACCGGTCGTAGCGGAACGCCGGGCGGATCCGCTTGAAGATCCGCGGGACCGTCTCGACGTTGTGCGCCAGCACCTCGGGCCGGGACCCGAAGACCTCGGCGAGCTGCTCGGGGACCGCGTTGAAGTCCGGGATCAGCAGCTCGACGCCGCAGCCGGGCTGCAGCGCGTGGATCTGGCGGACCGTCTCGGCGTAGAGCCAGGCACCGCCGTCGGGCAGGTCGTCGCGGGCGACACCGGTGACGGTGGCGTAGCGCAGGCCCATGCTGACCACCGACTCGGCGACCCGGCGCGGTTCGTCGGCGTCGAACTCGGCCGGCTTGCCGGTGTCGATCTGGCAGAAGTCGCACCGACGGGTGCACTGGTCACCGCCGATGAGGAAGGTGGCCTCCCGGTCCTCCCAACATTCGTAGATGTTGGGGCAGCCGGCCTCCTGGCAGACGGTGTGCAGCCCTTCGCGCGAGACGAGCCCGCGCAGCTGGGTGTACTCCGGTCCCATCGTGGCCTTGACCTTGATCCACGGCGGCTTGCGCTCGATCGGCGTCTCGGCGTTGCGCGCCTCGATCCGCAGCATGCGCCGCCCCTCGGGGGCGGGCGTCGCGGTACGCGCGGCCGGGCCGGTCGTCGGCGCGGAGTGCTCGATCGTCACGAAAGCGAGCCTACGCCGGACGGCGGCCGTCGATGTACGCCAGGCGACCGGCGTCACGCCCAGGGGCCTGTGACGCCGCACACCCGGGCGGTGCGAAAAGGCGTCACATTCGGCGGGTGTCGGTGCTAGGGTCGCCGGCAACAGCGATGACGGAGCCGAGTAGCGCCCCGCCCCGCCAGTGCAGAGAGCCGCCGGTGCTGAGAGGCGGTCTGGCGCCGGGGCCGCGAAGACCCTCCCGAGCTGCGGGAAGAACGGTTGCGGGAGACCGCGCCCAGTAGAGCCCGCCCGGCTGGCCCCGGTCATCAGGCGACGAACGAGGCCCCCGTCCGCGGGGGCGAAGGTGTGGTGGCACCGCGAGGACCCGCTCGCCCACACCTCCCGGGATCGCGTTGCGATCGATCGAGGAGGTAACCGCCGTGCAACGCATCCTCTCCACCCAGCTCACCCACCATGTCGGCGAGACCGTCCGGATCGCCGGCTGGGTGCACCGCCGCCGGCTGCTCAAGTCGGTGGCGTTCCTGATCGTCCGGGACGCCGCCGGGCTCACCCAGGTGGTGGTTACCGACCCGGCGGTCCGCGCCGAGGTCGAGGCGCTGACCGAGGAGACCGTCGTCGAGGTCACCGGCACGGTGGCCGCGCGCGGCGGCGACGCCGTTCCCAAGGTCGCGACGGCAACGACGCCCGCCGGGGTCGAGCTGACCGCACCGACGGTACGTCCGCTCGGCCCGCCCGCCGTGCCACCGCCGTTCGACCTCTACCGGCCGGCGCTCACCGCCAGCCTGCCCACCCAGCTCGACCACGCGCCGACGGCGCTGCGGCACCCGTCCCGGTCGGCGGCGCTGCGCGTCTCGGCGGCGGCGGTGGCCGGTTTCCGGGCCGCGCTGGACGCCCGGAACTTCGTCGAGGTCCACACGCCCAAGGTGGTCAGCTCGTCGACCGAGAGCGGGGCGAACGTCTTCGCGCTGGACTGGTTCGGCCGGCCCGCGTACCTGGCCCAGTCACCGCAGTTCTACAAGCAGCTGATGGTCGGCGTCTTCGAGCGGGTCTACGAGGTGGGCCCGGTGTTCCGGGCCGAGCCGCACGACACCGTCCGGCACCTGGCCCAGTACACGTCGCTCGACGCCGAGCTGGGCTTCGTCGCCGACCACCGGGACGTGATGGCCGTGCTGCGCGACGTCGTGGCCGGGATGCTCGGCGCGGTCGCCGAGCGGGGCGGGGCGGCGCTGGCCACCCTCGGGGTCGAGCTGCCGGCGGTGCCGGCGCGGATCCCCGAGGTGCACTTCACCGAGGCGCTGAAGATCGCCGGCGCGCCGGCCGACGAGCCGGACCTCGCGCCGGCGCACGAGCGGGCGCTGGGGGAGTGGGCCCGCCGCGAGCACGGCTCGGACTTCCTCTTCGTCACCGGGTACCCGATGGCGAAACGACCCTTCTACACCCACCCGGACCCGACCAGGCCGGCCTACAGCAACGGCTTCGACCTGCTCTTTCGTGGGTTGGAGCTGGTCACCGGCGGGCAGCGGCTGCACCAGCACGCCGACTACCTGGCGGCGCTGGCGGCCCGGGGCGAGCCGGTCGAGCCGTACGCCGGCTACCTGGACGCGTTCCGGCACGGCATGCCGCCGCACGGCGGCTTCGCCATCGGCCTGGAACGCTTCGTCGCCCGACTCACCGGCGCGACCAACATCCGCGAGGTAACCGCCTTCCCCCGCGACCTACACCGCCTAACCCCCTGACCCCCTAACCCCGACCCCGGCCCGACCACCCCGGATCCAGCCAAGTCGATCATGAAGTTGTTGTCGCGACACGCCGTGGCTGCCGGCAACAACTTCATGATCGACGAGGTGGGCGGGTGGGGTCAGGGGGGTAGGGGGCAGGGGGTTAGGCGGGGCCGAGGAGGTCCCAGCGGTTGCCGGCGATGTCGCGGAAGACGGCGACCTGGCCGTACGGCTCGGTGCGCGGTGGGCGGACGAACTCGACGTCGGCGTCGCGCATCCGGCGGTAGGTGGCCGCGAAGTCGTCCACCTCGAGGAAGAAGCCAACCCGGCCGCCGACCTGGTTGCCGATCGCGGCGGTCTGCTCGTCGCCGTCCGCGCGGGCGAGCAGCAGGCCGGTCTGCGCGCCGGGCGGGCGGACCACCACCCACCGCTTGGGCCGGCCGTCGGTGGTCAGCGACGGCTTGTCCTCGACCAGTTCGAAGCCGAGCACGTCGGTGAAGAAGGCGATCGCCGGGTCGTACTCGGCGACCACGACGGTGACGAGGTCGACCCGCATGCGGCTCACTCGGCGGTGTCGGTGACCAGCGTGGCGAGGTGGCGCTCCACCACCGGCAGCACGTCGGCGACGGTGACCGGGCGGCCCAGCTCGGCGGTGAGCGAGGTGACGCCGGCGTCCCGGATGCCGCACGGCACGATCCGGTCGAAGAAGCCCAGGTCGCAGTCGCAGTTGATCGAGAAGCCGTGCAGGGTGACCCCGCGGGCCACCCGGATGCCGATCGCGGCGACCTTGCGGGCCGGCCCGCGGTCGTCCTCCGGCACCCACACGCCGCTGCGACCGTCGATCCGGCCGGCGGCCAGCCCGAACTCGGCGCACACGTCGATCAGCATCTGCTCGGTGCGCCGCACGTAGGCGACCACGTCCACCGGGTCGGGCAGCCGCAGGATCGGGTAGCCGACCAGCTGCCCCGGGCCGTGCCAGGTGATCTTGCCGCCCCGGTCCACGTCGACGACGGGGGTGCCGTCGGTCGGCCGGTCCCACGGCTCGGTGCGCTTGCCGGCGGTGTAGACGCTCGGGTGCTCCAGCAGCAGCACGGTGTCGCCGCGCTCGCCGGCCACCACGGACTCGTGCAGCCGACGCTGCTCGTCCCAGGCCGCCCGGTAGTCCAGCAGGCCGGCGCGTACGGCCGTCAGGCCGGAAATCGTCGTGGTCACGGCGTCCAGCGTAGTCCCGCGACCGGCTTGGATCGCTGGTGAGCCGCCTCACCAGCGGCCCGGTCAGGCCGGCGGGATGCGCCAGAGCCAGACGTCGTCGACCCGCTGCGGCTGGCCGAGCAGCATGGTCGCGGTACGCCGGACCGCCTCCTCGTCGACGTCGAACTTCGCCCCGTGCACCCGGTCCGGGAGGACCACCGCCTCGACCTTCCAGTAGGCCAGGTCGGCGCGGACCTCACGCATGGTCCCGTCGGTGACGATCGGCACCAGCCCGGTCTTGCCGGCCTGGTCCATCAGCGCGCTGAAGGTGCGGGGCACCGGGCCGATCCGGCCCCGCCCGTCCGGGCCGCCGGGGCCGAGGAAGAAGCCGGCCGGGATGCGGAACTCGCCCTGCCGGTGGGCCAGGGCGTACGCCTGCCAGCGCTGGCCGTCCGGATAGATGTCCACGGCCACCGGCACCGGGGTGAGCACCCCGCCCGCGGAGACGTGCTCCCGCCAGGTGCCGGCGGTGATGAACCGCGGGATCGGCTCCCGCTCGTGGGTGAGCAACGGGGTGGGCAGCAGCGGCAGCAGGGCCACCGCGAAGCCGAGCGCCCAGGCCAGCTCGGTCGAGCGGTGCCGCGGCGGCGCGGTGCGCAGCTGGTCCACCGCGTACGCCAGCAGCAGCCCGATCACCGGCGCCACCACCAGGGCCAGCCGGGCGGGCAGCGCGGCGTTCACCACCGGCAGGTGGCCGAGCAGGTCGAACGGCATCGGCACGTCCGTCCGGTCGCCGTCGACCTTGGCCACCGGCCCCCAGGAGAGCACGCTGAAGACGACCGCGATCACGCCCAGCGCCCAGAGCGTGGCGCGGCGGCCCGGGTCGGCGCGCCGCCAGAGCACCACGAAGCAGAGCACCGCGAAGAGCAGCAGCGGCAGCCCGAAGAAGGAGTTCTCCTCGGTCGGGTTGGGTGCCAGCGAGGTGCCCAGCCCGGCCTCGCCGGCCAGCGAGCGACGCGGGTACGCGCCGAACGCGGCGATGTCCTCGGAGTGGATCACCGGATCGAAGCCGGTGCCGTGGAACCGTTGCGGGCCGGCGAAGTGCAGCCAGAGCGGATACGCCAGCAGCGCGCCGGCGACCAGCGCGGTCACCCCGAGCCCGCGCAGGAAGTTGGGCAGGGCGGCCCGCGCCTGCGCCCGGCGGGCGGGGTGCAGCGACCAGACGGCGACGAAGACGCCGAGCGCCAGGGCGGTGAAGAAGAGCCCTTCGGCGGCGATCGAGAAGGCGACCGCGACCAGCAGGCCGAGCACGATGCCGTCCCGCAGCCAGTGCCCCGGTCGGCGCAGCGCGAACAGCCGCCAGATCAGCAGCGGCACCAGCCAACCGGCGGTCCAGTTCAGGTGGGCGTTGGCGTGCGACACCATGCCGGGGGAGTAGGCGATGAAGAGCCCGCCGACGGCGGCGGCCAGTCGACTGCGGACCAGTTGCCGGGAGAACAGCCAGTACCAGGCGACCGCGGTGGCCGCCAGGTTGAGGGTGAGGATCACCAGGAACGTCACCGGCGGCCCGACCAGGTAGGTCAGCGGCGCGAAGACCACCGCGTACACGGTGATCGAGGTGTTCACCGCGAGATTGACCCCGTCCGGGACGTTGATCAGGTAGGTGAAGAAGGGGTTCTCCCCGTGGGTGAGCGCGTTGCCGCCGAAGGCCAGCAGCCACTCGAAGAGCGCCTGGTCGCTGGAGTTGACCGTGACGGTCCGGACGTTCGGGTCGCGCCACAGCCCGCTGGTGACCCAGACGGCCAGCGCGAGCGCGGCCAGCACCACGATCAGGTCGGCGCGGCGGTCCCGGGTGGCGCGTGGGCGGGCGGCGGGCGCGGGCCCGGTGGCCAGGGACGGGGAGGTCGGCACGCAGCGGACGTTACCAACCGGACCTGGACCCGCCGGTCAGACACGGAACCTTCGGGCGGACATCCCGCCGAGCGGAGGCCGAACCGGACACACACCTTCACATCCGTAAATGTGTGAGCGTGGCCCATGTCACACCGCTGACACACCGACGTAACGTCGCGGCAATTCGCAGGTGACCCAGTTCACAATTCGCCCCGGGAGGCCGCCGTGCGCCGCTCCTCATCCCTGCTCACCCGACTGATCGGCGTGGCCGCCGGGCTGGTCCTCGCCGCCGTGGGCGCCGTCGTCGTCGCCGCGCCCGCCCAGGCCGCCAGCCTGACCCAGGTCGCCAGCTTCGGCTCCAACCCCGGCAACCTCGCCATGTACGCCTACCGGCCGGACAACCTGCCGGCCAACGCGCCGGCCGTCGTGCTGCTGCACGGCTGCACCCAGAACGCCTCGGGCTACTTCACCAACTCCGGCTGGCGCAAGTACGCCGACCAGTGGCGGTTCGCGCTGATCGTGGCCGAGCAGAAGTCCGGCAACAACGCCAGCAGCTGCTTCAACTGGTTCGAGACCGGGGACACCGCCCGGGGCCAGGGCGAGGCGCTGTCGATCAAGCAGATGGTCGACCACGCCAAGGCGAACTTCGGGGTGGACGGCTCCCGGGTCTTCGTCAGCGGCCTCTCCGGCGGTGGGGCGATGAGCTCCGTCATGCTCGCCACCTACCCGGACGTCTTCGCGGGCGGCTCGATCATCGCCGGCATCCCGTACCGCTGCGCCACCAGCATGGTCAACGCGTTCAGCTGCATGAACCCGGGCACCGACAAGTCTCCGGCCGCCTGGGGCGACCTGGTCCGCGGCGCGTACTCCGGTTACACCGGGCGGCGGCCCCGGGTGGCCATCTGGCACGGCACCTCGGACACCACGGTCGCCCCGATCAACGCCACCGAGTCGCGCGACCAGTGGACCAACGTGCGCGGCATCTCGCAGAGTCCGACCAGCACCGCCTCGCTGCCCGGCGGCACCAGCCTCGAGGTGTACGGCAACGACGAGGTGCGCCTCTACCGGGTCTCCGGGATGGGCCACGGCACCCCGGTCGACCCGGGCACCGGCGCCGAGCAGTGCGGCAGCACCGCCGCGTACTTCCTGGACACCATCTGCTCGACGTACCGGGACGCGGTCTTCTTCGGCCTGAACGGCGGCGGGACCAACCCGACGCCGACTCCGACCGCCACCCCGACCCCGACGCCGACCCCCACGACGCCGCCGGTCTGCGTGACCGCCAGCAACTACGCGCACGTCAGCGCCGGTCGGGCCCACCAGTCCGGCGGCTACGCCTACGCCAACGGCTCGAACCAGCAGATGGGCCTCTACAACACCTTCTACACGACCGCCCTCAAGCAGACCGGCCCCAACTACTGGGTGATCGGCTGCTGACCCCGCCCCCCGGGGAAGAGGAGGGCCGGTCGTCCCGCTCGGGGGCCGGCCCTCCGCCGTCAGTCGGCCAGGGCGGCTTGCAGGGCGGTGCGGAGATCGGGGTGGCGGTAGGGGAAGCCGGCGCGGGTGAGGGCGCCCGGGAGCACGCGGGAACTGGACAGCGCCTCGGTGGCGAAGCCGCCGAGCACCACCTTCAGCGCCACCGCCGGGATCGGCATGAACGCCGGCCGGTGCAGCTGCCGGGCCAGTTCCCGGGTGAACTCGGCATTGGTCACCGGGGCCGGGCCGACCATGTTCACCGGGCCGGCCAGGTCGTCGGTCTCCAGCAGGAACACCACCGCGTCCAGGAAGTCGGCCATCGACATCCACGGCCACCACTGCCGGCCGCCGCCCAGCTTGCCGGAGACACCCAGCCGCATCGGCAGCAACTGCGGCTTGAGCATCCCGCCGGCGCGGTCCAGCGGCAGGCCGGTGCGCAGCCGGGCCACCCGGACGCCGGCGTCCTCGGCCGGCCGGGTGGCGGCCTCCCACACCCGGCACACGTCGGCGAGGAAACCCTCGCCGGCCGGCGCGTCCTCCTCCACCGCGCGGTCGCCGGTGTCGCCGTACCAGCCGACCGCCGACGAGTTGAGCAGCACCGCCGGCCGGTCCTGCGCCGGCAGGCCGGCGATGGTGATGGCCAGCGTGGTGGTGCTGTCCACCCGGCTGGACCGGATCAGCTGCCGGTACTCGGCGGTCCATCGCCGGTCGCCCACACCCGCGCCGGCCAGGTTGACCACCGCCTCGGCCTGGGCCACCACCGCCGGGTCGAGCTGCGCGGCGGACGGATTCCACTGTCGCTCGTCGGGGGTACGCGGCGGGCGGCGGACCAGCCGGATGACCTGGTGGCCGTCGGCGCTGAGCCGGTCCACCAGCCGGGTGCCGAGGAAGCCGGACGCGCCGGCCATCAGGATCCGCATGCCTCCATCTTCGTGCAGGCCGCCGCCGGCACGCGCGTCGGAGGGCCAATGTCCCGGGAAGCGGGCGACGGCTCGACTTTCTGCCCGGCCGACCCGCCACCTGACGAAAGCCCATGTCACCGGCGGTCACCGGCGCGGAAAAAGGCGGCGTCGGCATATCCGCGCTAGTTGCGTTTTCCCAGCTCAGAGGGAAGGTGAATGCGTTGTTCGCATTTGCCCGCGGCGGTGGAATGAATCAGCATGAGTCAACCGGACGGCGTCCCCTATTGGTGGGGAGGATGTCCCCTGCCCGCCGCCGGGTCGATCCCTGAAGGAGAGACCATGCCGATCCTGGTCACCGGAGCGACCGGAACCGTCGGAGGCAGCCTGGTCCGGCAGTTGGTGACCGCCGGTCACGAGGTGCGGGCGCTGACCCGGGATCCCGCATCCCCGGCGGCGGCCAGCCTGCCCCGCCAGGTGGAGGTGGTGCCGGGCGACTTCGCCACGCCCCGGACGCTGGTTGCGGCGCTGCGGGGAGTGGAGCGGATGCATCTGGTCGCGATGGACGGCTACGGTCCGCTGACGACCGGCCCGGAGATCCTGGAGCTGGCCCGACAGGCCGGCGTACGGCGGATCACCCACCTCGGCCACAACGACCCCAGCCGGGACGACGACGATCCGATCGAGGCGGACCATCGGCCGCTGCACCGGGCCATCGAGAACTCCGGTCTGGAGTGGACGCACCTGTTCCCCGGCGAGTTCATGGCCAACACCTCGGACTGGGCGCAGAGCATCCGGACCGAGGGCGTCGTCCGGGCGCCCTTCGGTGAATGGAGCAGCGCCATGGTCCACGAGGCGGACATCGCCGCGGTCGCCCTCGTCGCGTTGACCGAGGACGGCCATGCCGGGCGGACGTACTGGCCCACCGGCCCGGAGCCGGTCCGCCGCCGCGACGCGGTCCGGATGATCGGCGAGGCAATCGGCCGGGAGGTCCGGTTCGACGAGCTGACCCCGGAGCAGGCCCGCGAGCACTGGCAGGGCTGGTATCCCGAGGAGGTCATCGAGTGGTTCCTCGCGATGGGGGAGCACCTCGACGGCAACGCCTGGGTGGCTCCCGACGTCGAGGAGGTCACCGGCCGTCCCGGGCGCACGTTCCGGCAGTGGGCCGCCGACCACGCCGACGACTTCCGCTGAGCGGGCGGCCACCGCGGCCCGCTCAGCGGCGAGCGGGCCGCGGCCGCCGCGTCGGGCGCGGCGAGCTCAGCGGTGACCGGGCCGGTCGGCGGCCCGGGCGGTCAGCCGGCGTGCGCCGGGCGCAGGTCGGCCAGCAGCCGTTCGACCTCGGCGAACGCGTCGTCGCCGAGCGGGCCGAGCGCCAGGGTGGCGAAGTTCTCCGCCGCCTGAGCCACCGTGCGACAGCCGGGGATCGGCACCGTCCGTGGGCTGCGGGCCAGCAGCCAGCCGAGTGCGCCCTGGCCGAGGGTACGACCGTCGGCGGTGAGCGCCGCGCGGATCTCCTCGACTCGGGCCGCCCACTGCGGGGTCGGCTTGCCGTCGGTGAACCAGACCAGCCACTCCGGCGCCACCCCGCGCACGTCGTCCGCCCCGACGGCTCGGGTCGAGCCGGTGAGCAGGCCCATCGCCAGCGGGCCCCGGTTGAGGCTGGCCAGGTCGTGGCTGTCGCAGACCGCCAGCACTGCGGCGTTGTCGGCGAGCACCGACAGGTCGTGCTGGATCGCGGCGCAGTGCGGGCCGGCCGCCGCGAAGGCCTCCGCCGAGTCCGGGTTGTCGGTGCTCCAGCCGTACGCCCGGATCTTGCCCTGGGTGACCAGGTCCTCGAGCGTGCCGACCAGGTCGAGCGCGGCGGGCACCTGCAGGTCGTTGATGTGCAGCTGGTAGAGGTCGACGTGGTCGGTGCCGAGCCGGCGCAGGGAGTCCTCCAGGCTCCGCACCGCGTAGGCCGGGCTGGTGTCGGTGCCGAGCGCCCGGCGGGTCGCCTCGTCGGAGCGGTTGCCGAACTTGGTGGCGATCACCACCCGGTCCCGCCGGCCGGCGAGCGCCCGCCCGAGGACCCGCTCGCTGTGCCCCGCGCCGTAGTTGCTGGCCGTGTCGAAGAGGGTGACGCCCGCGTCGAGCGCGGCGTGGATGGTCCGGATCGACTCGGCGTCGTCGACCTCGCCCCAGCCGAACGGCTGCCCGCCGTCGCCCCACAGTGGTCCGCCGATGGCCCAGCAGCCCATGCCGATCGCGCTGACCTCGATGCCGCTGCGGCCCAGTGTCCGTGTCGTCGTCATGCGCCCAGCTTCCCCGTTCGAGTGCGCGCGAAGTCAAGCCGGAACGAACGCCCGTGCCGGGGAGCCAGGGGTACGGTCGGCTGCCGGCCTGATCGGCTGGTCGGGTTGATCGACTCGGGGTCCATGATGTCGGGGTGTCGGCGCTGCGAGATGCCGCGACATCGATGACCTCGAGTCGATCACCGGTGCCGGGTGTTCAGGTGATGGCGCCGGCCGATCCGGCGGTCGTCGGGCGGACCTCGATGACGATCGGGCGCGCGCCCAGGCACTGCGGGGCGAAGTGGGCCACCACGTAGTCCCAGGTCGCCTTGGCCTCGCCGTAGCTGAAGCTCGGTTCGGCCTCCAGGTAGACGTTCAGCAGCCCCCGGGGGATGGCCCAGCCACGCCACCAGCTGTTGGTCTTCGGCGAATACATGATCCGGTCCACCCCGTCGGTGTGGCAGAGCCCGAAGTAGTGGCCGAGTTCGTGGATCGGCACGTACTTCCAGAGCTGGTCCGGGGTGTTGTCGATGAACGTGACGCCGGAGGTGCTCTTGCCGTCCAGCCCGCAGGCGCTGTCGTGCAGGTTGTTCGCGATCCCGCGCAGGCCGTCGGTGTAGCGGAAGACCCCGGCGGCGACCGGATGGCAGAGGTCGGCGGTGGCCCCGGCCGGGTCGGCGGTCTTGTTCCGGCGGCCGAGCACGTCGGTCAGGAAGCCGGTCAGCGCGAGATGGGTGTTCGGCCGGTCGTACCCCGGGTGGACGATGTGGGCGGCGGCGGTGACCGGCCGGGTCTCCTTGTCGAAGTCCAGCATCAGTGACAGCTCGCGCCCCTTCTCGCTGGCGGTCGAGACCTTGGTGTTCAGGGTGCCGTCGCGCATCGGCAGCACGATGAACGGCGGGCCCTGCGCGCCCCGTGAGCTGAGGTAGGTGTCCAGGTCGTCGGCGGAGATCGGGTTGTCGAACTCCCCGCCGCCCCCGCCGCCCAGCACGGTCCCCTTCTTCAGGGTCTTGTAGCGCTTGCGGTTCCAGAAGCCCTCGTCGTACTCGAAGCCGCAGAGCGCCCGCAGGTTGATCGCGCCCTGCTCGTGCAGCACCACCAGGTTCGGCGCGGTGGGGTCCGCGTCGCTCATCGCCTCGGAGTCGAGGACCGTGCGGTACGCGGTGGCGTGCAGGCGAAGCCCGAACGCGCCGTGGTCGAGGCGGATCGCCGCCTTGATGTCGGTCAGTGTGTCGCCGGAGTACTTCGCCTCCAGCAGGCCGCGTACGTAGCGGCGCAGCCGCTCCTTGTTGATCTCTTCGATGATGTATTCGAACGTGTCGCCGAGGAAGATGATCCGGGCCAGCCGGATGAGCCCCAGCACCGCGCCGATCACCATCCGCAGCAGGCCGTCGAGGATCCGCCGCCAGTCGAGCGTCACGATGCCGACGACGACGTCCCACAACCCGCCGACGATATCGACGAGCGCCTCGACGACCACCCCGACCAGCTTGCAGACGGTGCGGATCACCCATTTGCCGACGATCACGACCACCCACCGGATGACCTTCACGAAGTACGTGACGAACCAGCAGACCCAGCCGCGCGGGTCGTACCAGGGGTAGTTCTTGCACTTCTTCTTCTGCCGCTCCTCCCACTCCTCGACGGGTTTGGAGACCTCCTCCTCGACCCATTCGGTGATTTCGGTGCAGACGAGTGCCATGAGAGATCCCCTCCTTCGGCTCAGGAGGCTGAATGCAGGGAGCGCAGTCGCGCGAGCAGGCGCCTCCGGCTCCAGGCCAGGCCGAGGAGCTTGGCGGCGACCGCCGTCGTGAGACAGCCGGCCGCGGCCACGGCGACGGCCCGGCCGCCGCTCGGCCCGTACAGGACGGCCGCGGCCCCGGCGGCGACGAACGCCACCGCCGCCCAGGTGCAGCCGCAGTCGTTGAACAGGTGCCGGATCGCCCTGGCCGCTCGGTCACGCTCGGTGTCATCGAGCCCGGGCATCGTGACGGTGACCCGGTCGAGATGGGGGCGCTGTAGCCACGAGACCAGCGTCTCCGCCCGATCGAGATCAGCTTGGTCGGCGATCTCGATGTTCACGGTGTGTCACCTTTCCACGACACCTCCAATGTGGGCGTGGGGTGTCGTGGCGTCAAGGGACCGATCGGCTGGGCCGTGTGTCGGAAGTGCGGTACTCAGGGCGTCGAGGGCCGGCGGTCAACCCAGTCCGTGATGAGCTGGCGCTCGGCGAAGAGCCAACGATCGCCCTGCCGGACGAAGGTGTCGCGGTACCGGATCGACATGACCATGAGGATGCGCTGCCCGTCCTCGGTCCAGAGGTGGTGCGCCAGGCAGTAGGTCTCCCCGGTGGCCCGGTCGCCGTCGAGATGCACCGTGCTCTGGCCGTTGAAGTGGGTCGTCCGCTCGTAGTTCGCCAGCCCACCGAAGGCGGCCGCCAGCTCGTTCCGACCGGTCAACGCCTGCGTCGGCTCGGTGCTGTCGGGTTCGCCGTCGTACACGGCGACGCGGGCCTCGTCGGTGAAGAGCGCCGCCTGCCCCTCGGCGTCGCGCCGGTCCGCGAGACGGGCGTAGGCGTCGACCAGATCACGGATCGCGAGCCGGTCAGCTGCCTGGGGGGAAAAGGATCGGTGATTGCTCATGGTGATTCCTTGCGGTCTGGGAGGTGAGCCGGTGGCGCAATGCCAGGGACGATACTGGCCCATACAGGTCTAGACCGGCCAACACGGACTACCTGGTGCGCCCACAACCTCCGCCTGTCACCCTTGATCCTCGGCGGGGGAGCCTCAGCCGGCGGCGGTGAGGTCCGTGGTGGCGGCCAACTCGGTCACCACGTCCACCACCCGGCGCAGCGCGGGCGAGCTGTTGCCGGGCAGCCAGACCATCTCGGTCGGGGTGAATTCCCCGGTCAGCGGTACGAACACCACGCCGGTACGACGGAGATTGTGTGCCGAGAAGCCGAGTCGGGTGATCCCGACGCCGGCCGCGACGAGGCCGAGCAGCCCCTGCACGCTGGCGTCTTGGGCGACGATGTCGGGGACGAATCCGGCGGCCCGGAACTTCTCGTCGAACACCCGGTGCCAGGGTTCCCAGGAGCTGCGCGGCGTCATCACCCAACGTTCGTCCGCCAACTCCGACAGGGTCAGTTCGGCGCGTCCGGCGAGTGGATGACCCTCGGGCAGGACGACGCACACCTGTTCGGTGGCGAGCGTCCGGGCGGCCAGGCCGGGGACCTGCGGCGGGCGGGTGAACGCGAGGTCGTAGCGGCCGTCGAACAGGCCCTCGACCAGCGGCCCGATGGTCGTTTCCGCGGTGACGAGTTCCAGGCCGGGGAGCTGTTCCCGGGCGGCCCGGACCACCGGCGGCAGCAGATGGTTCGCGGTGGTGGCCAGGAAGGCGAGGCGGAGCCGGCCGATCTCGCCGTTCACGGCCCGGCGGACCACCGCGACGGCTTCGTCGGCACGGTCGAGCACCGCGCGCGCCTCGGGCAGGAACAGCGCCCCGGTATCGCTCAGTCTGGTGCCCCGGCTGTCCCGGTCGAACAGCCTCGCGCCGAGGATCCGTTCCAGCGCGTTGATCTGCTGGGAGAGCGACTGCTGCGTGATCATCAGCCGGGTGGCGGCCCGGGTGAAGCTCGACTCCTCGGCAACGGCGACGAAGTACCTGAGCTGCCGAAGATCAGGGGTCACAGGCCGAGCCTACCGCCGTGCCAGGCAACCGGTGTTGGCCGTGACCAGCCGCCCGCGGGCAGCATCGTCGCTGTTCACGACGACACGTCACGGGAGCGGGAAGATGCAGGACAACACGCAGGGCCGGGTCTGGTTGATCACCGGTTGCTCCTCCGGCTTCGGCCGGGAACTCGCGCTGGCGGCGGTGGCCGCCGGCGACCGGGTGATGGCCACCGCCCGTAGGCCGGAGAGCCTGGCGGACCTGGTGGAGCAGGGCCGGGGCCGGGTGGACACGGTGGCGCTGGACGTCACCGACCCGGCCTCGATCGACGCCGCGGTGCGGGCCACGCTGGCGCTGCACGGCCGGATCGACGTCCTGGTCAACAACGCCGGTTCGCTGGTCCTCGGCGCGATCGAGGAGGTCACCATGGCGGAGCTGCGCCAGCAGATGGAGGTGGTCTTCTTCGGCGCGGCCGAGGTCACCAAGGCGGTCGTACCGCTGATGCGCGAGCAGGGCAGCGGGACCATCGTGCAGATGAGCTCACTGGGTGGGCAGAAGACGTACCCGGGATTCGGGGCGTACCACGCCGCGAAGTGGGCGTTCGAAGGGCTGTCGGAGACGCTGGCGGCCGAGCTGGCGCCGCTGGGCGTACGGGTGCTGATCGTGGAACCGGGGGCGTTCCGTACCGAGTTCAACACCAACAAGTACGTCACCGAGGCGATGGCGGCGTACCGGGACACCGCCGGGGCCACCCGGAGGTTCACCGACGAGTTGCTGGGTGCGGAGCCGAACGACCCGGCGAAGGGCGCGGCGGCCATCCTGAAGGCGCTGGACAGCGACCGGCCGCCGCTGCGGCTGCTGCTCGGCGGTGACGCGGTGGACGGGCTCCGCGAGCACCACGCCGCCCTGCTGGCCGACGTCGCCGACTGGGAAGAGCTCAGCAGGTCGACCGCGGTCGCCTGAGGCGTTGCGCCCGCTGGTCGGGACCCGGCACGCGAGCGCGACCGCGGAGTCCGCGACGTGCCGGGTCCTTCCGGTGGTCCCTTACGCCGCAGCCATCAGGCGGGGCAGGAAGGCGCCCAGCGGGTCGAGGGCGTCCTTGCGGACGACGTAGCGGGTGACGCCCCAGCGCTTGCGATGCGCGGCGACCGCCGCGACGATCTCGTCCTCCGTGCCGATCAGCACGAACGGGGTGGCGAGCAGTTCGGAAACGGTCAGCCCGGTGTCCTCGGCGGTCTGCGCGGCGGCGGCCTCCGCGTCGTCGGTCACCACGACCTGCTGGACGAGCGCCTCCAGCTCGGGCGGCTCGGCGCGGCCCTCGGCGCCGGCCGCGACCTGGGCGAGCTGCGCCTCGATCTCCGTCTCCCGCCAGCGCACGTCGTGGGCGTAGCCGTCGGGCAGGGTACGGCCCAGCCCGGCCAGCCCGACCACGTCGGCGTTCCTGCCGGCCCAGCGCAGCAGCCGCGAGTTCGCCGCGCCCATGGTCAGCGGGATCCGCCGCTGCACCGGGCGCGGCTTCTCCAGCCGGGCGGCGTGCAGGACCAGCTCGGGGGTGTCGACGGTGACCTCGTCGCCGTCGAGCAGGGCCCGGACCGCCTCGGCCACGGCCACGCAGCGGCGAACCCGACCCGCCACGTCGGGCCGTTCCCGCCCGACCGCCCGCCACTCGGCCGGCGTGTGGCCGGCGCCGATGCCGAGCCGGGCGCGCCCGCCCGAGACCAGGTCGAGGGTGGCCACGTCGGCGGCGAGCAGCATCGGCTCCCGGACACCGGCGTTCGAGACGTACGAGCCGAGGCCGATGGTGCTGGTCACCGCCGCCGCGGCGGCCAGGGCCACGAACGGGGTGGCGACCGCGCCGGGGTGATCGGCGCAGGTCAGGGCGTCGAAGCCGGCCCGCTCGGCGCGCCGGGCAAGGTCGGTCCAGCTGGCGGCGTCGGCCGGGCTGGCCTGGAGGGTGAAGGTGACCATGCGCCCACCCTGCCGGGCGCCGGCCGGGTGGGCCAACCTGCCAGGGCCGATTCTGCTACCGGCAGACCGCCTTCGTGCTGGCGGCGATGGTGACGGCCGCGGCGCGCCGGCCCGGGCCGAGCTGTCGGCCGCTAGCCGTCGGCGCGTTCGGGCTTGTCCTGCGGGGGCTCGTGCCAGGAGGCGCGGAAGGCCACCTCATGCTCCTCGTGGCTCGCCTTTTCCTTGAAGACCGCCTCCCGCAGGGCCCGCCGGGAGTCGGCCATGACCAGCACCTCGACCGCGACCAGGCCGACGCAGATCAGGGTGAGCAGGCCGAGCGCGGCCAGCCCGGGCAGCCGGGCGGCCAGCGGGATGGTGCTCCCGAGCACCAGCACCACGCTGACCCGGGTCCAGGAGAGCGTGCGCAGGGTGCGCCACTGGAACAGCATGTTGCCGCAGAAGTAGCAGGCCACCCCACCGTAGAGCAGTGCCACGCCGGGGCCGTGGGTCGGCTCCAGGAGGCTGATGTGCGGGTCGGCGATCTCCCGGACGACCTCCTCGGCGCCGAGGGCGAAGAGGATGATCCCAGCGATCATCACCAGGTAGAGGTAGGCGTACGCGTCGCGGGCCATGGCCACCCGGGCGCGGCCCTCCGCGGCGTGCTGGGCGATCCGGGCGGCCGGGCCGATCACGTCGTAGTGCGCCCACCAGAGCGCGGCGGTGAAGACGATGCCGCAGACGGCCGCCGCGACGGCTCCCCAGGTGACCGGTTGGCCGAGCAGGTTGCCGCCGACGCCGACCGAGATGATCGACTCGCCGAGCGCGATGATCAGGATCAGGTCGTACCGTTCGGTCCAGTGCTCGGCCGAGGTCACCGTCCACCCCCAGGCGCCGGCGACCAGGCCGCTGCTGTACTGCAGGACCACCACCGCGACCCAGAGCCCGTCGCGTACCAGGGCCGCGCGGCCCGCGTCGGTGATGTACGGCGGGATCAACGCGGCGCCCAGCAGCAGCAGGGTGCTGACCAGCACCTCCGGGGAGTACCTCAGCAGCAGCCGGCGCTCGCCCGGCTTCTCCTGGGCGATGTGCCAGTAGAGCAGCAGGTGCACGGCGCGGATCACCAGGTAGCTGATCGCCACCACCAACGGCCCGGCAGCGGTCTGGCGCGGGTCCCCGAAGGCCTGCGGCAGGGAGAGCGCGAAGCAGAAGAGGGCGGCCATCCCGATCACCATCAGCGCCGGGACGAAGCCCTCGCCGAGCCGGACCCGGGTGGCGACCACGCTGTGCACCACCCAGCACCACCAGAGCACGGCGAGCACGAGCATGGCGTGCAGCAGGCTGGTGCCGCTGATGTTCATCGCGGTGGCCCGCGTGATGATGAAGAAGGAGAAGACGAAGACCAGGTCGAAGAAGACCTCGAACTTGTCGACCCGAGCGCCAGGCGCGATCGAGACCGCCGGTCCCAGGCGGTCGCGCCAGCGGTGACCCCCCACCGGTCGAGTTTGTCAGCGGGCGGGCGGCACCGGGGGCGGAATCGGATCAGTGCGTGGCGCGGTAGCGCAGCCCGTCCATCAGCAGGTCGAGCAGCCGGCGGGCCTGGTCGCGCTGGGCCGGTTCGCCGGCGGCGAGGGAGACCCCGCTGAGGCTGGCCAGCACGTCGGCGGCCGGGACGTCGGCCCGGACGGTCTGCGCCGCGGCGCCCGCCGTCAGCAGCAGGCCGAGCGCGCCGAGCAACCGGTCCCGGCTCTGGGCGTACGGGTTGGTGCCGGCGGCGATCACGAGGCGCAGCGCGTCGGCCATGCCGCGCTTGGTGGAGAGGTAGTCGACGAACCGGTCCATCCAGGCCCGGATCGCCTGGTCCGGCGGCAGCCGGTCGAGCAACTCGCCGGCCGCGTCGCAGAGCTTCGCCAGCTCGTTGCGGTAGGCCGCCTCGACCAGCGCCTCCCGGGTGGGGAAGTGGCGGTAGAGGGTGCCGATACCCACCCCGGCGCTGCGGGCGATGGACTCCAGCGTTACCTCCGGTCCGTGCTGGGAAAACGCTCCTACCGCGGCGTCCAGCAGCCGCTGGCGGTTGCGCTGGGCGTCCGCCCGCAGCGGTCTGGGGCCGGGCTCCGGCACGTCGTCTCCCTCGGGGTGTCGGGTTGGCCACTCGGTGGCCGGCTGGCATTCGGAGGAGCCTCCGGTTAGGCTCGACCGTAACGGAGGATCCTCCGCTTCCCATCGTAACGGCCGGCCACGCGAGCCTGCCGCCGCCGACAAGGATGGATCATGACCAGCACACGCGTGAACACGCCCTTCTCCCGCGAGACAACGGCGCTGGAGGTGGTGCGCGGCATCGACCTCGCCGGTCGCCGGGCCGTCGTGACCGGGGGCGCCTCCGGCATCGGTGTGGAGACCGCCCGGGCGCTGGCGCAGGCCGGCGCGGACGTCACCCTCGCGGTCCGCAACCCGCAGGCCGGCCAGGAGGCCGCCGCGGACATCACCGCCACCACCGGCAACGACCGGATCCTGGTCGCCCCGCTCGACCTCGCCGACCAGGCCTCGGTGGCCACGTTCGTGGCGAACTGGGACGGCCCGCTGCACATCCTGGTCAACAACGCCGGGATCATGGCCTCGCCCGAGATGCGCACCCCGCAGGGCTGGGAGATGCAGTTCGCCACCAACCACCTGGGCCACTTCGCGCTGACCACCGGCCTGCACCGCGCGCTCGCCGCGGCCGGTGGCGCCCGGGTCGTCGCGGTCAGCTCGGCGGCCCACCTGCGCTCGCCGGTGGTCTTCGACGACATCCACTTCGAGCGCCGCCCGTACGACCCCTGGGAGGCGTACGGGCAGTCCAAGACGGCCAACGTGCTCTTCGCCCTGCAGGCGACCCGGCGCTGGGCCGACGAGGGCATCCTCACCAACTCGCTGATGCCGGGCGCGATCCGGACCAACCTGCAGCGCTACATCAGCGACGAGGAGCTGAACCGGATGCGGTCGCAGAGCGGCGGCGGGGCCGCGTACTGGAAGACGACCGAGCAGGGCGCCGCGACCTCGGTGCTGATCGCCACCTCGCCGCTGCTCGAGGACGTCGGCGGGCGCTACTTCGAGGACTGCCAGGAGGCCGGGCCTAACCAGCCGGGCACCCGCACCGGGTACGCGCCGTACGCGATGGACCCGGAGGCCGCCGAGCGGCTCTGGCGGGTCTCCGAGGAGATGCTGCGGGCCTGAGTCGGCATTCGCGACGTGGTGAAGACGAAAGTGCGCCCCGGGTCACCCCGGGGCGCACTTTTCGCGTACTCGGCGGATCAGGCCAGGCCCAGCTCCGGCTCGAAGTTGCCGGCCTCCAGCCGCTCCTTGACCGCGACCAGGAACCGCGCCGCGTCGGCGCCGTCGATCAGCCGGTGGTCGTAGGAGAGCGCCAGGTAGACCATCGACCGGACGGCGACGACCTCGCCCAGCTCCGCGTCGTTGACCACGACCGGACGCTTCACCACGGCACCGGTGCCGAGCATCGCCGACTGCGGCGACGGCACGATCGGGGTGTCGAAGAGGGCGCCCCGGCTGCCGGTGTTGGTCAGCGTGAAGGTCGCCCCGGCGATCTCGTCCGGGCTGATCTTGTTGGTCCGGGTGCGCTCGGCGAGGTCGGCGATCCGCTTGGCGATGCCGCCCAGGTTGAGGTCACCCGCGTTGTGGATGACCGGCACCAGCAGCCCACGCTCGGTGTCGACCGCGATGCCGAGGTGCTCGGCGTCCGGGTAGGTGATCGTCCCGCCCGCCAGGTCCATCCGGGCGTTGACGATCGGGTAGGTCTGCAGCGCCTCGATCGCCGCCAGGGCGAAGAACGGCAGGAAGGAGAGCTTCACGCCGTGCCGCTGCTGGAAGGCGTCCTTCGCCTGCGCCCGCAGCTTGGCGACCTTGGTGACGTCCACCTCGATCACCGTGGTGAGCTGCGCCATCTCGTGCAGCGACTCCTGCATCCGCTTGGCGATGGCCGCGCGGATCCGGGGGAGCTTCTCGGTGCTGCCCCGCTTCGCGCTCGGCTGCGGCTTCGCGGCCGGCTTGCTCGGCGCCGCCGGGGGAGCGGTCGGGGCCGGTGCCGGGGCGGCCTTGGCCGCCTTCGCCTTCTCCGCCGCCTCCAGCACGTCCTGCTTGCGGATGCGGCCACCCACGCCGGTGCCGTTGACCGAGGAGAGGTCGACGCCGTGCTCGCTGGCCAGCTTGCGGACCAGCGGGGTCACGTAGCCGGCGGCCTCCTCGCCGCCACCCTGCGCGGGAGCCGACGGGCGCTGCGGGGTCGGGGTCGCCGCCGCCGGCACCGCCCGCTGCTCCGCCTGCACCGGCTGCGCGGAGGTCTCCGCCTCCGGAGCCGGCTCGTTGTAGGACATGCCCGGGGTCGGCTCGGTGGCCGCAGTCGGCTTCGGCTCGGGCTGCGGGGCCGGCTTGGCCTGCGGCTCGGGCTTGGCCTGGGGCTGCGGCTGCGGCTGCGGCTCGGGCTTGGCCTCGGCGGGGGCCGCGCCGGCGGCACCGATCACGGCCAGCTCGGCGCCGACCGCCGCGGTCTCGTCCTCGGCGACCTTGATCTCCAGCACGGTGCCGGCGACCGGCGAGGGGATCTCGGTGTCCACCTTGTCGGTGGAGACCTCGAGCAGCGCCTCGTCGACCTCGACGGTCTCGCCGACCTGCTTCAGCCAGCGGGTGACCGTACCCTCGGTGACGCTCTCACCCAGGGCCGGCATGGTGACCGGGGTGCCGCCGCCGGACGGCGCGGCCTGAGCCGGCGCCTGCGGGGCCGGCTTCTCCTGCTCCGGCTCCGGGCCGGTGCCCTCGGCGGCGGCCGTCGGCTCCGGGGCCGGCGCGGCGACCGGCTGCTCGGCCGGGGCCTGCTGCTGCGGCTCACCGCCGCCGGCCTGCTCGCCCTCACCGGCGATGACGGCCAGCTCGCTGCCCACCTCGGCGGTCTCGTCCTCGCCCACCACGATCCGGGTCAGCACGCCCGCTGCCGGCGACGGGATCTCGGTGTCCACCTTGTCGGTGGAGACCTCGAGCAGGGGCTCGTCGACCTCGACGGTGTCGCCCTCCTGCTTGAGCCAGCGCGTGACGGTGCCCTCGGTGACGCTCTCGCCGAGCCGGGGCATGGTGACCGATACCGGCATCTTCTAAGACTCCTTCATTCCCCTGGTGCGATCTCGCCCGTCTGCCGCCGGACGCCGCGGAATCAGTTCTCGATCAGGCGTGCGCGTGCAGCGGCTTGCCGGCGAGGGCCAGGTGCGCCTCGCCCAGGGCCTCGTTCTGCGTCGGGTGGGCGTGCACGAGCTGCGCCACCTCGGCCGGGTAGGCCTCCCAGTTGTAGATGAGCTGCGCCTCACCGATCAGCTCACCGACCCGGGCGCCGACCATGTGCACGCCGACCACCGGGCCGTCCTCGACCCGGACCAGCTTCACGAAGCCGGCCGTCTTGAGGATCTGGCTCTTGCCGTTGCCGCCCAGGTTGTAGTTGTAGGTCTTGACCTTGTCGCCGTACTGCTCCTTGGCCTTCGCCTCGGTCAGGCCGACGGAGGCCAGCTCCGGGTCGCAGTAGGTGACCCGCGGGATGCCGGCCTCGTCGATCACGGCCGGGTTCTGCCCGGCGATCTCCTCGGCGACGAAGATGCCCTGCTGGAAGCCGCGGTGCGCGAGCTGGAGGCCGGGCACGATGTCGCCGACCGCGTAGACGTTCGGCACGCTGGTGCGCAGCCGATCGTCGGTCAGCACGTAGCCGCGGTCCATCTTCACGCCCTGCTCCTCGTAACCGAGGTTGGCCGTGGTCGGGCCCCGGCCGACGGCGACCAGCAGCAGCTCGGCCTCGACGGTCTCGCCGCCGGCGATGGTCACCTTGACGCCGTTGTCGGTCTTCTCGACCTTCTCGAACGGCTTGCCGACCTTGAAGTTGATCTTCCGCTTGCGGAACGCCCGCTCCAGCGCCTTCGAGGACTCCTCGTCCTCGGCCGCGACCAGCCGGGGCAGGGCCTCGATGATGGTCACGTCCACCCCGAAGGACTTCCACACGCTGGCGAACTCGACGCCGATCACGCCGCCGCCCAGCACGATCGCCGAGGCCGGGATCCGGTCCATGGTCAGCGCGTGGTCGCTGGTGATGACCCGCTCGCCGTCGACCTCCAGGCCGGGCAGGCTCTTGGCGTACGAGCCGGAGGCGAGCACGACGTTGCGGCCGGTGTAGCGCTTGCCGTCGACCTCGACGACGTTCGGGCCGACCAGCTTGCCGTGCCCCTCGACGATGGTGATCGCCTTGTTGCTCTTGAGCATCCCCTGCAGGCCCTTGTAGAGCCGTGCGATCACGCCGTCCTTGTACGAGTTGACGCCGGCCATGTCGATGCCGACCAGCTCGGCCTTGACGCCGAACTGCTCCGACTCGCGGGTCTGGTCGGCGATCTCGGCGGCGTGCAGCAGGGCCTTGGTCGGGATGCAGCCGTTGTGCAGGCAGGTGCCGCCGAGCTTGCCCTTCTCGATCAGCGCGACGGAGAGATCCAGTTGGGCGGCGCGCAGCGCGGTCGCGTAGCCGCCGCTGCCACCTCCGAGGATGACGATGTCGAAGGTTGCGTCGTTCGGCTCGCTCACGTCCAACTCCCAGGTCGCGTCGCTGCATCGGGGGTCACGGCAGGGCAATGCCGGGCACACCCCACCTCGGTCATCTTGTCACCACCGGGCACAGGGCGCGTAGTGAGGTGCCCAACGACACGTCCCCGACACGTACGCTTGGCACCGTCTTCGATGACGGATTGTGGGGGAGAGCTCCGTGGGGTTGTTCCGGCGCCGCAAGCAGGCGCGTGTGGTGAGCCGTGACCGGGCGGCCGACCGGGCCGATCTGGAGCATCTTGAGAGCTTTGTCCGGACCCGGCGCGGGGTGGAGGCGTTCATCGAGCCCCGGACCACCGTCACCGAGACCACCGTGATGCTCATCGCCGACGACGGAGAGTGGACCCGCCGCCGGATCGACGGCCCGGACGGGGCCCGGCGGTTCGCGTACCGGATGGCGATCCCGATCTACGACGTGCGCCTGATGGGCTACCCGCAGCGGATGCGCGACTTCAACGAGCGCCGCAAGCGCCGCCCCGACCAGTACTGACCGGTCGACGTCCGGGGCCCGGGAGGGTGGAGACACGGAACGGGGCGCCCCGCTGGGGCGCCCCGTTCCTCGTGCTCGTCGGTCAGCCGTTGGCGGCGACGTCGTCCACCAGCTGCAGCAGGGTGCGGACCGGGACACCCGTGCCGCCCTTGGTCCAGTAGCCGGTCGGCTCACCCGAGTGGTAGCCCGGGCCGGCGATGTCGATGTGCGCCCAGGCCACGTCGTCGGTGACGAACTCGCGCAGGAACACCCCGCCCTGCAGCATGTGCCCGGCGCGGTCCATCCCGGCGTTGACCTGGGAGATGTCGGCGACCTCGGAGTCCATGCCCTTGCGCACGTCGTCCGGCAGCGGCATCGGCCAGGCCGGCTCGCCGACCGCGTCGCCGGCGACGCGGACCCGCTCGCAGAGCTCCGGGGTGCCCATCACGCCGGCGATCCGCTTACCCAGCGAGATCACCTGGCCGCCGGTCAGGGTCGAGGTCTCGAAGAGGTAGTCGCAGCCGTCCTCGCAGGCGCGGGCGATCGCGTCGCCCAGGATCATCCGGCCCTCGGCGTCGGTGTTGAGCACCTCCACCTTCTTGCCGTTGTACATGCTGATCACGTCACCGGGCCGGTACGAGGTGCCCGACGGCATGTTCTCCGCCATCGGCAGGTAACCGGTCACCGTGACGGATGGCTTGAGCGCGGCCACCGCCAGCATGGCGGCGCCGACCGCGGCGGCGCCGGCCATGTCGGACTTCATCTCCCACATGCCCTGGGCCGGCTTGATCGAGATGCCGCCGGTGTCGAAGGTGATGCCCTTGCCGACCAGCGCCACCCGCTTGCCGGTGCCGCCGCCCTGCGGGGTGTAGGTCAGCTTGACCAGCCGCGGCGGGGCCTCCGAGCCCTGGCCCACGGCGACGATGCCGCCGTAACCACCGGCCGCCAGGGCCGCCTCGTCGAGCACCTCGACGCCGAGCCCGGCGTCACGCGCGGCGGCCGCCACCACGTCGGCGAAGGCCGGCGGGCGCAGCTCGTTCGGCGCGGTGTTCACCCAGTCGCGGCTGAGCCGGACCGCACCGGCCACCGCCTGGGCGCGCGCGACCTCGGCCTGGGCGGTGCTGTCGGCGGCGTCCGGCACCGCGATCAGCACGTCGGCCACCGGCTCACGGCGAGCCGGCTGCGGCCGGGTCTTGTAACCGGCGAACCGGTACCCGCCGAGCAGCGCGCCCTCCGCGACCGCGCGCAGGGCGGCCGGGGCGTCGGCGTCGTCCGGCAGCGGCAGGGCCACCGCCACCCGGGCCGCACCGGCCAGGGCGCGGACGGCCGAGCCGGCGGCCCGGCGCAGCGCCTCCGGGTTCGGCGCGGCACCGGTCGGCTCGGGGCCCAGGCCGACCACGGCCACCACCGGAGCGGTGACGGTACCCAGCGTGGCCAGCTTGGTCACCTCGCCCGGCCCACCGGTCGCGCCGAGCAGCGCCAGTGTCTCGGTGAGCTTGCCGTCGAAGGCGGCCGCGATGCTCTCCGCGCCGCTGGCGAGCAGCAGGGTGCCGGCGAGGCCGCTGGTGGCAACCTGCTCTCCGGTCTGGCTGTGCACGCCGATCACGATGGCGTCGACGGCGAGCTCGGCGGGGTCGGTGTCGACCAGGCTGAGGGTGGTACGGGGCGATGTCACTGAAGCTACTCCGGGCGGGCCGGGCCGGTCGCGAGGCCGCGTACCGGCGGTGAAGGTCTCGGCGGCAACCTACCCGCCGGACGTCGGGGCTGTCCCGCCGACGGCTCCGGCGGGTCCCGCCGATGCTAACCAGCGGGTCCGCCCCCGGTAAGTTGCCACCCATGACCGAGGTGACCACCGACGCCGCCGCGACCCGGCTGCGCCGTTCCCCGCTGCACGAGCGGCACACCGCCGCCGGCGCCAAGTTCGCCCCGTTCGGGGGCTGGGAGATGCCGCTGGAGTACGCCGGTGGCGGCGTCCTGCGCGAGCACACGGCGGTACGCACGGGGGTGGGCGTCTTCGACGTGTCGCACCTGGGCAAGGCGCGGGTGACCGGCCCGGGCGCGGCCGAGTTCGTCAACGCCTGTCTCAGCAACGACCTGGGCCGGATCGGCCCCGGCCGGGCGCAGTACACGCTCTGCTGCGACGACGCCACCGGCGGCGTGGTCGACGACATCATCGCCTACCTGCACGCCGACGATCACGTCTTCCTGATCCCGAACGCCGCGAACACCGCCGAGGTGGTCCGCCGGCTGCGCGCCGCCGCGCCGCCGTCGGTCACGATCACCGACGAGCACGAGGCGTACGCGGTGCTCGCCGTGCAGGGGCCGCGCTCGGCCGAGCTGCTCGCCTCGCTCGGCCTGCCGACCGGGCACGAGTACATGAGCTTCTCCGCGGCCACCCTCGACGGCTTCTCCGGGGCCACCCTCGACGGCGGCGCCGGCCCGGTGGAGCTGACCGTCTGCCGCACCGGCTACACCGGCGAGCTCGGCTACGAGCTGGTCGTGCCGGCGGAGCACGCCACCACGATCTGGGACGCGCTCTTCTCCGCCGACGAGGCGTTCGCGCTGCGCCCGTGCGGGCTCGCGGCGCGGGACACGCTGCGCACCGAGATGGGCTACCCGCTGCACGGGCAGGACCTGTCGCTGGAGATCACCCCGGTGCAGGCCCGCTCGGGCTGGGCGGTCGGCTGGGACAAGCCGGCGTTCTGGGGCCGCGACGCGCTGCGCGCGGAGAAGGCCGCCGGCCCCCGGCGTACGCTGCGCGGCCTGGAGGCGGTCGACCGGGCGATCCCGCGTCCCGGCATGAGCGTGTACGTCGGTGACGCCACGGTGGGCACCGTGACCAGCGGCACCTTCTCGCCGACCCGCAAGCAGGGCATCGCGCTGGCCCTGCTGGACACCGCCGCCGGGCTGGTCGACGGCGACCTGGTGGAGGTCGACATCCGCGGTCGCCGCACCCCGATGCGCCTCACCCGGCCCCCCTTCGTCCACCCCTCCGTGAAGTAGCGCCGGCCACCGGACTGTTGATCAAGAGATTCGCGTCAGGATCGGGGTGATCCGTGACGCGAATCTCTTGATCAACCAGGTGGTGGTGGGGCGGGACCGGGCAGGGCTGGGTGGGTGGTCAGGGGTTGGGGGTGGGGCGTTCGCCGGCGTCCAGGACGGCCTGGGTCCAGCCGCCCTCGATGACGCCGGTGCCGTCGAGCACCGCCCAGTCGACGACGTCGGTCGCCTCGACCACGACCGGGGAGCCGATCCGCACGCTCGGGTCGGAGGCGGCGTCGCTGGCGCTCACGCCGACGATCCGTTCCGCGGCGTCCCAGGAGGTGACCCCGGCCCAGACGTACTCGGGTCCGTCGTCGCCGGGCAGGCCGTACTTCACCACCAGCTGCGCCTCCCGGGGCAGCTGGCCGGCGACGAACCGGGCCCGTACGTCGCCCAGGCCGGACCGGGCGGTGGCGACCGCCCGGCTCATCGCGTCCCCGGAGCGGGCGTACCGCACGTCCGGCTGGATCCCGGCGAAGAGGGTGGCGCAGGCGGCGGCGTAGTAGCGGCCGTCCGGCCCGGGGTGCCCGGCCGGCGGGCGAAGGCTCAGGAACGAGTCGGCGTCCGGGTCGGTCGCCGGGTCCAACTCCAGCCGCAGCAGCACCGGGGCGGTCGCGCCGTGCTGCTCCGGGTTCCCGTACGCCACCGCGATGTCGTGCCCGGTCACCGTGGCGAGCACCGGCAGCTGCACGAACGCCGGCACCTCCTCCCCGGCCAGCCCGTCGGTCCAGTCGCGCAGCAGCCGCCGGGCCGCGCCCGTCATCACCGCGCCCCAGGCCCGGGTCAGGTGGTCCGGCACGCCCTGGGTCTGCAACTCCAGCAGTCCGAACCGGCGCAGCCCCTTGGTGGTGAACCAGAGCCCGTCGGCGTCCGACGAGTAGGGCACCAGCACCCAGTCGACCAGCCGGATCCGACCCTGCTCGTCCGGGAGCGACCGCAGCGCCGCGGCCGGGTCCAGGAACTGCAGCCCGAAGACGTCCACCACGTCACCGCCGACCGAGTCGGCGACCGCCGCCGCCACCGCCCGCGCCGACCACTCGTGCGCCGGCGGCCAGCCCGGCCGGTACTCGGCCTGCACCACCACCAGATGGCTGGCCGCGGCGAGCCGGTCCAGCTGCGCCTCCGTGGCGCCGAAGGCGGTGAGCAGGTCCGGCGGCAGCTCGGGGAACTCACCGATCGGCCGGATGTCCACGCTCATCAGGGGGCTGTCCAGCATCTGCCGGGCCAGCCCGTACACCGGCTCGGCGAGCCGGCCGGAGAGCGCCGCCACCGCGCTCTTCGTGCTGACGCGCGGCAGACCCGTGACGGGCACCAGGTAGGTCGCGTTGAGCGACTCCGGGACCGGTACGGGCAGGAAGTCGTCCGTGATGAGCATTCTCGTCCCCCGGTTTGCGGCGCCGGTGCTGTCGAGCCGAACGCTACCCGGCGCGCCGTACCCTGTTCAGCCGGACAGCACCAGACCCAGGTAGACCAGCGTGGTGACCAGCTCGACGTTCGCCCCGAGCACGTCACCGGTGATCCCGCCGAGCCGGCGTACCACGTGGGCCAGCAGCAGAGTCGCGACGGCGAGGGCCGCGGCGACGACGAGCGGCCCCTGCCACGGCCGGCCCGGCACCGCGGCGACGGCCACCAGCGCGACGGTGACCGCGCCGAGCGCCGGGGCCAGCGGCCCGACGGTGCCGGCGACCAGCGCGCCGAGCCCGTCCGGCCGGGCCGCGGGAACCCCCCGCCGGCAGGCCAGGGTGACCGCGAGCCGGCCGGCCGCGGTCGCCGCGACCACCGCCGCCAGACCCGCCGGCCAGGACCGCCCGGCCAGCTCCGCGAGCGCGGCGGCCTGCACCAGCAGGACGACGACCAGCGCCACCACCCCGAACGGACCGACGTCCGGCTTCTTCATGATCTCCAACGCGCCCGGTCCGCTCCGGTAGGAGCCGAGCGCGTCCACGGTGTCGGCCAGCCCGTCGAGGTGCAGCCCTCGGGTGAGCAGCGCGCCGACGCCGACCGTCACACCCGCGGCGACCAGCGGCGTGGCGAACGCGGCCAGGACCAGCAGCACCCCGGCGAGGAGCAGGCCGAGCAGCGCGCCGACCGCCGGGGCGAGCGCCATCGCGGTGCCCGCGACCGCCCGGTCGATCCGGCCGGCACGCACCGGCAGCGTGCTGAACGTGGTGAGCGCCAGCCGCGCCCCCGCGACGAGCCGCGGCTCAGCCGGCACGCCAGCCCGACGGGTCCACCGGCTGCTCCTCCGGCTCGGTGCTGGTCGGACCGGGCCCGGCCGGCTCCGGCTCGGTGAACTCGGGCTCGGCGCCCGGGTCCTCCTCGACGTCCGTCTCCTCGTCGTCCGGCTCGGCCGCGCCGCCCAGCGTCGGGTGGACCGGCAGCGAGGCGGCCAGCGACAGCACCGAGCGCAGCAGCGGCAGCGCGGCCAGCGCGTTGGCGCCCTCGCCCAGATCCAGCCGCAGGTCCAGCACCGGGGTCAGGCCGAGCACGTCGGCGGCCAGCCGAGCGGCCGGCTGCCCGCCGTGGTCGGCGAGCAGGCACCAGTGCCGGGCCTGCCCGGCCAGGTCGCGGCTGACCATGCCGGCGGCCAGCCCGACCGGTCCGTCCAGCATCACCGGGATCCGCCGGGCCGTCGCGCCGAGCAGCACGCCGGTGGCGACCGCGATGTCGCCGCCGCCGAGTTCGGCCAGCACGTCCTTGGCCCCGCGCGGCGAGCGGCGGGTCCGGTGCAGCGCGTCGCGGACCGCCGCGCAGCGGCGCATCCAGGCCGCGTCGTCGATCTCGCCGGCGTCGGTGACCACCCGACCGAGCACCGCGGGCGGCTCCGCGCCGGCGGTGGCGGCCAGCACCGCGGCGGCCGCCGCCTCGGTGCCGGCTCCGCACGCGGCCAGCACCAGCAGCTGTACGCCGGACTCGGCGGCCTCCTCGGCCAGCCGCCAGCCGTAGCGCAGCGCGGACTCGACCTGTTCGCCGGTGAGCGCCGGCTCATTCTCGATCGGGCCGGCGGTCGGGGCGTCCACCACCTGGAGGCTGGCACCGCTCTCGGCGGCCATCCGGGCCAGCGCACCCTGCCCGGCGCGGGCCTGCCGGGCGCGGCGCGCCGACTCGCCGGGCATGGTGCCGGCGGCGGCCCCGCCCGCGTGGTCGCCGTGCAGCAGCAGCACCCGGGTGGCGCCCCAGGCGGCCGGGGTCGGGGTGCCCTGGGTGGCGGCGGCGAACCCGACCACGCGGTCCAGCACTCCCAGACCGGCGCCGGGCACGTCAAGGGTCGCCAGTCGCTCGATCGCCTGTGGCCCGGCGTACTCGTCGGGCATCGGCAACTCCATGCCGGGCTGGATGACCAGCCCGGTGGCGACCACCGGCAGCGCCATGGTCGGCGCGGACCATCCGCTGCCGCCTTCGGTTACTGCGGGCATCGGCGGGGGCGGGGTCAGCACCTCCGGCAGCGGGACCAGCTCCGGCGTCGGCTCCGTGGCGGTGCCGTTGACGGTGACCGGCGGGGCGGCGACAGGCGGGGCGGCGACCGTTGGGGCGAGGGCCGGCTGGACGGCGGCCGGCGTCGCCGTGGTGGCCGGTGCGGCGTTCGCGGCCGGCTTGAGCCAGGACGGCTGGCCGGCGACCACCAGGACCACCGCGTCGCAGGCGTCCGCGACCGCCCGGTTGGTCGCGCCCAGCGCGTCGGTGAAGGCCCGGCCGACCGGGGTGACCGGCACCAGGGACAGGCCGACCTCCGGGCTGACCAGCACCAGCCGGGCCGCGCAGCCACGTACCGCGGCGGCCAGCTCGGCGACGGTCGCGGTGTCGTCCGCCGGTTGGTGCGCCGGGTCGAGCAGCACGGTCACCCAGCCGCCGAGGTCGTCGACGAGCAGCGTCTCGTTCGGCTCGGCGGCGGCGATCACGTCCGCGAGCCGGCGCGGGTCGCCCGCGGTCTCCTCGGTGGTCCAGCTGCCCGGCCGCCGCTCCCGGTGCGCCGCCAGCCGGGCGGCCCACTCGGTGTCCTCCGGGTCCCCCTCGGGCGCGGTGGCGACATACCGGACCACCGCCGCCTCGCTGACCAGGGACTCGGCGAACTCGGACTTGCCCGACCGGATACCACCCAGCACCAGGACCGTGTTCCACCCGTCAACCGACATGCCCGTACCTTAAGGCCGCCAGGGGTGCCGTTGCCTGCCGGCCCGGGCGGTCAGTCGCAGTGCTCGAAGGAGCTGGCATAGCTGGCCCCGCCGGTCGACCCGCCCCACTTCACGCACGCCCCGGCGGCGCTGGCCCTGACCGGCCCCGCGTAGTACTCGAAGGAGCCGCTGTCCGTGCTGCGCGCCCGCCCCTGCACCTCAAGGTAGGCCGAGGCCGCCGTCGCGGTGCCGACCGCGCTGTCCTTGAGGGTCACCGTGCAGTTGTAGCCGTTGCCCGAGTGGTAGAGCAGGTAGACCCGCCCCTTGCGCTTGCCGTCGCCGCCGGTGAGCGTCGCCGAGTCGATCACCTGGTAGCCGCTGCCACAGACCTGCGTCGCCGTGTACGGGTTGGGCTTGCTCGGCTTGGGGCTGCTCGTGGTGGGTGTCGGCCGGGCGCTGCCACCCCCGGTCGGCGCGGTGCTCGCGGCACCATCGGCCGGAGCGCCCGGTTCGCCGGCGGTGCCGCTCGGTGCGGCCTGCGCCGAGCGGGTGCCGCTCGGCGTGGCCGTGGGCCGGCGGCCCGGAGTGGTGGCGGCCGGCGCCGGTAGCTGCTCCTGCGGGACGTCCGCCGACTCGGCGCTCAGTGCGGGCGGCAGCTCCTCGCCGCCGGCACCGGCGTCCGGGCGCAGCGCGATCACGACCACCGTGGCGACCAGGGCGACGAGCACGGCCGCGCCCGCGCCGACCAGCAGGGCCGGCCGCCGGCGGGCCGGTGCCGGCCGCTGCGGCTCCTCCCGGGTGTCCGCCGCCGCCACCGGCTCCGGCCACGACGCGACGCCGACCTGGTACCCGCCCTGCCGGGACGGACCGGCCGACTGACCGGCGGAAACCGACGCCGGGCCGGGATTATCGGGCCCGGCTGCCGGGTGAGCCGCGCCGGCCGGCCCGAATGGCGACGGTGTGAACGGGGCCGCGGGGGTGACCGGCCCGCCGGTCGGCGGTGTGATCGGGGCCGCGGGGGTGACCGGCCCGCCGGTCGGCGGTGTGAACGGGGTCGCCGGGGTGACCGGCCCGCCGGTCGGCGGAGTCGGCGCACCGCCGGACAACGCCGGTGAGACCGTCGGCGGCGTCGGTGGGGTCGGTGCGGGCGGCGTCGCCGGTGCCGGCGGCGTCGGTGGGGTCGGCGTCGCCGATGGGGGCGTCAGTGGAACGGGCGGGCCGGCGGGGGCCGGGCCGGCCAGCGCCCACGGTGGCCGGGCGGAGAGCGGGATGGTCGCGAGGGTGGCGTCGCGTGCCTCGGCGGCGGCCCGGGCCATCTCGGCGGCGCTGCCGAACCGGTCCGCCGGCCGCTTCGCCATCGCCCGCGTCACCAACTCGACAACCGCCGGCGGGGTCCCCGGCGGCAGCGGTGCCGGCTCGTCCTGCTGGTGCCGCAGCGCCACCTCCAGCGGGTTCGCGCCGACGAACGGCGGCTGCCCGGCGAGGCAGTAGTACGCGACCGCGCCGAGCGCGTACATGTCGGTGGCGGCGGAGACGGGCTGCCCGGTGGCCTGCTCGGGGGACATGTACGAGGCGGTGCCGAGCACCATGTTCGCCGCGGTGAGGCTGGCCATGGCGTTCGACCGGGCGATGCCGAAGTCGACCAGCACGACCCGGCCGTCCCGCTTGACCAGCAGGTTGCCCGGCTTCACATCGCGGTGCACGATGCCGGCGAGATGCGCGGCGTGCAGCGCCTCGGCGGCCTGCGCCACCACGGACATGGTGGAGGCCGGGTCCAGCCGGCCGGCCTGGCCGATCCAGCCGACCAGGGGCTCACCGTCGACGTACTCCATCACCAGGTAGTCGACCCGGCTGCCGTCGGCGAGGGCCGCCTGGCCGACGTCGTGCACCGCGACCACGCCGGGATGCCGCAGAGCGGCCAGCATCCGCGCCTCGGCCCGGAACCGGGTGGTGAACTCGGGGTCGGCGACCAGCGACGGCAGCAGCACCTTCACCGCCACCTCGCGTTCCAACAGGATGTCGGTGCACCGCCAGACCGCGCCCATCCCACCCGTCGCCACCCGCTCGTCCAGCCGGTACCGGTCGCCGAGCACCACTCCCCGAGTCAGCACCGGGCCACCGTACCGGCCGACGCCGACGCGTCGATCCACCCCTTGCGGCACCGCAGGTCCGCCTTTCGTTCGCGACTGCGGGGCTCGCAAGCTCACTCCTCGCGCTCACAGGAGCCGAGCGCGCGGCCGTCGCGCGCCGGGCCGACTACGCTGGCGAGGGTTCGTCCCACGGGGACTTCGGCGGCGAGGGGAGACGCGGCATGGCGTGGAGCTGGCGGTACGAGGGCACGGACGGCCAGTCGGTGCAGGGACCGACGGAGTCGTTCGGCAGCCAGGCCGACGCCGAATCCTGGATCGGTCAGGCCTGGCGGGAGCTCGCGGCGTCCGGCGTCACCTCGGTCGCGCTCGTCGAGGACGATCGGGTCGAGTACCGGATGAGCCTGCTGCCCGCGGCCGAGTGATGGGCTACGACCGCCCGGGCGGTGAGCCGTTGGTGCTCGGCGTGCCCCGGGCGGCGTTGCGGCCCAGCCCGATCTTCCTGGCCCTGGTCGCGCTCTTCGTGACCACCGGCGTGCTGGCCTGGAACGGGATCGGAAACGTCCGGCTGGACGTCTTCGGGTTCGTGGTCTCCGGCTGGCTGGTCTCGCTCTGCCTTCACGAGTACGCCCACGCGGTCGTGGCGTTCCGGGCCGGCGACCGGAGCGTGGCGCACCGTGGCTACCTGACCCTCAACCCGCTGAAGTACAGCCACCCGCTGCTCTCCATCGCGTTGCCGGTGCTGGTGGTGCTCCTCGGCGGCATCGGCCTGCCCGGCGGCGCGGTCTGGGTGGACCGGCACGCGATCCCGGGGCGGCTGCGGCACACCCTGGTCAGCCTCGCCGGCCCGGCCACCAACGTGCTCTTCACGCTGCTGCTCGTGCTGGCGTTGCGGGTCGGCATCGGTGTCGGCGGGTCGGTCGAGTTCTGGGCCGGGGTGGCGCTGCTGGCGTTCCTTCAGCTCACCGCGAGCGTGCTCAACCTGTTGCCGGTGCCGGGGCTGGACGGCGGCAACATGATCCAGCCGTGGCTGAATCCGCAGTGGCGCAAGATGTACGACCTCTTCGCCCCGTACGGATTCATCCTGCTCTTCGCGCTGCTGTGGAACCCGCGGATCAGCGGCTGGTTCTTCGGCGGGGTCTTCGCCGTCGGCGACGTGCTCGGCCTGCCGTCCTGGCTCTACGCCGCCGGGTTCGACCTGATCCGCTTCTGGCGCGGCTGACCGGCACCCGAGCCGACGGGGGTCGCCCGGTCCCGGTCGGGACGGGTCAGCGGGGATTGCCGGTCCCGGTCCGGCCGGACGCGCGAGCGCCGGCCGGACCGGGTGGGTGTCACGGGCGCTGCGCCGGGCTCTCGGTCTTCGCCGGGTCGCGCTCGGTGATCGGGTCGACGATCTCGTCGATCGCCTTGAGCAACTCGGCGTCGAGCTTCACCCCGGCCGCCGCGACGTTGTCCCGCACCTGCTCCGGGCGGGACGCGCCGATGATCGCCGAGGAGACGTTCGGGTTCTGCAGCACCCAGGCGATGGCCAGCTGAGGCATGGTCAGCCCGGCCTGCTCGGCCAGCGGACGGAGCCGCTGCACCCGGCTGAGCACCTCGTCGGTCATGAACCGGGCGATGAAACCGGCGCCGGACTTCTCGTCCGTGGCGCGGGAGCCGGCCGGCGGCGGCTGGCCCGGCTGGTACTTGCCGGAGAGCACGCCCTGCGCCATCGGCGACCAGACGATCTGCCCGACGCCCAGCTCCTCGCTGGTGGGCACGACCTCGCCCTCGATGACGCGCCAGAGCATCGAGTACTGCGGCTGGTTGGAGACCAGCGGGATGCGCAGTTCCCGGGCCAGCTGGTGCGCCTCGCGGATCTGCGACGCCTTCCACTCGGAGACGCCGATGTAGTGCGCCTTGCCGGAGTGCACGACGTCGGCGAACGCCTCCATCGTCTCCTCCAGCGGCGTGCTGTAGTCGTACCGGTGGGCCTGGTAGAGGTCCACGTAGTCGGTGCGCAGCCGGCGCAGCGAGCCGTTGATCGACTCCATGATGTGCTTGCGGGACAGGCCCCGGTCGTTGCGGCCGGGCCCGGTCGGCCAGTACACCTTGGTGAAGATCTCCAGCCCCTCACGCCGCTCGTCGGCGAGCGCGCGACCGAGCACGTCCTCGGCGCGGGTGCCCGCGTAGACGTCGGCGGTGTCGAAGGTGGTGATGCCGGAGTCGAGGGCGGCCCGCACACAGGCGAACGCCGCGTCCTCCTCGACCTGCGAACCGTGGGTGATCCAGTTGCCGTACGAGATCTCGCTGACCATCAGGCCGGAACGGCCCAGGTGACGGAATTCCATGAACCCGACCCTATCCCGGTGCCGTGCCGGCCTCTGCGCGGCCGGCCCGGGGTGTGTGCGGGCTCGCGGAGCGGCCGTACCGCACGGCCCGGGAGGGTGCCTAGAGCACCGGGTTGGTGTCGGTGAGCAGCCGGTTGATCTCGTCGACGACGCCGTCGCGGTTGTGGTGCACCGGGTCGATCAGCGGCTCGCCGCGCCGGTCGAGCGCACCCCACCGCCCGGTGCCGGTGCCGACCAGGAAGGCGACCGGGTGGATGGCCAGCGCCGGATGCACCGGCGGGACGATCAGCGCGCCGCCGCGGTCCACCACACCAAGGCGGCCACTCACCTCCACCACGGCCAGGCCCTCGTCGGTGAAGCCGTCGACGTGCCGGCCGTCGGCCAGCTCGGTGCGCAGCCCGTGGTAGCGGGTAGACACCACGATCCGGCCGGTCCGGTCGACCGCGCCCCAGCCCTCCCGGCGTACCGCGGCCACGCCCTTGCGGAACGGGCGTACGTCGGCGAAGCCGGGTGGGACCACCACGTCGCCGGTGGGATCGATGGCCTGCCAACCGGCGTTGCCGTCCCGGACCACCCAGGCCAGGCCGTCGGAGAAGGACCGGGCCGCGAGGTACGTCGGCTCGATCACCGTGGTGCCGGTGAGCGCGATCAGCGACCAGCGATCGGTCTCCGGGCGGCGGACCCAGGCCAGCCCCTCCCGGAACGGCTGCGCCTCCGCGTACCGGGCCGGGATCACCAGGTCACCGTGGGGGTCCGCGAAACCCCAGAGCACGCCGTCGCGCGCCGGCACCGGGGATACGCCGCGCTCCAGCACCTCGTTCTCGCCGCGCGGGTACGGCCCGAAGCCGCGCTCCGCGGCCCGCTCGGCGACCGCGTCCAGGCCGAGCCGGACCCGGTCCAGCAGCTCGGCGTCCCCGGCGCCGCGCAGGTCGAGCGCCCGCTCGAAATGCTGGCAGGCCTCCATGTACCGACCCTGGTCGTAGCAGGACCGGCCGGAGTGCTCGTAGAGCGCGGCCCGGAGCCGGTCGGGTAGCTCGGCGGAGTTGGCCCGCGCGAAGAGCTGGTCCGCTTCGGCGAAGTCGCCACGCCAGCGCAGCACGTGCGCCAGCCGGGCCTGGGCGAGCGCGGTGCGGCGCAGCTCGCCGGTCGCTTCCGCGTAGGTGAGGGCCAGCCGACCGTCGGCCAGCGCGTCGTCCAGGTCGCCGAGGATCCGGGAGACCACCGCGCGCAGGCTGAGCAGCCGGGCGCGGGCCTTGTTGTCGACGGCCGAGCCGAGCTTCTCGGTCAGCCGCCGCCGGATCGTCCGCAGCTCGTCCGGCTCCTCCGGGACCTCGCGCAGCGTCCCGGGATCCAGTCGCCAGCGGTAGCTCGCCAGCACCTGCTCGGGGTCGCCCTGTTCGGCCGCGCTCCGCGCCGGCGGCGCCACGGGTGGCGCCGAGACCGGCGTGGCGGGCGGCCCTGACACCGGCCCGGCGGGCGGTGCGGAGACCGAACTGGCGGGCGGCGCTGACACCGGCCCAACGGGCGGCGCGGAGACCGAACTGGCGGGCGGCGCTGACACCGGCCCCGCGGGCGGTGCGGAGACCGGCGTGGCGACGGCGGGTGGTGCGGACACCGGTATGGCGCCGGATCCGGCCTCGGCCGAGGCCGGTGACCATTCGGCGGGCCGGGCCGCGGCGGGCGGCGCGGAGGTGGGCGCGGCGGGCGGCCCGGAGACAGAGCTGGCGGGCGGCGCGGAGACCGGGTGGGCTGCGGCGGCGGAGAACGGCGGGGCCGAGACGGGCGTCGCGGGCTGCGGGACCACGGCGGACGGGGGTGGCTCGGAGGCGGGTCCGGCCGGCGGCGCGGAGATCGGGCTCGCGGCGGTGTCCACTCCGGACGAGGAGGCCGGAGGTGACACCGGTGCCACCGGCGAGGCGGGCCGGTTGGACTCGGCCAGCGTCGGGGAACCGGTGCCGGGTGCCAGCCGTGGTTCACCGTCGGGCACTTCGAGGCCCGCCGGCGCGGCCGGGAGCGCCGAGGAGGCGGCCGGCCGCTCGTCGGCCTCCTCTGGCAGCGAGGCGGCGGCGGGCGGCGCGGAGACCGGGTAAGCCGGGACCGCGGAGACGGGCGCAGCGGGCGGTGCGGAGACCGGGTAAGCCGAAACTGCGGAGACGGGCGCGGCGGGCGGTGCGGAGACCGGGCGGGCCGGGACCGCGGAGACCGGCGCGGCGGGCGGTGCGGAGACCGGGCGGGTGGGGGCAGCGGGTGCGGCGGTGGTGGGCGACGGTCCCGTGCCGGGCGCGGGGTCCGGTGCGGGGCCGCCGGTCGGAACGGTTGGTGCCGGCGGGGTGCCGCCGGGCGCGAGGCCGGGCGGCGCGGACACCGGGCGTGGCACCGACGTGCCGTCCGGGGCGGCGAGCGCGGGCGCGACGTCGGCGGACGGCGTCGGATCGGCCGGCGGCGCGGACACCGGCCGGGCCGCCGGTGTCGCGTCGGCGTGCGGCGTGCGGTCAGAGTCGGTCGACGCCGGGTCGGCCGGTGCCGGCGAGGCCGGGAAGGCCGGTGGCCCCGAGGTCGGGAAGGCCGGTGACCCCGAGGTCGGGAAGGCCGGTGACGCCGAGGTCGGATGGGCCGGTGGCGTCGATGCGTCGGCGGGTGCCGGCGGTTCCTGCGCGGGCGGCGTCGGGTGCGCCGGCGAGACCGGGCGCGCGGACGCCGCCGGGTCGGCGGCTGTCCCGGCCGGGGCGTCCGCCCCGCCTGCGGGCTCGGTGACCGCCCTGGGGCCGTCGTCGAGGCTCGCCGGCTGCGGGGCGGCGGTCAGGTCGGTCCGCGCCTCGCCGCCGGTGCTGTCCTGGTCGGACTCGTCCGGCTCGGGGCGGTTGGGCTGGAACCAGGCGTCCGGTCCACCGGTGGCGGTGCCCGTGGTCGGTTCGGCCTCGCCCGGGACGGCCGGCGCGGGCGGCTCCGACGGGGGCGGTGGGACGTACACCCGGGGCATGCCGGGGGGCGGCGGCGTCGGAGTCTCCGACGTGGGCCGGGCGGGCACGTCGGCCGGCGGGCCGGAGACCGGCCGGCGGTAGCTCGGCGGCGCGGAGACCGGGCCGTCGTCGGACCGGGTCGGGGTTGGGCGGTCGTGCGGGGCCGCCGAGACCGGGCGGTCCTCCCACCGGCTCGGGGCCGGACGGTCGCCGCCGTGGTGTGCGGGCGGCGGCGCGAACCGGTGGCCGCTCGGCGAGACCGGGGCGGAATCCTCGGTCGGGTAACCCGGGCCGGGCCGCGCGGAAAGACGCTGTTCGGCGGTGCCCGCCCCGGGATAGCGCGGCGGGGGAGCGTCCGGTCGGGACGGCGGTTCGGGGTGGGCCGGGGCCGCCGGTTGTCCGGCCACCGGCTCGGCCGGCAGGAACTCCAGCCGGAGCCGGGCGGCCGGCGGGCCACCGACCGGTGGCGGATCGTCGGGCGCGGCGGGCGGTCGTTGGACCGGGCCGGCCGCCCCGGAGACCGGCGCCGGGGAGACGGGCCCGGTCGACGCCGGGGAGACCGGCGCGGCCGACGGCGGAGAGGCCGCGCGGCCCGACGGTGGACCGCCGGCTTCCGGTCGTCCGAGGTGGCCGGGCTGGTCGGGCCGGTCGCCCGAGGTGGGCGCGACCGGGCCCACCGGGCGGGGGTGGGCCCGGGCCGGCGGGACCGGCGGCGCGGGCCGGCCGGGAGCCGGGGAGTCGGGTCGCCCGGCGACGGGCGCGGGTCGGCCCGGGGCGGGGGAGACGGGCGGTCCGGAGACGGGCGTAGGTCGGCCGGCAGCGGGGGAGACGGGCGGTCCGGAGGCGGGCGTGGGTCGGCCCGGAGCCGGGGAGACCGGCGGTCCGGAGACGGGTGCCGGGCCGGCGGCCGGCGAGACGGGGATATCCCGACTCGGCGGGCCGGGTGGGGTTGCCGGGCCGGCGGGGCGTGCGGGCGCGCGGTACGGCTCGTCGTACCGGCCGGGTGGCTCGGGCCGGGCCTGTGGCGGCACACCGGGCTCGACCGGCCGGCGCTGCTCCGGCCTGGGCTCGGCGCGCGGCCCGGAGTGCCAGCCACCGTCCTGGCGCACCGGGCCGGGCGCGGGCCAGGGCAGGCCGCGGTCGTGCTCAGGGGCCGGCTGCGGCCGTGGCTCGCGGTACGCCTCCGGCCGCGTCTCCCCGCGCGGTCGGCGCTCGGCGTACGGCTCGGCGCGGCCGGCGACCTCGGGCGGCTGCTGCCGGCGCGGCTCGGGCTCGTGGCGCTGCTCGACGTCGTGGCGCCGCTCGGCGGCGTAGCGCCGCTCGGGCTCGTGCCGCCGCTCGGTCTCGTGGCGCGGGTCCAGCTCGTAGCGCGGGCGTCCATGGTGGTCGGGCTGGTGGGCCCAGTCGTCCTCGTACCGGGAGTGCCCGGTGCGGTCCGGCTCCGGGCGGCGCGGCCGGTCGTCGCCCTGCCGAGGTCCGGCCGGGTCGCGGTCGGGGCGGTGGGGCCGGTCGTCGTACCGCGGCTGCCCGGCGGCGCCGCGCGGGCCGGAGCGGTCACGGCCGCCGTCGGCGTAGCGGTCGTCCGGGTGACGGCCGTCGGGCTGGCGTTCCCGCTCGGCGG
The DNA here is from genome assembly GCF_044456245.1 of Micromonospora sp. NPDC051006. Classification (NCBI taxonomy): domain Bacteria; kingdom Bacillati; phylum Actinomycetota; class Actinomycetes; order Micromonosporales; family Micromonosporaceae; genus Micromonospora; species Micromonospora sp. NPDC051006. The sequence continues at coordinate 60,282 of NZ_JBITFP010000016.1, forward strand.
CGTGCCCCCACGGGTAGCGGGTGCGGCCGTTGCCCTCGGCCGGTCGGCGGTCGGGGCCGGCGGCCGGGCGTTCCGCGCCGTCCCGGCGGCGGGGCTGCTCCTCCTCCGGCTCGGGCAGCCAGTCCGAGTCGTGGCGGGGCGCGGGGGAGACCGGCGGGGCGTACGGGTGGCTGCGCCCGACCGGCTCGGACCGGGACGGGCGGGTCTCGTGGCGGTCGTGCTCCGGCGGCTCGCGGTGCCAGCCGTTGTCCCGGCCGTGGCGCTCCTCAGTCCGGGAGCGACGGTCGGACCACTCGGTACGACCGTCCGCCGCGGGTCGGCGGGCCGGAGGGCGCTCGTCGGGCCAGGACGGCTCGGCACGGGGGCGGCGGTACGGCTCGTCGTCGTGCCGTCGTCCTTCGCGGCTGTCGTACCGGCCGCCGCCGTCCCAGCTCTCCTCGGGCGCTGGGTCATCAGCCCAGGACCGGCCCAGGTAGGTGCCGTCGGGACGGGCCGGGGCGAGCGGGGGCACGTCGGCGCGGCCGACCACGGCGGCCCGTCCCCGGGGCGGCGGTGCGTGCTGCACGCCGATGTCGCCGGGGTAGCGCTGGCCCGGGAACTGGGGGTGCCACTCGTGGGTCGGTTCGACCACCCAGGACGGTTCGGCCGGATCCGACCACCGGTCGGCGTACCGGCTGCTCATCCGGTGGGCCCGTCGTCACGCCCGGGGCGCGTGCCGGTGTCCCCCTGACGGTCTGCGGGCGCGGCCGCGATGCGGTGACCACCGGGCGTCCGGTCGCCGACGACCGCGCTCCGGTGGCCGGCTCGCGTCCGCTCGCTCACGGCGTTGTCACCTCGTTGCCAATTGTCGCGCTGGGCACCCGACCCGCCGGTAGAGTCGCCCATTCCGGCAGGGCGTGGCTGCGGATGGAGGGTATCGGCGTGGGCTCGGTCACCGCCACTGTGGCACCGTCCACCACCTCAAACGTTATCCGATGGTTTCGGACATTTGGGTCTATAGCCGCATCCGGCTTCCGACGATACTCCACCTACCGCCAGGCGGCGCTGGCCGGGATCGTCACCAACTCCGTGTTCGGCTTCCTGCGCTGCTATCTGCTGCTCGCCGTGGCCGGCGCGGTCGGCGAGGTGGCGGGGTACGACCGGGCGCAGCTGGCCACCTTCGTCTGGGTCGGGCAGGGGCTGCTCGCCGTGGTCCTGCTCTGGGGCTGGACGGAGCTGGCCGACCGGATCCGCACCGGCGACGTCGTCACCGACCTGCTCCGGCCGGTCCACCCGGTCACCGCCTACCTCGCCGCCGACCTGGGCCGCGCCGGGTACGCGGCGGTGGCCCGGCTGCTGCCGCCGGTGCTGGTCGGGCCGCTCTTCTTCGACGTGCACCTGCCGACCCGCTGGCCCACCGCGCCGCTCTTCGTCGTCTCGGCCGGCGTCGCGGTGGTGCTCTGCTTCGCCTGCCGGTTCCTGGTCAACGCCACCGCCTACTGGCTGGACGACGTCCGCGGGCCGATCATCCTCTGGACGCTCGGCTCGGGTGTGCTGGCCGGGCTCTACTTTCCGCTGCGCTTCCTGCCGGAGTGGCTCTACCTGCCACTGTGGATCGCCACCCCGCTGCCGAGCCTCTTCCAGACCCCGCTCGACGTGCTGGTGGAGCGCGACCCCACCCCGGTGCAGGTGGGGCTGGTCGCCCTCCAGGTCGGCTGGGCCGCGCTGCTGCTGGCCGCCTGCCGACTGGTGCAGCGCCGCGCCGAGCACCGGCTGGTGGTGCAGGGTGGCTGAGCGGCGGGGCGGGACTTTGACCGCGTACCGGGCGCTGCTCGGCGCGCAGGCCCGGTCGCAGACCGCGTACCGCGCCTCGTTCGCGATCGACCTGGTGGGCAACCTCGGGGCCACCCTCTTCGACGTGGTCACCGTGCTGGTCATCTTCGGGGTGACCCGGGAGCTGGGCGGGTTCACCCTGCGCGAGGCGCTGCTGATGGTCGGTCTCTCCGCGTTCGCGTTCGCCACCGCCGACCTGCTGGTCGGCAACATCGAGCGGATCCCCCGCTACGTGCGCACCGGCCTGCTGGACGCGGTGCTGCTGCGGCCGCTCGGTGCGCTGCCGCAGCTGCTCCTGATGGACCTGCCGCTGCGCAAGGTCTCCCGGGCGCTGTTCGGGCTCACCGTCTGGATCGTCGCGGTCGCCTCGGCCGATCTCCACTGGACGCCGGGCCGGGTGCTGCTGGTGGTCCTCGCCCCGGTCGCCGGTGCGGTCTTCTTCGGCTCGGTCTTCGTGGCCACCGCGACCGTCTCGTTCTTCTGGATCGAGTCGGGCGAGCTGGCCAACTCGGTCACCTACGGCGGGCGCGACTTCACGTCGTACCCCGTCACCGTCTACGGCGGCTGGTTCCGGGCGCTCTTCGCGTACGGCCTGGGTTTCGCCTTCGTCAGCTACCAGCCGGCGCTGGCGCTGCTCGGCCGCGCGGACCCGCTGGGCCTGCCGTCCTGGGCGGGCTGGGCCGCGCCGGGCGTCGCGCTGCTCGCCGCCGCAGCCGCCGCCGTGGCCTGGCGCTTCGGCATCCGCCATTACCGGAGTACGGGGTCATGAACGCAATCGAGACGCGCGGGTTGCGCAAGGAGTTCACGGTACGGGTGAAGACCGGCCGGCTGCGCCGGGAGAACCGGATCCGGGCCGCGGTCGACGGGATCGACCTGCGGGTGGGGCGGGGCGAAATGCTCGGCTACATCGGCCCGAACGGGGCCGGCAAGTCCACCACCCTGAAGATGCTCACCGGCGTGCTGATGCCCACCGCCGGCGAGGTACGCGTCTGCGGGCTGCGCCCGGTGGCCCAGCGCATCCAGCTCGCCAGACGCATCGGCGTGGTCTTCGGGCAGCGCTCGCAGCTCTGGTGGGACCTGCCGCTGCGGGAGTCCTTCGGCCTGCTCCGGCACATCTACCGGGTGCCCGCCGCCGAGCACGCCGCCCGGCTGGTCCGCTGCCGGGACCTGCTCGATCTGGACGGCTTCCTCGACGTTCCGGTCCGGCAGCTCTCCCTCGGCCAGCGGATGCGCGGCGAGCTGACCGCCGCGCTGCTGCACGGTCCGGAGGTGCTCTTCCTCGACGAGCCGACCATCGGTCTGGACGTGGTGAGCAAGCAGGCGGTCCGGGGTTTCCTCGGTGAGCTGGGCCGGGCCGGCGACACCACGCTGGTGCTGACCACCCACGACCTCGCGGACATCGAGCGGCTCTGCCGGCGGCTGGTGGTCATCGACCACGGCCGGGTGGTGCACGACGGCTCGATCGCCGAGCTGCACCGCCGGTACGGCTCCCGCCGGCTGGTCGTCGCCGACCTGGACACGCCGCTGCCGGAGCCGCCGGCTCTGCCCGGCGCGCACCTGCGCCAGGTCGCGCCGGACGGCCGCCGGCTGGTGTACGCGCTGGAGTCCGCCGGGGTGGCCGAGGTGGTCTCGGGCCTGGCCGGGCTGGCCACCCTGCGGGACATCGCGGTCGTCGAACCGGACATCGAGGAGGTGGTGGCCCGCCTCTACCGCGCACCGGCCGGCGCCCCGGCCCCGGTGGACGGCTCGGTGCCCCGGTTGCCGTCGCCGGCCGGGCCGGACCCGGCCGCCGAGGCCGCCCCGACGGGGTGAGCGCGGCTCAGGGGTGCTCCATCACCAGCACCGCGAAGGTGCCGGGGGCCATCGCCTCGTACCTGTGCGGCTCGTCCCCGGGGAACGTCGCGTAGTCGCCCGGGCCCAGCTCGACCAGGTCCGACTCGGGCCCGACCCGGAGCCGGCCGGCCGCCACCACGACGTGCTCGACGCTGCGAGGGGTGTGCGCGTCCGTGGTGCGGACCGCGCCGGGCTCCAGCTCGATCAGGTAGATGTCCCGGCGGAGGTGCGCCGAGCCGGCGCTGAGCAGCGTGCCGGCGAAATCGGCGTGCTCGGAGCGGACCCGGGGGCCGTCACCGGCCCGGATCACCCGGACGGCCGCCCGCGGTGGCTCGACCAGGCGGCTGAACGGCACGTTTAGTGCGTCGCCGAGCGCCCAGAGCGTCTCCACGCTCGGGTCGCCGGTCCCCGCCTCCAGCTGGGCGAGGGTGGACTCGGCGATCCCGGCCCGCTTGGCCAGCTCGCTGAGCGGGATGCCGACCCGTTCCCGCTCCCGGCGCAGCGCGGCGGCGATGGTGGCCAGCGGGGGAGCCGATTCGGCGGCCATCTGCACTCCGTCGGTGTTCGGTGTGACGAACGAGTCGACCAGGTTCACCAGGGTGGACCATTCGTACGCTACAACGAACGCCAGCGGCCGGGAGGCTTCGCGACAACGCCGCGAGCGCTACGGCGGCGGCCGGTGCCGGTCACCGCCGCCCGCGGGTCAGACCTTGTCGCCGATCTTGACCTGCGGCGCCGGGGTACGCATCCGGCGGAAGGTGATCGACCGCATGATCGCGTAGAGGTAGAGCGAGCCCATCCGCTGGTCGGTCTTGGGGAACCGCTGGCGGACCAGCTTGCCGATCTTGCGGGAGATCAGGATCGAGTCGACCACCACGCCGAGAGCCAACGCGCCCCAGAGCAGGTTGGAGACGAGCCGGACCTCCGGCGGCATCGCCGCGTTCGACCCGATCAGCACGATCAGCGCGCCGCCGAAGAACCAGGTGCCGACCGTACGCCGGGAGTCGACCACGTTGCGGGCCAGCAGCCGCTCGGGGCCGCGGTCGCGCGGACCGCCCTCGCGGCGGAACTCGGCCGCCGACTCGGCGCGCAGCTGCCGGCGGCGCTCCCGCGCCTCCTCCTTGGTCAGCGGCTTGCTGGGGGCGCCGCCAGCGGGGCGCCGCCCGACGGTCGGCCGCTTCGGGGTCTCACGCCCCTTGGCCGGGGTGTAGGCCCGGGGGCGCTCAGCGGTGGACGCCTCGTCGGGCGTCACGGAGGTGACAGCCTCGTCTACGAGGTCGGCGGACTTGCGGCGAAACAGCGACGGCACGCCGAAAGGGTAGCCAACCGAAGGCGCCCGGTGCACATCGCGGTGCACCGGGCGCGAACTTGCGGTGAGCGAGGTTATGGTCGCTCGGCGTGCGCGCCCAGGTCGGCGAGCTTCGCCTCGAAGTCCTCGTAGCCGCGGTTGATCAGGTCGACGCCGTAGACCCGCGAGGTGCCCTCGGCGGCGAGCGCCGCGATCAGGTGGCTGAACCCGGCCCGCAGGTCCGGGATGACCAGGTCGGCCGCGTGCAGCTTGCTCGGACCGGCGATCACCGCGGAGTGCTTGAAGTTACGCCGGCCGAAGCGGCACGGGGTGCCGCCCAGGCAGTCCCGGTAGACCTGGATGTTGGCGCCCATCGAGTTCAGCGCCTCGGTGTAGCCCAGCCGCTGCTCGTAGACCGTCTCGTGGACGATCGACAGGCCGCGGGCCTGGGTGAGCGCGACCACCAGGGGCTGCTGCCAGTCGGTCATGAAACCGGGGTGCACGTCGGTCTCCAGCGCCACGGCGTTCAGCTCGCCGCCCGGGTGCCAGAACCGGATGCCGCCCTCCTGGCCCGGGTCGCCGAGCTTCGGCGGGCGGGCGTCGGTGACCTCGTACTCGCCGCCGACCGAGCGGAAGATGTTCAGGAAGGTCATCATGTCGGCCTGCTGCGCGCCGAGCACCTCGACGTGCCCGCGGGTGGCCAGCGCCGCCGCGGCCCAGCTCGCCGCCTCGATCCGGTCCGGGATCGGCCGGTGCGTGTAACCGTGCAGCTTCGGCACGCCCTGGATCTCGATCACCCGGTCGGTGTGCACCTTGATGATCGCGCCCATCTTCTGCAGGATGCAGATCAGGTCGATGATCTCGGGCTCCACCGCGGCGTTGCGCAGCTCGGTGACGCCCTCGGCCATCACCGCGGTCAGCAGCACCTGCTCGGTGGCGCCGACGCTCGGGTACGGCAGCGCGAACTTCGTGCCGTGCAGGCCGTTCGGCGCGGACAGGTGCAGACCCTCCGGCCGCTTGTCGACCGTCGCGCCGAACTCGCGCAGCGCCTGGAGGTGGAAGTCGATCGGGCGCGGCCCGATGTGGCAGCCACCCAGGTCCGGAATGAAGGCGTGCCCGAGCCGGTGCAGCAGCGGGCCGCAGAAGAGGATCGGGATCCGGCTGGACCCGGCGTGCACGTTGATCTGGTCGGTGCTGGCGCTCTCGACGTTGGCCGGGTCGAAGACGAGCTCGCCGTCCTCGTTGCCGTCGGTCACCTTGACGCCGTGCAGCCCGAGCAGGCCCCGGACGACCTCGACGTCGCGGATCTTCGGCACGTCGAACAGCCGGCTCGGGCTGTCGCCGAGCAGCGCGGCGACCATCGCCTTGGAGACCAGGTTCTTCGCGCCGCGCACTCGGATCCGCCCTTCCAGCGGAGTGCCTCCGTGCACGACCAGGACGTCGTCGGTCAACGCAACCTCCAGCGCGTCGGTGCTGCCGTGTTGATGGTGGGGTCGACGGTGTGGATCGGTACCCCGGATGCGGCCGTGATGAAACAGTCGCCTGCGTCGTTGCTCCGGCAGCATAGTCCTCGGGGATGAGAATGGAACCGGTCACACCGCCCGCAGAGTGTTATTTGGGTGATCCGGCACTAATACCTACCAAGGGCACTACGCAGAGTGATCAGTTGGCGGTCGGCGGCGGGGTGTCCGCGCCCGGAAGTGCCAGCATCTGGTCCAGTGCCACCCGGGCGTGGTGCGCGGTGGCCGCATCGACCGTGATCTGGTTCACCACCCGGCCGGCAACCAGCTCCTCCAGCGCCCAGACCAGGTGTGGCAGGTCGATCCGGTTCATCGTCGAGCAGTAACAGACCGCCTTGTCGAGGAACATGATCTGCTTGTCCGGGTGGGCCAGCGCCAGCCGGCGGACCAGGTTGAGCTCGGTGCCCACCGCCCACGCCGAGCCGGCCGGGGCCGCCTCGATGGTCTTGATGATGAACTCGGTCGAGCCCACCTGGTCGGCCGCGGTGACCACCTCGTGCCGGCACTCCGGGTGGACCAGCACGTTCACTCCGGGCACCCGCTCGCGGACGTCGTTGACGCTGTCGAGGGTGAACCGGCCGTGCACCGAGCAGTGCCCGCGCCAGAGGATCATCTTCGCGTCGCGCAGCTGCTCGGCGGTCAACCCGCCGTTCGGCTTGTGCGGGTCGTAGAGCACGCAGTCGTCGAGCGAGTAGCCCATCTCCAGCACCGCCGTGTTGCGGCCCAGGTGCTGGTCGGGCAGGAAGAGCACCTTCGAGCCCTGCTCGAACGCCCAGTCCAGGGCCCGCTTGGCGTTCGACGAGGTGCAGACCACGCCGCCGTGCCGGCCGACGAAGCCCTTGATGTCGGCCGAGGAGTTCATGTACGTGACCGGGACGGTCTGTTCGGCGACGCCCAGCTCGGCGAGCGCGTCCCAGGCCGCCTCGACCTGCCCGAGCACCGCCATGTCCGCCATCGAGCAGCCGGCCGCCAGGTCGGGCAGGATCACCTTCTGCGCGTCGGTGGTGAGGATGTCGGCGCTCTCGGCCATGAAGTGCACGCCGCAGAAGACGATGTACTCCGCGTCCGGCCGGGCCGCCGCCTCCCGGGCCAGCTTGAACGAGTCGCCGGTCACGTCGGCGAACTGGATCACCTCGTCGCGCTGGTAGTGGTGCCCCAGCACGAAGACCTTGCTGCCCAGTGCCGCCTTCGCCGCGGCCGCCCGGGCGACCAGACCCTGGTCGCTGGGCGCCGGCAGGTCACCGGGACACTCGACGCCGCGCTCGGTCGACGGGTCGCTGCCCCGACCGAGCAGCAGCAGTGCCGTAGCGGTGTTGGCGGGTTCCACCCAGGTCGAAGTCACGTCCCCCATGGTCCCACAGCACGGGCGCGGCGCAGCCTCGGCCGATGTGGGCTGCCACACTGCTCGGCATGCGCGTTCTGCTCTGTCCGGACAAGTTCGCCGGTACCCTGCCCGCCGCGGAGGTCGCCGCCGCGGTGGCCGAGGGCTGGCGCACGGTGACCGTCGGTGACGACCTGCTGATCCGGCCGCTCGCCGACGGCGGGCCGGGCTTCGTCGACGTCCTCGCCGACGCGCTGGACGGCCGCCGGGTGCCGGTGCGCACCGTCGATCCGCTAGGCCGGCCGGCCGCCGGTGAGATCCTGCTCACCAGCGACGGCACGGCCTACCTGGAGAGCGCCCAGGCGTGCGGGCTGCACCTGCTCGAGCCGGCCGAGCGGGACCCGAAGAACACCACCTCGTACGGGCTGGGGCTGCTGGTCGCCGCCGCGGTGGAGCACGGCGCCACGACGGTGGTCATCGGGCTCGGCGGCTCTGGCACCAACGACGGCGGCGCGGGGATGCTCACCGCGCTCGGCCTCACCCCGCTGGACGACGCCGGCCGGGCGCTGCCGTACGGCGGGGCGGCGCTCGCCGCGCTCGCCACGCTCGACGGCGCGCCCCGGCTGCGCGGCGCCCGGCTCGTCGCCGCCACCGACGTGGACAACCCGCTGCTCGGCCTGCACGGCGCGAGCAGCGTGTTCGGCCCGCAGAAGGGCGCCGACCGGGCCGACGTGCTGCTGCTCGACGCCGCGCTGGAACGCTTCGCCGAGGTGCTTCAGCGGGATCTGCCCGGCGCTCCGGCGCAGCTCGGCGCGCTTCCCGGCGGCGGAGCGGCCGGCGGCATCGGCGCGGCGATCCTCGCTCTCGGCGGGCGTTGCGAATCCGGCATCGGCCTGGTCACCCGGGCGATCGGCCTGGACACCGCGCTCGACGGCGTCGACCTGGTGATCACCGGGGAGGGCTCCTTCGACCACCAGTCGCTGCGCGGCAAGGTGGTCGCCGGGGTGGCCGGGGCGGCCCGGGACCGGGGGGTGCCGTGCGTGGTGCTCGCCGGGCAGGTGAGCACCGGCCGGCGGGAGGCCGCCGCGGCCGGGGTGACCGACGCGTACAGCCTGGTGGAGCACTTCGGGGGCGAGGAGCGCGGCGGCCTGGCGACGGCGCTCAGCCGGCCCGCCGACGGGCTGCGCGAGCTGGGCGCCCGGCTGGCCCGGCAGTGGAGCCGTTGACCGGGTGTGACCTGCGCCGCGCGGGGAAGCCCCGAGGTCACGTCGCCGGGTCGTCCGGCCCGGGGCGGCCTACAATCAAAAATTGGACCACAGTGGGAATCGCTGACCGGCGGGTGACGTTGGTCGGGACGACCACAACCAACGCGCGCAGGGAGAATTCCACGTGACCACGCCAGCGCAGACCGAGTCGACCGAGGCCAAGGCCGCTACGTCCGTCGTCCTCACCGACGTCGCGGCGCAGAAGGTCAAGGCCCTGATCGAGCAGGAGGGCCGTGACGACCTGCGGCTCCGCATCGCGGTGCAGCCGGGTGGCTGTTCCGGCCTGCGGTACCAGCTGTTCTTCGACGAGCGTTCGCTCGACGGTGACGTCGTCACCGACTACGACGGTGTCGAGGTCGTCGTCGACCGGATGAGCGCTCCCTACCTGGCCGGCGCCACCATCGACTTCGCCGACCGGATCGACGCCCAGGGCTTCACCATCGACAACCCCAACGCGGGCAGCTCCTGCGCCTGCGGCGACTCGTTCAGCTGAGTCGACCCCCGCGTCGCCCACGACGGGGCCGTCCCACGGGACGGCCCCGTCGTCGTCGGTGGGCTCCTGGCCCACAGGTGACCGGCGGGTGACCATCGTCCGACCGACCGGACGCGGCCTGGTTGACGGACCGGTAGTCTGACCGCGCCCTGCTCCCGACCCCGAGGGTTGACATGAAGATCGCGGTGACCGGCTCCATCGCCACCGACCACCTGATGAGCTTCCCCGGCCGCTTCGCCGACCAGCTCATCGCCGACCAGCTGCACAAGGTGTCGCTCTCCTTCCTGGTGGACGACCTGGTGCTGCGTCGGGGCGGGGTGGCGGCGAACATCGCCTTCGGCATGGGGCAGCTCGGCCTGCACCCGGCGCTGGTCGGGGCGGTGGGCGCGGACTTCGCCGACTACCGCTCCTGGCTCGAGCGCCACGGCGTGGACTGCGACTCGGTGCACATCAGCGAGGTGGCGCACACCGCCCGCTTCGTCTGCACCACCGACACCGACATGTGTCAGATCGCCTCCTTCTACGCCGGTGCGATGAGCGAGGCGCGCAACATCGAACTCGCCCCGCTCGCCAACCGGCTCGGCGGGCTCGACCTGGTCCTGGTCGGCGCGAACGACCCCGAGGCGATGCTGCGCCACTCCGCCGAGTGCCGGGAGCGCGGCTTCGCCTTCGCCGCCGACCCCTCGCAGCAGCTGGCCCGGATGCCCGGCGAGGACGTGATCTCGCTGATCGACGGCGCCGACTACCTGATGACCAACGACTACGAGAAGTCGCTGCTGCAGAGCAAGGCGGGGCTCAGCGACGAGCAGCTGCTGGACCGGGTCAAGATCCGGGTCACCACGCTCGGCAAGCACGGCGTCGAGATCGCCGGGCGGGACATCGACCCGATCCACGTGCCGATCGCCCGGGAGACCCGGGCGGTCGACCCGACCGGCGTCGGCGACGGCTTCCGCGCCGGGTTCTTCACCGCGCTCTCCTGGGGCCTCGGCCTGGAGCGCGCCGCCCAGGTCGGCTCGCTGCTGGCCACGCTGGTGCTGGAGACCGTCGGCACCCAGGAGTACCAGGTCCGCCGGGACCTGTTCGTCAAGCGGCTCGCCGAGTCGTACGGGGACGTGGCCGCCGACGAGGTCCGCCCGCACCTGCTGCCGTGACCTCCGCCCCGGCCGGCGGGGTCGTCGACCCCGCCGCCGTGCCACCCGGCGCCGACGGTCGGCTGCTGGTCGCCTTCGCCGGGCTGCCCGGCGTCGGCAAGAGCACCCTCGCCGCCCGGGTCGGTGCGGCGCTGCACGCCCCCGTCCTGCCCGTCGACCCGGTGGAGCGGGCCCTCGCCCGCTACGGCCTGGTCGGCGACGTGCCCGGGATGGCCGCCTACGGCGCGGTCGCCGGGCTCGCCGAGGTGCAGCTCGGGCTCGGGCTCAGCGTGGTGGTGGACGCGGTGAACCCGGTGGCCAGCGCGCGGGGCCTCTGGCACGACCTGGCCGAGCGGGCCGGGGTGCCGCTGCGGCTGATCGAGGTGCACTGCGGCGACGAGGCGGAGCACCGGCGCCGGATCGAGTCGCGGCCGCCGGACCCGCACCACCCGACCTGGGAGCAGACCCTGGTACGCCGCGCCCGGTACGAGCCGATCATCGGCCCGCGCCTGGTGGTGGACACCGCCGTCGACGCCGACCCGCTCCCCGCCGTCCTCAACTACCTGCACTGACCCCGCGCGGGTCAGTGCTGGCGGCGGACGTCGTAGGCCGGGCCGTCGGGGCCGGTGACGGTGCCGACGAACTCCTGACCGCGCATCCGGCACCAGGCGGGAATGTCCACCGCCGCCGCCGGGTCGTCGGCGAGCACCCGGACCACCGTCCCCACCGGCAGCTCCGGCAGCCGACGGGCCACCGCGATCACCGGCAGCGGGCAGCGTTGACCACGGCAGTCGAGCACCTCGTCCGGCACGGTCACAGCCCCACCACCCCTGCCTCCGCGCGCAGCTCGGCGACGATTCCCGGCAGCTCGGCGAGGAAGCGCTCGAGGTCCGCCGTCGACGTCTCCCGGTGCAGCGAGATCCGCACGTTGCCGTGCGAGAGCACCCCCATCGCCTCCAGCACGTGCGACGGACGCAGCGTGGAGGAGGTGCAGGACGAGCCGGAGGAGACGGCGAAGCCCCGCCGGTCCAGCGCGTGCAGCAGCGCCTCGCCGTCCACGTAGAGACAGGAGAACGTGACCAGGTGCGGCAGGCGACTCTGCGGGTCGCCGACCACCTCCACGTCCGGCACCTCCGCCGCCACCCGGGCCCGGATCAGGTCCACCAGCGGCGCCAGCCGGGCCGTCTCAGCCGCGGCCTCGGCCGCCACCGCGCGCAGGCTCGCCGCCGCGGCCACCACCGCCGGCAGGTTCAACGCCCCCGGGGTACGCCCGGCCTCCCGCTCGTCGGCCGGATAGGGCGACTCCCACCGGGTGCCCTTGCGCACCACCAACACGCCCACGCCGGCCGGGCCGCCCCACTTGTGCGCGCTGGCGGTCAGCACCGACCAGCCGGCCGGCACCGGCACCCGGCCCACCGCCTGGGCGGCGTCCACGTAGAGCGGCACCCCGGCGTCGGCGCACGCGGCGGCCGCCTGCGCCACCGGCTGGAGCGTGCCCACCTCGTGACTGGCGGCGATCAGCGCGGCCAGGGCCACCCCCGGCGCGCCGACCGCGGCCGCCCACGCCTGCGGGTCCAGCCCACCGAGCCGGTCGACCGGGACCGAGGCCGCCGCGCCCCCGTCCGCCACGTGCCGCTCGGCGGCGTGCAGCACGGCCGAGTGCTCGATGGCGGAGTGCACCAGGGTCCGGCCCACCCGGCGCCGACCGGCCAGTCCACCGAGCACGGCGGCGTGCGCGGCGGCCGTTCCGCTGGCGGTGAAGGAGAGCTCGTCGGGGCGTACGCCCAGGGTCTCCGCGGTCGCGGCCCGGGCCGCGTCGAGCAGCTGGCGTGCCCGGCGGGCCTGCGTGTAGAGCTTGCCCGGGTCGGCCCAGCCGTCCTCCAGGGCCGCCAGCAGCGCCTGCCGGGCGACCGGATGCAGTGGCGCGGCGGTGGCCGCGTCCAGGTAGACCAGGGATACGCTCACGGATCCCTACGCTATCGCGGCGGTACGCCCAAGATCCCCCCGATGGGGGCGGACAGTGACCCCACCACGGTCCAGTCCGTCATGGTCGAGTAATCTGCGACCGTCGGTGACGCCTTTGCCGCAGGTGCTGTCGCCCCGGCCGTCCGAGGCCGGGAGATCAGGGCAGACACCGCGGCGCGCTAGGGAGGCAGGACCAGGTGGTCGCAAGGAGTTCGGAGGTACGGCCGTCGGCCGTACGGCACAGCGCTTCCCCGGGAGTCGGTGGACGCCGGCGTGGTGCTGGTCGGCTCGCCGGGCTCGGTCTCGGCGGTGTGGCGCTGCTGGTCCTGCTCACGGGCTGTGACGTCGGCGCGGCGTTCGACGGCTTCGGCTGGCCGCAGGGCGGCATCTCCGCGGAGTCCCGCCGGATGTACGACCTGTGGATCGCGTCCTGCATCGCGGCGCTCGCGGTCGGCGTCTTCGTCTGGGGCCTGATCTTCTGGTGCATCGTGCGCTACCGGAAGCGGGGCAACGAGCTGCCGGTGCAGACTCGTTACAACCTGCCGATGGAGTTCCTCTACACCATCGCGCCGGTGCTGATCGTCTCCGTGCTCTTCTACTACACGGCGATCGTGCAGACCGACGTGAACAAGACGTCGCGCAACCCCGACGTGACCGTCGAGGTCGTCGCGTTCAAGTGGAACTGGCAGTTCAACTACCGTGACGGCCAGGGCGTGGACGCCAATACCGTCGCCTCGACGCTGGGCACCAGCGAGGTCATCCCGATCCTGGTACTGCCCACCAACCGGTCGATCCGGTTCGAGGAGACCAGCCGCGACGTAATCCACTCGTTCTGGGTGCCGGAGCTGCTGTTCAAGCGGGACGTCATGCCCGGCAACATCCGCAACGTGTTCGAGGTCTCCAGCCTGGAGACCGAAGGCGCCTACGTCGGCCGGTGCGCTGAGCTCTGCGGCAGCTACCACGCCTTCATGAACTTCGAGCTGCGGGTGGTCTCGCCGGAGCAGTACGACCAGTTCCTCGCGGCGAAGCAGGGCGGCAAGACCACCCAGGAGGCGCTGTCGGCCATCGGCGAGGACCCGTACGCCCAGACCACCAGGCCGTTCGACACCCGGCGTACCAAGAACAACTTCAACCCCGACGACCTGCCGGCTGCGGGAAACTGAGGGAGCGGGCATGAAGACCGAGTGGCGCATCTTCCTTCTCATCGCCGGGTTCCTCGCCGGCGCGACCATCCTCTACGGCGCCTGGACGCACGGTGAGGCCGGCCGCGTCGAGTGGGTCGGCACCGTCGCCCTGTTGCTGTCCTTCCTCCTCTGCTCGATGTGCGGCGGCTTCTTCTGGTTCGTCTCCCGCCGCATCGACCTGCGGCCGGAGGACCGCCCGGACGCGGAGATCGCCGACGGCGCGGGTGAGGTCGGCTTCTTCAGCCCGGGCAGCTACTGGCCGTTCGGCCTGGCGCTGGCCGCCGCCGTCGCCGGCCTCGGCATGGTGTTCTGGCAGCTCTGGCTGCTCGGCGCCGGCCTGGTGGCGGTCATCTTCGCCGCCTGCGGGCTGCTCTTCGAGTACTACACCGGCACCCGGCGCACCGCCGAGCACTGAGCCCGGCCGCACCACCCGAGCACCACGACGGCCCGCCTCCATCCGGAGGCGGGCCGCCGCGCGTCACGGCCCGTCGCCATGCCCGCCCATCTGGCCCGGCGCCCGCCCAGCGCTCGTCCGTCAGCCCGGTCCGGCGTCCGTCAGCCCGGTCCGGCGTCTGTCCGCCGCGGTCCGGCGTCTGTCCGCCGCGGTCCGGCGTCTGTCCGCCGCGGTCCGGCGTCTGTCCGCCGCGGTCCGGCGTCTGTCCGTCCGGTCCGGCGTCTGTCCGTCCGGTCCGGCGTCCGTCCACCCGGCCGGCCCGTGGCCTGGCGCGGTAGTTTGCCGCCGTCTCGCCGCCAGTTGCCCGCCGTCTCGTCGCCAGTTCGGCGACATGGTGGTGTCCGGCGCGCCGGGCATCGGCAGTTCCCCGACATGGCGGTGTCCGGCGTACCGGGTCACCGCCATGTCGCCGACATGGAGTGGATCTTCCGCGCCCCGACCTCCAAACTGGCCGGGCCGGCCTGCGGGCCGCCAGTGAGGGGCCAGCCGCCCGCCAGGCGCGGGGTGCCCGTGGCGGGGTGCCGGCGGTGGGCGTGGAAGGTCAGGCTGCGCCACGCTGCCGGCGGCGCGGTGCCGTTGGCGATGCCGTGGTGGTGGGGCGTGGACGGTCCGGCGGCGCGGTGCCCCGCTGGCGACCACGAGGGGCTCCGTGGCCACGCGCCTGTGGTGGGCGTGGGCGGTGGGGCCGCGCGGTGTCACGCCGAGGACTGTGGGTGTCCGTGGCGGCGTCGCTGTGGTGGGCGTGAGGGGGCAGGCGGCGCGCCGGGGCACTCGGCGTGCGCGGCGGCTGTCCGCAGCGGTGCGCCGTTGACGTGGGTGGTCAGGCGGCGCGGCGGTGGGCCGGCGGGCGCCGACGGCGGCCGGTGAGCTGCGTCGCGCGAAAGGCGAACGTGGCGATCAGCACGGCGGCGCCGCAGCCGGTGCAGACCAGCTCGGGACAGTCGGCGCCGTGCCCGTCGGCGCACGGCGGCGCCTCGAACGGCTGAACGCCCTCGCAGTTGTCACAGTGGAACTCGCGCTCCGACACGGGCGTCTCCTCTCGCTCCGGCCGCCGGCGGGTGCCGCACACGACGGAGGTGAATCACTCCGATGTAGTTTCGCACGCGGGTCCGACAGGACCGCTCAGGCGGGGCGGTGGCGGCCGGACCCGTCGGGCTCACCTGCGGAGAAGCCGCGCGGTGGCAGGTTGGTCCCGGCCCGCGCGTTGATCCACTCGAGATCATTGCAACCGGGGCCTCCCTGCCCGGCGACACCCCGACGTCATGGATCCCGAGTCGATCATCACCGCCGGACCGCCGGACCGTGACCCGCCGGACCGCGCGGACCGTCCGGACCGCCGGACCGCGGGCCGTTGGGCGCCGGACCGCCGAGCCGTTGGGACCGTCGGACCCGCCGGGCCGTCGGACCCGCCAGGACCGCCGGACCGTGACCCGCCGGACCGCCCGGACCGCCGGACCCGGTGGGGGACGCCGGTCAGGTCGGGGTCAGGTCGGGGTCAGGCGGTGCGGGCGACCTCGACCCAGCGGTCCAGAGTCGCCGCCGCGGCGCCGGAGTCGATCGACTCGGCCGCCCGGGCCATGCCGGCGCGCAGCGCTTCGATCAGGTCACCGTCGAGCGGGCCCTGGGTGGCCAGCGCCGCCGCCGCGTTGACCAGGACGGCGTCCCGGACCGGACCGGTCTCGCCGGCCAGCAGACGGCGGGCCACGGCGGCGTTGAAGGCCGCGTCCCCGCCGCGCAGGTCGCCGATCGTGGACCGGGGCACGCCGAGGTCGGTGGCGTCGAGCACCGTCTCGCGTACGGTGCCGCCCTGCGCCACCCAGACCCGGGTGGGCGCGGCGGTGGTGAACTCGTCCAGCCCGTCCTCGCCCCGCATCACCAGCACCGAGTCGCCGCGGCCGGCGAACACCCCGGCCATCACCGGGGCCATCCGAGCGTCGAAGCAGCCCACCGCGCCGGCCCGGGGCCGGGCCGGGTTGCTCAGCGGGCCGAGGAAGTTGAACACGGTGGGTACGCCCAGCTCGCGCCGGACCGGGCCGGTGTGCCGCATGCCGGGGTGGAACCGGGCCGCGAAGCAGAACCCGATGCCGGCCTCGATGACGCAGCGGGCGACCCCGTCCGGGCCGAGATCCAGCGGCACGCCGAGGAACTCCAGCAGATCTGCGGTGCCGCACGAGGAGGACGCCGCACGGTTGCCGTGCTTGACCACCCGTACGCCGGCGCCGGCCACCACCAGGGCGGCCATGGTGGAGATGTTGACGGTGTGGGCGAGGTCACCGCCGGTGCCCACCACGTCCAGCGCGGTCGAACGCAGCTCCTCGCCGAGCGTGACCGGGACCGCCCGGCCGAGCATCGCCTCGACCAGACCGGCCAGTTCGGCCGAGGTCTCGCCCTTGGCGCGCAGCCCCACGGCGAACCCGGCGATCTGCGCCGCGGTCGCCGAGCCGGCCATGATCTCGCCCATCGCCCAGGCGGTGTCGGCGGTGGAGAGCTCCTCGCCGCGCAGCAGCGCGTTGAGCAGGTGCGGCCAGGTCCGATCGCCCATCGCGGGCCTCCCGAGCGTGCGTGATGCGGGTGGGATGAACCGGCGCCGGTCGGTCCGGCGCCGTGGCGGTGCCGGAGCGGGGGACGTCAGGCGGGTGCGTGCGTCCGCAGCAGCTCGGCCACCGTGGTGCCGGTGGTCACCGGGTCGAGCGGGTGCACCAGGGTGGCGTCGACCTCGGCGTAGGCGGCGAGCCATCGGTCGGCGGCGCGGGCGATCACCACGCAGGTCGGGGGAGCGTCTTCGCGGTCGTCCTTGACCTGGCGGGCGATGCCGATGCCGCCGCCGGGGCTCGCCTCGCCGTCGAGCAGCAGCAGGTCGATCTCGTAGTCGTCGACCAGGCGGATGACCTCCTGGTAGGTCGACGCCTCGACGAACTCGATCTCGAGGCCGGGCGCGGGCCGGGTGCCGACGGCCAGCCGCATCCGGTCACGGACCTGCGGGTCGTCGCTGTAGAGCAGGACGGTGCAAACACGATCGCTCATCGCTGGACTGGCTCCCACCTCGTAGCTGCCCGCTGATCGTACCGGTCGACGTGATGTACGTGACGTCCCGCCCGGCGGCATCGTCGGGGCGTACCGTCCGAGCTGCTCAGGCCGTGGACTCGGCGGCGCGTTCGCGGGCCTCCTGGCGGTCCAGCTCGCGGTCGATCCGGCGGGCCTCGCGCTCGGACTGCTTCACCCACTGCACGACCAGCACCGCGAGCATGGTCACACTGACGAACTCGCCGCCGGCCCAGAGGATGCCGCCGGCGAGGACCTGGTCGTCGCGCGGGTCCGCCCAGGTCAGCCCCAGCGACGGGTACCAGTCGCCGCCGAAGAGCGTGGTGCTCTGCATGATGGTGAGCCCGAGCACGGTGTGGAACGGCACGGAGAGCAGCATCAGCAGCGCCCGGGCCGGGTACGGCCACCGGCCGGGCAGCGGGTCGAGGCCGAGCAGCGGCCAGAAGAAGACGCAGCCGGTCATGATGAAGTGCGCGTGCACCAGCTCGTGCGCCCAGGCGTGCTCGAGGGTGAACCGGTAGAGGTCGGTGAAGTAGAGCGCGAACGGGTTGACCACGAAGATGGCGAACGCCACCAGCGGGAAGCTGTAGACCCGGGCGAGGCGGCTGTGCACGATCGCCAGCAGGCGCTTGCGCGGCCCGACCGGCAGGGTGCGCAGGGCCAGCGTCATCGGCGCGCCCAGGGCCAGGAAGATCGGCGACACCATCGACAGCACCATGTGCTGGATCATGTGCACGCTCAGCAGCGCGGTGTCGTAGGCGTGCAGCCCGCTCACCGTGACCAGCGCGATGCCGCCGAGGCCGGGGCCGAGGAAGAAGACCGTCCGGGCGACCGGCCAGCGG
Organism: Micromonospora sp. NPDC051006; assembly: GCF_044456245.1. NCBI lineage: Bacteria > Bacillati > Actinomycetota > Actinomycetes > Micromonosporales > Micromonosporaceae > Micromonospora > Micromonospora sp. NPDC051006. The sequence continues at coordinate 78,431 of NZ_JBITFP010000016.1, forward strand.
TCGCCGCGGATCCGCAGCCGGTGCACGCCGTAGAGGTAGATCCCGGCGGCGAGCACCAGGCCGAGGGCGAGCCAGCTGTCCAGCCGGGTCTCGGTCAGCACGGCGCTGATGGTGAACGGTGGCGGGGTCGCCTCGCCCCCGGCGGCCAGGCTCGGCACGGCGGCCGAGGTGGCGGCGGCCACGCTCGACGGGACGCCCGAGGTGGCGGCGAAGATCGGATCGACGTGCAGCACGCTTTTCAGGCTAGGCCAGGCGAACCGGACCTTCACGATCGGGCCACCTGGGGCGCGGGTTTGCCACCCCGCTGATCGCCGACGCCGGTCAGGGGCAATAATGACCGCGTGACTGCGGCCCCAGCCATTGACAAGAGCCGGATCCACTCCCTGACCCGACCGAACATGGTCAGCGTCGGGACGATCGTGTGGCTCTCCAGCGAACTCATGTTCTTCGCGGCGCTGTTCGCGATGTACTTCTCCATCCGCGCGGCGGCGCCGGAGCAGTGGGCGGAGCACACCGAGGTCCTCAACATCCCCTACGCGACCACCTTCACGGTGATCCTGGTGTTGTCCTCGGTGACCTGCCAGCTCGGTGTCTTCGCGGCCGAGCGGGGCGACGTGCACTCGTTGCGGCGCTGGTTCACGCTCACCTTCGTGATGGGCCTGATCTTCGTACTCGGGCAGCTGAACGAGTACCGCGAGCTGGTGCACGAGGGCGTCAAGATCAACCACGACGGGTACGGGTCGATGTTCTACCTGACCACCGGCTTCCACGGTCTGCACGTGACCGGCGGTCTGATCGCCTTCATCATCTTCATGATCCGCACCACCATGGGCCGGTTCACCCCGGCGCAGGCGACCTCGGCGATCGTCGTGTCGTACTACTGGCACTTCGTGGACGTCGTGTGGATCGGGCTCTACGCCATGATCTACTGGCTTCAGTGATCTTGGCGCGTCACGAACCGCGCCGTTGCTCCGTCCCCTGAGACAAGGTCCAACCGGTTAAGGACACAGGTCATGACTTCTGACAACGACCGCCGACGCGGTCTGCTCGCGCGGCTGCGCGAGCGGCCCGCAGCGCGCAGCAGGGGCCGCCGCCGGCTGGGCGCCGCGGTCCGCCTGCTCGCCGCGCTGATTCTGGCCGGCGGCGCCTACACCGCTTTCGCCCCCGGCGCCCAGGCGCAGGACGATCCGACGCTGACCGGTGCCGCCGCCGAGGGCAAGGCGCTGTTCGACGTGAGTTGTGTGACCTGTCACGGTCGCAACGCGCAGGGTGTCGAGGGGCGCGGGCCGAGCCTGATCGGTGTCGGCGCGGCCTCGGTCGAGTTCCAGGTCAGCACCGGCCGGATGCCGCTGGCCCGGCAGGAGGCGCAGGCGCACCGCAAGCCCCCGCTCTTCACCGACGACCAGACCCGCCAGCTGGCCGAGTACATCCAGCAGCTCGGCGGCGGCCCGGTGGTGCCGAACGGCAGCGACCTGCGTGACGACGCCGATATCGCGGCCGGCGGTGAGCTGTTCCGGATCAACTGCTCGCAGTGCCACGCGTTCGGCGGTGGCGGCGGCGCTCTCTCCTCGGGCAAGTTCGCCCCGAGCCTGCACCCGGCGAGCGACCGGCAGATCTACGCGGCCATGCTGAGCGGCCCGCAGAACATGCCGGTCTTCGGTGACAACCAGATCACCCCGGAGCAGAAGGCGGACATCATCGCCTACATCCAGGAGACCCTGAAGCACGACCAGGACCCGGGTGGCTTCAACCTCGGTCGGTACGGCCCCTCCACGGAGGGACTGGCGATCTTCCTGGTCGGCATCGTGGCGCTGGTCTTCGCCAGCCTGTGGATTGCGGGCAAGTCGTGACCGACAATGGATTCAGTGCTGTGGTGCCGTGGGTCGGCACCGCCGGTAGCGAGGTGACGGCATGAGCACGCACACCGAGCACCAGGCCCAGCAGGGCCGGGAGCCGCTCGACGTGAACACCCCCGGCCTGACCCGTTTCGACATCGTCCGCGAGGGCGCGCGCCGGGACGACATCGAGATCGTCCACTACGAGCAGCAGGTCGTCCCGGGCTCGAAGGCCGAGCGCCGGCTGACCCGCCTGGTCGCCTCGATCTTCCTGCTCACCGGCCTGGCGGCGACCGCCTTCCTGGTGGTCTACATCTGGTGGCCCTGGGAGTACGCCCCGGGCCGCGGCGGCGACAAGCTCTACACCCCGCTGCTCGGCGTCACCCTCGGCGTGGCCCTGCTCGGCATCGGCTTCGGCATCCTGATCTGGGGCAAGAAGCTGCTGCCGAAGGAGGTCTCGATCCAGGACCGGCACGAGGGCGCCGTGGACGCGGACGGCCGCACCATCACCGGCCAGACGATGCTCTACATGGCCGACGAGCTGGGCGTGAAGCGCCGTCCGCTGCTCGGCATCTCGCTGCTCGCCGGGCTGGCGCCGGTCGCCGCGGTCGCCGCGGCGCCGCTGGTCGGCGGGTTGATCTCCAACCCGCACAAGAACAACCAGATGTTCACCACCGGGTTCGCCCCGGCCGAGGGCGGTCAGAAGATCCGGCTGGTCCGCGAGGACGGCCGGCCGGTCCGCCCGGCGGACATCAGCGCCGGTGGCCAGCTGACCGTCTTCCCCGGCATCGAGCACGGCGTGAGCAACCAGCACGCCGACTCGCCGACGCTGCTGATCCACCTTCGCGACTCGGACGCGCAGCAGTCGCGCCGGGCCAACGAGAAGGAGGGCCACGGCGACTTCATGTGGGGCAACTACGCGGCCTTCTCCAAGATCTGCACGCACGCGGGCTGCCCGGCAAGTCTCTACGAGCAGCAGACCAACCGGCTGCTCTGCCCGTGCCACCAGTCGCAGTTCCTGATCACCGACAACGCCCGGCCCGTCTTCGGCCCCGCCAGCCGGCGGCTGCCGCAGTTGCCGATCGAGGTTGACGCCGAGGGCTTCTTCGTTGCGAAGTCCGACTACACCGAGACCGTCGGGCCAGACTTCTGGGAGCGGCCATGAAGCGTCGTAAGTTCGACCTGGCGGCGACGCCGGGCAAGGCCGCGGTGGGAGTGGACGACCGCTTCCAGGTGGCCACCCCGCTGCGCCGGCTGCTGAACAAGGTCTTCCCGGACCACTGGTCCTTCCTGCTCGGCGAGATCGCGCTCTTCTCGTTCATCGTGCTGCTGCTCACCGGGGTCTTCCTGACCTTCTTCTTCGAGCCGGCGATGACCGAGGTGGTCTACAACGGCAGCTACGCCCCGCTGCGGGGCACGCCGATGTCCGCCGCGTACGCCTCCAGCCTCGACATTTCGTTCGAGGTCCGGGGCGGCCTGATCATGCGGCAGATGCACCACTGGGCGGCGCTGCTGTTCATGGCCGCGATCGTCGTGCACATGCTGCGGGTCTTCTTCACCGGCGCGTTCCGCAAGCCGCGCGAGACGAACTGGATCATCGGTTCGCTGCTCTTCTGGGTCGGCTTCCTGGCCGGTTTCACCGGCTACTCGCTGCCGGACGACGGCCTCTCCGGCACCGGTCTGCGGATCGCCTCGGCGATCATGCTCTCCATTCCGGTGATCGGCTCCTGGCTCACCTCGTCGATCTTCGGCGGGGAGTTCCCGGGCACGATCATCATCAGCCGCTTCTTCATCGCCCACGTGCTGCTCATCCCGGGCCTGCTGCTCGCGCTGATCACGGTCCACCTGGGCCTGGTCTTCAAGCAGAAGCACACCCAGTGGCCCGGCCCCGGCCGGACCAACGGCAACGTGGTCGGCGAGCGGATGTTCCCGCGGTACGCGATCAAGCAGGGCGGCTTCTTCATGGTCGTCTTCGGCGTGATCGCGCTGATGGGCGGTCTGTTCCAGATCAACCCGATCTGGCTCTTCGGCCCGTACGAGGCGTGGGTGGTCTCGGCCGCCAGCCAGCCGGACTGGTACGTCATGTTCCTGGACGGCTCGACCCGTCTGATGCCGGCGTGGCAGATCCCCATCCCGATCGGCGACGGCTACGTCATCCCGCCGCTGTTCTGGCCGACGGTGGTCCTGCCCGGCATCCTGGTGGGCCTCTCGACCATGTACCCGTTCCTGGAGGCACGGCACCTCAAGGACCGCAAGAGCCACAACCTGCTCCAGCGGCCTCGGGACGCACCGGCCCGGACCGCGGTCGGCGCGATGGCGGTCAGCTTCTACGTCGTGCTGACCCTCTCCGGCGCCAACGACGTCATCGCCGACAAGTTCCAGATCAGCCTGAACGCGATGACCTGGGCCGGCCGGATCGGGTTGTTGATCCTGCCGCCGCTGGCGTACTACGTCACCTACCGGCTCTGCCTCGGTCTGCAGCAGCACGACCGGGAGGTGCTCGCGCACGGCGTCGAGACCGGCATCATCCGGCGGCTGCCGGACGGCCGGTTCGTCGAGGTGCACCAGCCGCTCAGCGCGGCTGACGGGCACGACGGGCACGGCGCGCTGCCGTACGCCGGCTGGGTGGTGCCGAAGAAGATGAACCGGCTCGGTGCCCTCGGCCCGGCGATCCGGGGCTTCTTCTACCCGATCGAGCGGCCGGCCGAGGCGCCGGTCTCGCCGGGACACCCGCCGGTCGAGCCCCGACCGGAGCGCGAGGAGATCAGCAGCGGCGAGAGCCGTCGCTGACCTGAACCACCTGGACGTGGCGTCCGCCGGATCCTCCGGTGGGCGCCACGTCCGTTTTTCCACCCCAGGACCGGACGTACCCGGCGGCGCCGGGCGGCCGGTCCGGAGCCGGACGGTGCGACCTAGTGCGCCATCCCCTCGCGTCGGGCGATCGCAGGAATAACCCCGGTGAGCCGGGTATCCGTGCGGTCCAACGTCTCAAGGGGAGGAAGCATGTTGGGTATCAAACGCCTTGGCCTGATGGCCGCGCTGGTGGTGGTCGGCCTCGCGCCGGCCGCGGCCGCGCAGGCCGCGGCACAGCCGTCGTCGCAGGACACCCAGTACCTGCAGGCGATCCATCAGGTCAACCTGTTCGAGATCACCACTGGTGAACTGGCTCAGCAGAAGGGTCAGAACCAGCGGGTCAAGGACCTGGGCAAGATGTTCGTGACCGACCACACCCAGCTGGACCAGACGGTGCAGCAGACCGCCTCCCAGCTCAACGTGCAGCTGCCCAACGCGCCCACCGCGGACCAGCAGGCCGTGATCGACCAGCTGAACAACCTGTCCGGCCAGGAGTTCGACCGGCAGTGGGTGACCGCGGAGCTGGCCGGTCACGTCCAGGCCATCCAGGCCACCCAGACGGAGATCTCGCAGGGCTCCGAGCAGTCGGTGGTCCAGCTGGCGCAGACCGCGCTGCCGGTCATCCAGGCGCACTACGACGAGCTGGTCCAGCTGGCCCAGCAGCTGGGCATCCCGGTTCCGCAGGCTAGCGCCAGCGGTACGCCGAGCCCGGGTGGCACGGAGTCGCCCGGCACCGAGTCGCCGGGCACCGAGTCGCCGGGCACCGAGTCCCCGGCTCCGGGTGGCACCACCGAGTCGCCGGCTCCGGGTGGCGGCACCACCGAGACGCCGGTTCCGAGCGAGAGCTGACGTCAGGCAGCACCGGCGGCCGGTCCATCGAGTCAGGTGGGCCGGCCGCCGCGCGCCCGCGCCCCGCCCCGGGCGAGGACCGCCGGCCGTCAGTCGGCGCCGGCCAGGCCGATCGCGAACGCCTCCTCCAGGTCGTGCTGCGAGTACGCCCGGAAGGCGATGTGCGACTCGGTGTTCAGCACGCCCGGCACCTTCGAGATGCTGCCCGCGATCACCTGGGCGATCTGCTCGAACTCGCGTACCCGGACCATGGCGATCAGGTCGACGTGCCCGGCCACCGAGTAGACCTCGCTGACACCGGGCAGGTTGGCCAGGGTCTCGGCCACCTCGGGGATCGAGTCGGTGGCGCAGTCGATCAGCACGATCGCGGTGATCACGGGACATTTCTCCGTTCGTCGGCTTGGTCGCTCATGCCGGCACTCCGCTACGCTCCGTGCCGTCATGAGGCACCAGCGCGCAGCGTCAATGATTCGCTCGCTGACGCTCGCTCATCCTAGATCCTCCCCGGTGCCCGGGCGGCCGGCACGGTGAGGTCGTCGCCGGCCCGGATCACCTCGTGCAGCCGCTCGTCGGCGCGGACCGTCGCGCCGGGCCAGAGCACGCACCGGTCGACATCGCCGCGCACGGTGGCGCCCGCCCCCACCACCGACCCCCGGCACCGGCCGGTGACCGTCGCGCTCGGGTCGACCAGGCCCTCGTCGCCGGCCGCGTGCAGGTTCGCGGCCAGGTAGTCGGCCGGTGTGCCGGTGTCGTAGAACGTGCCCCGGTAAGGCACCACGCTCAGCGCGCCCGCCGCCTCGGCGGGCCGCCAGACGGTGTGCACCAGATCGCCGAACCCCGCCGGCAGGTCCCGGACCAGCGGCCAGGGCAGCAGCGAGAACCCGGTGAAGGTGTGCCCGTCGAAGGTGCCGGGCGCCCTCGGGTCGGCGGCCGGCTGGCCCAGCAGGCGTACCTCCCGGCCGTCCCAGTCGGCGAGCAGCGCGGCGATGTCCGCGCCGGGCGTGGCGGCCGGGTCGGCCAGGTAGGCGTCCGCGTTGCCGACCAGCACCGGCCGGCCGGCGATCCAGTCCCGCAGGTGCGCCACCCCACCGGCGGTGCCGAGCGGGTCGCCCGGCTCGACCGACAGATGTGCCCGGTCCCCGACGTGCTCGACCACCTGCCCGGCTAGGTAGCAGGCGTTCACCGCGACCCGCCGCGGCCCGGTCAGCCCGAGCCCGGCCAGCCGGACCAGCGCCCGGTCGAGCAGCGGCACGTTGCCGACCGGGCAGAGCGCCTTGGGCAGCCGTTCGGTCAGCGGCCGGAGCCGGGTGCCCTCACCGGCGGCGAGCACCACGGCACAGACGTCGCCCGCGCCGGCCGGGAGCACGTCACTGCTCCGCGTCGGGCACCGGCGGCGGGAACTGCCCGACCAGCGGGCCGATTCCGTAGTACGCGAGCAGCCGCGCCGTCGGCCAGCTGAGCCGGGGCAGGTCGTCCAGCGGATGCCAGGCGGCCTCGAAGACCTCCGCGCCGTCGACCGTCAGCTCGGTGCTCGACGCCGGCACCTCGGCGGTGAAGACCACGTCCACCCACCCCTTGGCGTGCACCACGGCGTTCGGCACGGCGGGGGTCAGCCGGGCGGGGGAGAGCCGGATGCCGGACTCCTCGTGCAGCTCGCGAGCCGCGCCGACCACCGGCGCCTCGCCGCGTTGCAGCAGCCCGGCGGGGAGCGTCCAACTGTGCCCGGGTGGCTGGCGGAGCAGCAGCAACCGGCCCGCCCCCTCGGCCTCGGCGTCGCGGACCAGGGTCACCGCGCCGACGATGTACTTCGGCACGGCGAGCCGGACCAGACGGCGGCGCACCGGCAGCGGCAGCCGGTAGAAGAGCTGGTATGCGACGGCTCGTCCGGTGGCGCGCGAGCGGGGGATCATGACTCCAGGCTAGTGGTCGCGAGCGCCGCTCGTGCCCGGCGGGGGCCGGCGGTCACTGCCGGTGATCTACGAGGTCGATCAGCTGCCGGACCACCGCGTCCGGTTCGATCACCCGGTCGAAGACCGCGACCAGCAGGGTCTCCAGGTCGGGGTAGCCCAACTCCTCGGCGAGCCGCAGCAGCGGCAGATCGCTGGCCAGCCCGCGGTTGTGCTGACGCAGGGTGAGCCCGATGGTGGCCCGGCCGAGGCGCACCTTGTCGCTGATCGTGATGCCCGGCTCGGTGTGCTCGGCGAACCAGCGGTTGATCTGCATCTGCGCGTGCGGCGACTTCACGAAGCCGAGCCACTCCTTGCGCGGGCCGCGCGGCGCCGCCTCGGCCTCGAAGCCGTTGTCGGCGTCGTTCTCGGTGAAGATCTCCACCACGTCGCCCTCCTCCAGTTCGGAGGAGAGCGGCGCCAGCCGGCCGTTGATCCGAGCGGCGAGGCAGTGGTCGCCCCGTTCGGTGCCCAGCTCGTAGGCCAGGTCGACCGGGGTGGCGCCGGCCGGCAGCACGACCTGCCTGCCGTCGGCGAACACCTGGATCTGCGCCTCGGCCAGGTCGCAGCGCAGCGACTCGAGGAACTGGGCCGGGTCGGCCGCGTCCTGCTCCCAGTCGAGCACGCGGTGCAGCCAGGAGAGCTGCTCGCCGCTGGTGGCCGCGCCGCCCCCGGGGCGGGGGAAGCGGTATTCGGCGGCGATGCCGTACTCGGCCGAGCGGTGCATCTCCTCGGTGCGGATCAGCACCTCGACCGTGCGGTCCTTCGGGCCCAGCACGCTGGTGTGCAGCGACCGGTAGAGGTTGTTCTTCGGCGAGGCGATGTAGTCCTTGAACCGGCCGGGCACCGGGCGCCAGGTGCCGTGGATCGCGCCGAGCGCGGCGTAACAGTCGGTGGCCGGCCCGTCCACCACCACCGCGATGCGCGGCAGGTCGTAGGGGGCGCTGTGGCCGCCGCCCACGGTGTCCTTCCAGATCGAGTAGAGGTGCCGGGGACGCGGGCTCACCTCGGCGTCGACCCGGCTGCGGCGCAGCGCCACCTTCGCCTTCGCGACCACGTCTTCGAGGTAGGCGTCCCAGCCGGGCCGGTCGTGCACGTGCCGGGCGAGCCGGGCGTGCTCCTCGGGCTCCAGGTGCAGCAGCACCACGTCGTCCAGCTCCCGCTTGAGCGTCTGGATGCCCAGCCGGTCGCAGAGCGGGACCAGTACCTCCTGCGTGGCCCGGGCAATGCGCTGCCGGGACGCCGCCGACCGGACGCCGAGGGTGCGCATGTTGTGCAGCCGGTCGGCCAGCTTGATGATCAGCACCCGGACGTCGCGGCCGGCCGCGACGATCATCTTGCGGATCGTCTCCGCCTCGGCCGCCTTGCCGTAGAACGCCTTGTCGAACTTGGTCACCCCGTCGACCAGGTGGGCCACCTCGCGGCCGAAGTCCTCCTGGAGGGCCTGCAGGGTGTAGCGGGTGTCCTCCACGGTGTCGTGCAGCAGCGCCGCGACCAGGGTGATGGTGTCCATCCCGAGGTTGGCGCAGATCTGCGCCACGGCGAGCGGGTGGGTGATGTAAGGCTCGCCGCTCTTGCGGAACTGGCCGCGGTGCATGTTGTCGGCGATGGTGTAGGCCCGGCGCAGCACCGCGGGGTCGGTGCCGGAGTGGATGCTCCGATGGGTGCGGACCAGGTGGTTGACCGGGTCGCTGTCGGCGGTCGGCCAGGTGAGCAGTGACCGTAGCCGGCGGGTCAGGGGCAGCTCGCCCGGCTGGGTCGGAAGGGCGCCCCCCAGGGCGGCGCCGTGTCCGGCGTCGACGTCCACGAGGGACACCTCCTCACCCCGGCCCCGCGGCTGCCAAAACCCGGCAACCGGGAGCAGGCCCACGAAACGGGCAGGACTGCACTTCTCTAACAGCCTAAAGGAGTCGACGTAGTCCGATCGGTCACTTGGTCATGAGCGTTCGGTCGAGAGTTGGTGGGACGCGGCGGCCTCGGCCTTGGCCAGCAGGTCGCGGAACCGGGCCGCGCCACGGACCGGGGATGACCATCCGGAGGACATCTCGACCAGCCGGGTCTCCGGTCGCTCCAACCAGGACAGGATCCGTTCGGACTCCTCGGCGGTGGCCCGGGGGACCGGGCCGTGCCCGGCCGGGACCGTCTCGGCGGTGGCCCGGATGGCGGCCAGCGTCGGTCGTGGATGAACGCCGGCCGGGGACACCCCGGCGCCGGCCAGCCGGCCGTGCCGGACCAGCGCCAGCTCCCAGCCGCCGCCCGCCGCCGGCCGCGCCGCGGCCAGCTCGGCGATCCCGGTCAGGGCGGCGAGTCGCTGCATCCGTACCGCGGCCCGCAGCACCGCGACCAGCCGGGCGCGGACCACCGCGGCCTCCTCGTAGCGCTGGTCGTGGGCGAGCACCTCGATCCGGGCCAGCAGCGCGTCCACCACCACCTGTGGGTCGTCGGCGGTCGCGGTGCGGAACGGCGCCGCGGCGCGGTGGTCGTACTCCTCGGGGGTGATCTGATGCTCGCAGGGCGCCGGGCAGCGACCCAGCTCGGCCAGCGCGCAGGCCGGCGTGACGGTACGCAGGGAGAGCCGGTGGGTGCACTGACGCAGCGGCACCGCGTCGTGGAAGCCCGCCGCGGCCAGCTCGGCGGAGCGCCGGGAGGTGAACGGCCCGAGGTAGGCCTGGTCGGCGGGGGAGATGTCGCGGACCACCGACAGCCGGGGGTAGTGCTCGTCGGTGAGCTTGAGCCAGACCATCCGCTCGGGATATTTCGACCGGCGGTTGTAGGGCGGCGCGTGCGCGGCGATCAGCCGCAGCTCGCGGACCTCGGCCTCCAGCGAGTGCGCGCACTCCACCGCCTCGACCCGCTCGGCGGCGGCGAGCATCTCGGAGATCCGGGCGCGCTTCTCGGCGGCGGTGAAGTAGCTGCCCACCCGGGTGGCGATGTCACCGGAGGTGCCGACGTAGAGCGGCCGGTCGTCGGCGGCCCGGAAGATGTAGACCCCGGGCGCCTTCGGCAGCCCCTCGGCCAGGTGCCGCTTGCGGCGCTGGGTGGGGGTGACCGCCCGGGCGAACTCGATGGCGTCGCCGATGGTGTCGACCCGGTGCCCGCCGAGGCGCGCGATCAGGCCGTGCAGCACGTCGACGGTGGCCTTGGCGTCGTCGAGCGCGCGGTGAGTCGGCTGGGTGGCGGTGCGGAAGTAGGCGGCCAGGGTGCCCAGCTTGCGGTTGGGCACCTCGTCGCGGGTGAGCACCCGGCGGGCCAGCGCGGCGGTGTCGAGCACCCGGGGGTTGGGCCAGCGGTAGCCGTGCCGGGCGCAGGCCGCCTTGAGGAACCCGACGTCGTAGGGCGCGTTGTGGGCCACCAGCACGGCGTCGGCGATGAACTCCAGGAAGCTCGGCAGCACCTGCTCGATCGGCGGCGCCGGCACCAGCATGGCCTGGGTGATGCCGGTCAGCACGGTGATGAACGGCGGAATCGGCTCGCCCGGGTTGACCAGGGTGGCGAGCACGCCCAACTGCTCGCCGCCACGCACCTTGACCGCGCCGATCTCGGTGATCCCGCCGCCGTCCGGGGCGCCCCCGGTGGTCTCCAGGTCGACCACCACGAAGGTGGTCGCGTAGAGCGGCAGGGCCGGGTCGATCCCACCCCCCGCGGTGGGGTCGAGACCGGCCAGCGCCTGCTGGACGTACTCCGCCTGTGCCATCCGCGGCACGCTAGCGTCCCGGTCCGACACTCCCGTCCCAGCTGCCCCACCATTCACCACGCGGGTAGGATGAGAGATCGGCTCACTCACCAGGCGGTGGGCCCGGTCGCGGTGGGAGACTTGCCACATGCCCCTCACCGAGCCTTACGACGACCACCTCCAGCCGGAGGAGCAGGTCGCCGCCGGGGGCAACGCCGCTGATCTCGACGGGGCCGCCCCGACGCCCGGCGACCTGGACCCGGCCCCTGAGCGCGACCCGGACGACGCCGAACCGGGCGCGGGCGCCGCCGATCCGGGCCCGGAGGGCGCCGCGCCCGAGCCGGAGCCGATCCTCCCCGAGCCGGTACGCCAGCGGATCGTGACGCTCACCGCCGCGGTGCTGCCCGGGCTCCCGCTCGACGAGGTGCCGGTGCCGCTGCGCCGGGTGGCCAAGTTCGCCCCCAACCGGCGGGCCCGCCTCGGCGCGCCGGCGATCGCCGCCCAGCTCACCGCCGACCCGCTCTTCCGGCAACGGGTCACCGCCCGGGTGCTCGCCGACGCCGGTGACCTCGGCGCGGCCGTGGTCGACGGCACCGCTCCGGCCGCCGCCGACCCGGTCGAGGTGGCCGCGCTGGCCTACCTGGCCCGGCCGAGGGGCTGGCGCGAGCTGATCGAGGCGAGCGGCGCCGCGGTCCGGGCCGGGGTCGACAGCGCGGTGGTCGCCGAGTTGGTGCGCGAGGCCGAGCAGCGGGCCACCCGGGCCGAGCACGACCGGGCGGTGGCCCGGGTCGAGGCCGAGAAGCTCCGCGACGAGCTGGCCCGGGTCCGCGAGGAGATCGGCCAGCTGCGCGAGGAGTCCCGACAGCTGGCCCGTTCGCTGCGGGAGACCCAGGCCCGGGAGCGCCGGGCCAACGAGCTGCTCGCCACCGAGCGAGGTCGGGCGGCCCGGGCGACCGCCGACGTCGACGCCGAGCTGCGCCGGGCCCGGGCCCGACTGGCCGAGGCGGAGGCCGCCGCCGGGGTGGCCCGGGCCAGCGCGAAGGAGGCGCGCTCGGTCGACGACGCCCGGCTCTGGCTGCTGCTGGAGACCATCGGTCAGGCCGCCGTCGGGTTGCGCCGGGAACTCGCCCTGGACCCGGTCGACAAGCTGCCGGCCGACTTCGTGGCCGACGCGTTCGCCGACCAGTCCGCCGCCACCGGTGCGGGCGCCGCCGCCCGGGCCCGGGACACCGACGACCCGGCCCGGCTGGACCAGTTGCTCGCGCTGCCCCGGGCGCACCTGGTGGTGGACGGCTACAACGTCACCAAGCGCGGCTTCGGCGAGATGTCCCTGGAACAGCAGCGCAAGCGCCTGATCACCGGCCTGGGCGGGATCGCCGCGCAGACCGGCGACGAGGTCACCGTGGTCTTCGACGGCGCCGACCGGATGCACGGGCTGCCACCCGCGCCGCGCGGCGTGCGGGTGCTCTTCTCCCGCAAGGGGGAGACCGCCGACGAGCTGATCCGTCGCCTGGTCCGTGCCGAGCCGTCGGGCCGGCCGGTGGTGGTGGTCTCCTCCGACCGCGAGGTCGCCGACGGGGTACGCCGGCACGGCGCGTACCCGCTCGGCGCCGACTCGCTGCTGCGCCGGCTGGCCCGCTCCTGACGGAGACCGGCGGGTGGCTTGATCGGGTTCGGTGCGGCTGCACACCGGTTGTCCGATTCTGTCGTACCCCCCGACTACGGTCGATGTGACCGACGGTGGTCGGGCGACGACGAGTTCGCCGCGCCGGCCGCCGCAGCCCGTCAGGAGGCTTCATGCTCATCGACTGCGATCGGTGCGAGATCCGGGGCGCCGGCTGTTCCGGCTGCCTGGTGACCGCCCTGCTCGACGACCGGTCCCCGGCCGCCGACCTCGACGCCGCCGAGCGCCGGGCGATCGAGGTGTTCGCCCGGGCCGGGTTCGAGGTGGAGGTGCTGCCCACCCCGCGGCGCCCCGCCGCCCGGCCCCGTCCGGCCCGCCGCCGGGTGGCCTGACCCGCCGGCCTGCCGCGCCGCGGTCCGGTCTCCGCCGCGCGGCCCAGGCATCGGGCACCGCCGCTGCGCTCGGCCCGGCGGGCCATAGGATGGGCGGTCACGGCGGGAGGAGCGGCGGGATGACGCGGGTACGGCGGGGTGGGCGCGGGCGCCCGCGCGGCGGGGTGCCGGCATGACCCCGCGCGGTTGGGCGCTGCTGACCCTGGCCGGGCTGGCCGTCGCGCTGGTCGTCACCGTGGCGCTGCTGATCCCCTGGCACCGGCCACCGGCGCCCCGGGCCGACCAGCTTGCCGCGCTGCGTGACCTGCCGGCCGAGCAGGTGGCCCGCGGGCGGGAGTTCCGGGCCGCGCTGCGCCCCGGTGGCTACGCGTCGCTCGCGGTGGGCCTGCTGGTCGCCCTCGCGCTCGGGCTGACGCCGCTGGGCAGCCGGCTGATCGAGCTGGCCGGCCGGCCGTTCGGCGGGCACTGGGCCGCCCAGGCGATAGTCGGCGGGCTGGCCGTGGTGCTCGTCGCCGACCTGGTCACCCTCCCGTTCGCCGCCTGGCGGCAGTCGGTGCTCACCCGCTACGGGCTGAGCACCAACGGCTGGGCCGGCTGGCTGGTCGACCTGCTCAAGTCGTACGCGGTGAGCGCGGTGATCGGCGCGGTCGCGCTGCTCGGCTTCTACACCGTCATCCGGCTCGCGCCGCGCTGGTGGTGGGCGTTCGGCGCGGCCGGCGCCGCCGGTCTGGTGGTGCTGCTCTCGTTCGTGCTGCCGGTGCTGGTGGAGCCGGTGTTCAACCGGTTCACCCCGATGGAGCCCGGTCCGCTGCGCAGCGAGCTGACGGCGATGGCCGCCCGTGACGGCGTACCGGTACGCGACGTGCTGGTCGCCGACGCGTCCCGGCGGACCAGGGCGGTCAACGCCTACGTCTCGGGGCTCGGGCCGACCCGTCGGGTGGTGGTCTACGACACCCTGCTGCGCGAGGCGTCGCCGGCCGAGGTGACCGCCGTGGTCGCGCACGAGCTGGGGCACGCCCGGGACCGGGACGTCACGGTGGGCACCCTGACCGGCGCGCTGGGCGCCGCCGCGGCGGTGGTGGCGCTCTACCTGATCGGCTCGTGGGCCCCGCTGCTGCGGCTGGCCGGCGTCGACTCGGTCGCCCAGCCGCGCGCGTTCCCGCTGCTGGTCGCCCTGGTCACGGTGGTGGGGCTGGTCGCCTCGCCGGTGCAGGCGCTGATCTCCCGACGGGTGGAGGCGCGCGCCGACGCGCACGCGCTGGCGCTGACCGGCGATCCGGCCGCCTTCGAGTCGATGCAGGGCCGGCTGGCCTCGGTCAACCTCGCCGATCCCGACCCGCCCCGCTGGGAGTATCTCTACTCCGCCACCCACCCGTCGACGGTCGAGCGGATGGCCGCCGCCCGCGCCTACGCCAGGGAGGCCGGCAGATGAGCCGGACGCTGCTGATCACGAACGACTTCCCGCCCCGCCCCGGCGGGATCCAGTCCTTCGTGCACAACCTCGCGGTGCGCCAGCCCACCGGCTCGGTGGTGGTCTACGCGTCGAGCTGGCGGGGGGCGGCGAAGTTCGACGCCGACCAGCCGTTCGAGGTGATCCGGGAGCGCACCCGGGTGCTGCTGCCGACCCCGTTGGTGGCCCGCCGGGCCGCCCGGCTGGCCCGGGCGTACGACTGCGACACGGTGTGGTTCGGCGCGGCGGCCCCGCTCGGGTTGCTCGCCGCCGGGCTGCGCCGCCGAGCCGGCATCCGACGCGTGGTGGCGCAGACGCACGGGCACGAGGTCGGCTGGGCCGCGGTGCCCGGGGCGCGGGCCGCGCTGCGCCGCATCGGCCGTGGCGTCGACGTCACCACCTACCTCGGGGAGTACACCCGGACCCGGCTGGCCCGGGCGCTGCACGGGTTGACCGAGCTGCATCGGCTGGCACCCGGCGTCGACGTCGACACCTACCACCCGGCCGTCGACGGGGAGCCGGTGCGGACGCGGCTCGGGCTGGCCGACCGGCCGGTGGTGGTCTGCGTGTCCCGGCTGGTGCCGCGCAAGGGCCAGGACATGCTGATCCGGGCGATGCCGGAGATCCGCCGCCGGGTGCCCGACGCCGCGCTGCTGGTGGTCGGCGGCGGGCCCTACCGGACCGCGCTGGAGAAGCTGGCCCGGCAGACCGGGGTGGAGCGCGACGTGGTCTTCACCGGGTCGGTGCCGGCGGCCGAGCTGCCGGCGCACTACGCGGCCGGCGACGTCTACGCGATGCCGTGCCGCACCCGCAACCGCGGCCTGGACGTGGAGGGGCTCGGCATCGTCTACCTGGAGGCGTCCGCCACCGGCCTGCCGGTGGTGGCCGGCGACTCCGGCGGCGCCCCGGACGCGGTCCGCGAGGGGGAGACCGGCTACGTGGTACGCGGCCGCGACGTAGCCCAGCTCGCCGACCGGGTCTCCCGGCTGCTCGCCGACCGGGACCTGGCCCGCCAGCTCGGCGCGGCCGGCCGGGCCTGGGTGGAGCGGGAGTGGCGCTGGGAGGCCCAGGCACAGCGGATGGCGGCCCTGCTCGCCGGCTGACCGGCGGGGGCGGGCTCAGGCGGCGAGGGTCTCCCGCCGCGGGGCGTAGCGCGGGACGTACTCCTGGCCGGTCAGGTGTTGGATCGCCGCCATCACCTCGTCGGTGAGCGCGCGGACGTCGCGCGGCCCGTGGATGCGCCCGGCGACCGGGATCGGTGGTCCGAACCGCAGCGTCACCGGATGCCGGCGGGGCAGCCGCGCGTCGATGGGCAGCACCTGCGCGGTGCCGAGCACGCCGACCGGGATGATCGGCACCTCGGCGTCCCGGGCCAGCCGCACCACCCCGGTACGGCCCCGGTGCAGCCGCCCGTCGGGCGAGCGGGTGCCCTCCGGATAGACCGCGACCAGGCCGCCGGCGCGCAGCACCGGGATCGCGGCGTCGAACGCGGCGAGGACCGCCCGGCCGCCGGCGCGCTCGACCCGGATGGCGCCCATGCCGCTGACGATCCGCCGGCTGAGCCAGCCGCGCGGGCCCCGGCCGGAGAAGTACTCCGACTTGGCCCAGAAGGCGACGTGCCGGGGTGTGACGGTGGCCAGGAAGAGCTCGTCGGCGACCGAGAGGTGGTTGCCGGCGAGGATCGCGCCGCCGTGCCGGGGCAGGTGCGCCAGCCCTTCGACGCGAGGGCGCCAGCCGAGCCGCAGGGCGCCGCCCACGGTCAGTTTGCCGAGGTCGTAGAGCAGGGGCACGTCTTCTCCTCAGTGGTGCGTCAGGCGGGGCCGAGGTGCGCGTCCAGCGCCGCGCGTAGCAGCGCCTCGTCGTCGGTGGCGTCGGTCGCCAGTTGGAGGCTGCCCCAGGCCCAGAGCTGTGCGATGCCGTGCAGGTTGGCCCAGAGCGCGCCGGCGAGGACCGGGGCGGCCGCGTCGGTCGGCCGGCGTGCCTGCGCGACCAGGTCGACCAGCAGGGTGAAGAGCGGCAGGCTGGTGTCGCGGAGCCCGAGCCGGCCGCTGTTCAGCAGGTCGTGCCGGAACATCAACTCGAACATGCCGCGGTGCGCGGCGGCGTAGTCGAGGTAGCCGCGGGCGAGGGCAGCGAGGCGGTCGCGCGGAGCGGGGCCGGCGTCGCGCACCGTGGTGGTGACCCGGGCGGCGAGGTCGGCGTAGCCTTCCCGCGCGATCGCCGAGAGCAGGTCGAGGTGGGTGGGAAAGTACCGGCGGGGTGCGCCGTGGGACACGCCGGCGCGGCGGGCGATCTCGCGCAGGGACACCGCCGACAGGCCCTCGTGCAGCACCAGGTCCACGCCGGCGGCGACCAGCCGGGACCGGACGCTCGCCTCCTGCTCGCTCATAGACAGTGTCTACCAGCGAGGCGTAGACGTTGTCTACCCGGCGATGCGCTCCAGGATGCGCTCGGCGGGGGCGGGACGGCCGAAGTGCCAGCCCTGGCCGGCGTCGCAACCGATCGCGCGCAACCGCTCGGCCTGCCCGACGGTCTCCACCCCCTCGGCGGTCACCGTGAGGTCCAGCGCGTGCGCGAGCGACACTAGCGAGGCGAGGATCCGCTCGTTGGTGCGGTTCGCCGGCTCCACCGCCGGCACGCGCAGCCCGGCCACGAACTCGCCGGCCACCTTCAGCTCCGTCACCGGCAGGTCCCGCAGGTACGCCAGGTTGCTGTAGCCGGTGCCGAAGTCGTCGATGGCGATCCGTACGCCCAGGTCGGCGAGGACCCGCAGGGCGCGCACCGGCTCCCCGGTGGTGCTCATCATGGTGCTCTCGGTGATCTCCAGCTGGAGCCGTTCGGGCGGCAGCCCGGTGCGCTGCAACAACCCGCGCACCTCCTGCACCAGGCCGGGCCGGTGCACCTGCCGCACCGCCAGGTTGACGCTGACGAACGGCGCCAGCCCGCCCCGCGCCGACCAGCGCTCCGCTTCCCGACAGGCCTCGGCCAGCACCCACGCGCCGAGCGGGACGATCAGCCCGGTCTCCTCGGCCAGCCCGATGAAGCTGTCCGGGTGCAGCACCCCCAGCTCCGGGTGACGCCACCGGACCAGCGCCTCCACGCCCAGCAGGGTGCCGTCGCGCAGCGAGGTCAGCGGCTGGTAGTCCAGGTAGAACTCGCCCCGCTCCAGCGCCGCCGGGATGGCCGCGGAGAGCGCGTAGCGGGCCAGCTCGCGCCGGTTTCGGTCGGCGTCGTAGACCGCCCAGCGGGCCCCGCCGGCGGCCTTCGCCCAGTGCAGCGTGCTGTCGGCGGCCCGCATCAGGTCGCCGGGGGTGCTGCCGGCGATCTGCCGCTCCACGATGCCGATGCTCGCCGTCACGCTCAGCTCGTGGCCGTCCACGACGGCCGGCTCGCAGACCGCGGCCAGCGCGGCTTCGGCCACCGCGACCACGTCGTCGGTGCCGCCCGTGCGCTCCACCAGGACGACGAACTCGTCACCGCCGAGCCGGGCGACCAGATGCCCGTCCAGGGCCCGGCGGAGCCGTTCGGCGACCCTGGTGAGCAGCCGGTCGCCGATGTGGTGCCCGAGCGAGTCGTTGACCACCTTGAACCGGTCCAGGTCCAGGAAGCAGAGCCCGATCCGCTCCGCGCCCCGGCCGGGCTCGTTCAGCGCGGCGGTCAACCGCTCGGTAAACAGGGTGCGGTTGGGCAGGTCGGTGAGCGGATCATGGGTGGCCTGGTGGCGGAAGCGCGCCTCGCTGGCCCGCAGCGCCCGCTCCGCCTGGGTGCGGGCCATCATCACGGCCCGGCGGATCGACTCCTGCTCGTCCAGGGTCCGGTCGCGCAGAGCCCGGGCGTAGCCGGTGGCCACCGCGGCGAGCAGCCGGGCCATCCGGTCCTCCACGTCGTCGGCGACCAGGCCCAGGTCGCGGACCAGCCGGAGCTGGACCACCTCGACCGTACGGCCCAGCCCCTCGGCCGAGGCGATGTGGTTGGCGACCAGCTCGGCGCCGACCCGGTAGCCGGGGCGCAGGTCGAACGGCTCGGTCAGCAGCGCGCCGGCCAACTGCTCGGTGAGCCGTTGCAGCAACGCCTCCAGCTGATCCTGGGTCATCGGCAGGAAGCTGGTGCCGGTGACCGCCTTGGCCCACGCCCGGGCGAACGTCCCGGGCCGGGACGCCGCCCTCGTCGCCGCCGGCGAATCAGCCACCGAGTCGCCCGACCCCGCCCATGAAGACCGCCCGCTCGGCGTCCTCCGCGCTGTCCGGCGACTCCGGGCGCCACTCGGGAACCCAGACGACACCCGGCTCGATCAGCTCGAAGCCGTCGAAGAGCGCGGTCAGCTCGGCCCGGCTGCGTACCCAGAGCGGGTTGTCGGTGCGCCGGTAGACCCGCTCCGCCTCGGCCCGCTCGTCCTCGCTGCGCCCGTCGTCGCTGGCCTGCGAGAGCACCAGGTGGCTGCCGGGCGCCAGCGCCTCGCGCAGGGTGGCCAGGATCTCGGCCGGCCGGTCGTCGTCGGCGACGAAGTGCAGCACCGCGACGACCATCACGGCGACCGGCTGGTCGAAGTCGATCAGCCGGCGGACCTCGGGGTGGGCCAGGATCTGCCGCGGGTTGCGCAGATCCTCCTGCACCACGGTGGCCTGCTCGTTGCCGTCGAGGATCTCCCGGCTGTGCGCCACCGCGACCGGGTCGACGTCCACATAGACCACCCGGGACTCCGGGGCGTTGCGCTGGGCGATCTCGTGCACGTTGCCGACCGTCGGGATGCCCGAGCCGATGTCGAGGAACTGCCGGACCCCGGCGTCGGTGAGGTACTGCACCGCCCGGCGCAGGAACGCCCGGTTGGCCTGGGCCATCAGCGGCGCCTCGGGCACCGCGGCCACCATCGCCTGCGCGGCGGCCCGGTCGGCGGCGAAGTTGTGCGAGCCGCCGAGGTAGTAGTCGTACATGCGGGCCACGCTCGGGCGTTCGATGTCGATGCTCTCGGGTGCCCAGTTCGGCCGCTGCATGCCTCACCCCTCGTGTCGACGGCGCGGGCGGCGCTGCCCGCGGACCACCGCGGTATTCTGCCCCGGCGAGTGCCCGGGAGACCATAGCGCGTCGGCACCGCGGCACGGAGATCGGTCGATATGCGAAATCCGCGTCGGCCGAGGGCCGACGCGGATTCCGGATCGTGCGGTGAGCCACCCGCCGGTCAGGGCGGGCGGGGCGGGTCAGAACTTCGGGGCGTCCGGCGCCTCGAGCAGGCCGAGCCGCAGCGCGGTCATCAGCGCCTGGGCCCGGTTGGCCGCGCCCAGC
This sequence comes from Micromonospora sp. NPDC051006, assembly GCF_044456245.1. Taxonomy (NCBI): domain Bacteria; kingdom Bacillati; phylum Actinomycetota; class Actinomycetes; order Micromonosporales; family Micromonosporaceae; genus Micromonospora; species Micromonospora sp. NPDC051006. The sequence goes on from NZ_JBITFP010000016.1 coordinate 98,333, forward strand.
TTCTCGTAGAGCTTCGAGATGTGGGTCTTGGCGGTGGACTCGCTGACGAAGAGCTGCTTGGCGATGCCGGCCACGCTCATGCCGTCGGCGAGCAGCCGCAGCACCTGCCCCTCGCGCGGCGAGAGCTGCGGCCCGGACGGGGCCAGCCGGCGCTTCATCGCCTCGGCCAGGTCGGCCGCGGTGAACGCGCTGGGGGAGGAGGCGGCGTGCCGGGCGGCGGCCACCACCTCGTCGGCCGGCGCGGTCTTCGGCACGAAGGCGCTGGCCCCGGCCTCGAGCGCGCCGAAGAGCTGGTCGTCGCCGGCGTACATGGTGAGCACCACGATGCCCATCGAGGCGCTGGACTTGCGCAGCGCCCGGGTGGCCTCAAGGCCGCTGCCGTCGGGCAGCCGCAGATCCATGATCACCACGTCCGGCTGGAGCGCACCGGCCTGGCGTACCCCCTCCGCCGCCGTGGCGGCCTCGCCGACGACCTCGAACTGGCGGTCACGCTCGAACGCGTGCCGCAGGCCCTTGCGGATCAGGTCGTGATCGTCGACAAGGAGGACCTTGGTGCGGGTGGCCGGTGTCGGACTGGTGGTCATCCTCGGGTTACTCCCCTTCTGCTGCTGCGCTACCGCGCACGTTATCGCGCCGGGGCGAGGTGCCGAGAACCACCGCCACGGTCGTGCCGCTCGGTTGCCGCGGGCGGATCTCCAACCGGCCCCGGATACGTTCCGCCCTCTCGGCCATGATCGCAAGACCGTACCGCCCGTCGGGGCGCTGGTCAGCGATCCCGTGACCGTCATCCGACACTTCAATCTGCGCGTACGGGGGGTCCACCGCACAGGTGACCCAGAGATTGGACGCCCCGGCGTGCTTGCGCGCGTTGGTCACCGCCTCCTGCGCGATGCGCAGCAACTCGGCTTCGGTGGCGGCCGGGAGCCGGGCGGTGGACTCGTCCAGCGACAGGTGCACCCGCAGCCCGCCGGACGCGCCGACCGTGCGGGCGTACTCGGCGATCGCCGCGGCCAGACCGCCGTGCCGGTCCACCTCGCTGCGCAGCTCGAAGAGGCTCAGCCGCAGCTCGGTGATCACCCGGGTCACCTCGGCGCGCAGGGTGCGCAGCGCCTCGGCGGTCTCCTCGGCGTCGTCGAAGACGGTGGCCAGCGCGTTGTCGATGCCGTAGCCGACCATCACCAGCTCCTGGGCGACCCCGTCGTGGATCTCCCGGGCCAGCCGCTGCCGCTCCTCGTTGGTGGCCAGCGAGCGGACCTCGTCGAAGAGGAGCGCGGCCTCCAGCCGGAGCGCGGCCGGGCCGGTCAACGCGGTCACCCGGGACACCACCGCCGCCGGATAGGCGTGCGCCGCGTCGGCCTCCAGCACGACCAGGCCGACCGTACGCACGCCCGCGACCAGCGGCACGATCAGCGCGGAGACGTCACCGCCGGGGTGCGAGCGGGCCTGCGAGCGGGCCGCCGTCTGCGCCTGCTGGCTGGCCCACGCATCGGCGATCGCCGAGTCCGCGTCGAGCGTGGTCTCCCAGTCCACCCGGTCCACGCCGACCTGGGCGAGCACCACCAGCCGGCCGCCTCCGCTGGCGGAGAGCACCGCGGCCCGGTGGCTCGGCGCGACGGTACGCAGCTCCTCCAACAGGTGCTCGGAGATCCCGCCCGGGTCCAGGGTCGCGCCGGGCAGCTGCCGGGCGACGGTGCGCAGCTGGGTCAACAGCCGGGTCGCCTCGGCGTACGGCTGCGGCTTGCCCTCGTTGCGGACCTGCATCACCCGGTGCAGCGTGCGGGCCGCGTACAGCCCGAGCCCGGCCAGGATCAGCCACTGCGCGCAGACCGCCAGGTAGCCCGCCTGGCCCAGCTGTCGCGCCCCGTCGACCTCGGTCAGCGCGCCGCTGAGCAGCAGCGTCGCCGCGGTCACCCCGAGCAGCGCCGCGCCCTCGCGGAACCGGCGGCGCAGCGCGGTGACGGTCACCGGCACCGCCAGGTAGGGCAGCACCGCCGACGCGCCGAGCCCGTCGATCGAGCCGCCCACCAGCGCCACCGCCGCCACCTGGCTGGCGGCCAGCCCCAGCACCACCACCTCGGCCACCCGGCTGAGCGGGCCGAGCAGCCGGTGCTGTGGCGCCAGCAGGGCGGGCAGCCCGGCGACGGCCAGCAGCCCGATCCACCAGAGCTGGGCCGGGTCGTGGGTCGCGAACAGGGTCAGGACGGCGACCAGCGCCAGCATCACCAGTCGCGCGGCCGCGGCGAGGGGATGCGGGTGGGGTCGGGCGGGTGTCGAGGCGGGCACGTGACGGATCGTAGTCAGCCTCGGTAGATATCGGCGATCTCCGCCGCGTACGTCTTGTGCACGACCTGGCGCTTGACCTTGAGCGACGGGGTCAGCTCGCCGGTCGCCTCGGTGAAGTCGCGGGGCAGGATCCGGAACACCTTGATCGCCTCGGCCTTGGAGACGGCCTGGTTGGCGGCGTCGACCGCGGCCTGGATCTCGGCGCGCAGACCCTCGTGCCCGCGCAGCTCCTCGACCAGGGTGTCGGCGGGGAGACCGGCCGTCTCCAGCCACCGAGGCAGCGCCTCCTCGTCGAGGGTGACCAGCGCGGCGACGAACGGCTGCCGGTCGCCGACCACGACGCACTGGCTGATCAGCGGGTGGGCCCGGACCTGGTCCTCGAGCACGGCCGGCGCGACGTTCTTGCCGGCCGCCGTCACGATGATCTCCTTCTTGCGGCCGGTGATGGTGAGGAAGCCGTCGTTGTCGAGCTGTCCCAGGTCGCCGGTGCGGAACCAGCCGTCGGCGGTCAGCGCCTCGGCGGTGGCCGCCTCGTTGCGCCAGTAGCCCTGGAAGACCAGCTCGCCGGAGATGAGGATCTCGCCGTCGTCGTCGATCCGGACGGTCACCCCGGGCAGCGGCCGGCCGACGGTGCCGATCCGGGTGCCGGTGGGCAGGTTCGCCGCGGCCGCCGGCGCGGTCTCGGTCAGCCCGTAGCCCTCCAGCACGGTCACCCCGATGCCGCGGAAGAAGTGGCCGAGGCGGGCGCCGAGCGGGGCCCCGCCGGAGATCGCGTCCCGGCACCGGCCGCCGAGGGCCGCGCGCAGCTTGCGGTAGACCAGCTTGTCGAAGACGGCGTGCTGGGCCCGCAGCGCCAGGCCCGGCCCGTTCGGGGTCTCCAGCGCCTCGCTGTACGCGATGGCGACCTGCTCGGCCCGGGCGAAGATGCCGCCCTTGCCGTCGGCCTCGGCCTTCTGCTTCGCCGCGTTGTAGACCTTCTCGAAGACCCGGGGCACCGAGAGCACGAAGGTCGGGCGGAACTCCTGCAGCTCGGCGACCAGGTTCTTGGTGTCCGCGCAGTGCCGCAGGGTGGCCCGGGCCTGCACCACGCCGATCTGGATCAGCCGGGCGAACGCGTGCGCCAGCGGGAGAAAGAGCAGGGTGGAGGCGCCGGGGTTGAACAGGTTCGGCAGCACCGGCACCGCGTTGGCGATGTCGGCGTACATGTTCCGGTGGGTGATCACGCAGCCCTTGGGCCGGCCGGTGGTGCCGCTGGTGTAGATGATGGTGGCGACGTCGCCGGAGTGCACCGCGGCCCGGCGCCGGTCGATCTCCGTCGGGTCGACCGAGGCGCCGGCGGCGACCAGGTCGTCCACCCCGCCGAGGTCGATCTGCCACACGTGGTTCAGCTCGGGCAGCCGGTCCTGGACGCCGGCCAGCAGGGTCGCGTGCGCGGTGCTCTCCACCAGGCAGGCGACCGCGCCGGAGTCGGCGAGGATCCAGGCGGCCTGCTCGGCGCTGGAGGTCTCGTAGATCGGCACGGTGACTCCGCCGGCCGCCCAGATGGCGTAGTCGACCAGGGTCCACTCGTAGCGGGTGCGGCTCATCAACCCGACCCGGTCGCCCGGCTGCACACCGGCCGCGACCAGGCCCCGCGCCACCGCGACGACGTCGTCGCGGAACTGCCGGCAGGTGACGTCCGCCCACGCCGGGCCGTCCGCCGCGCCGGTGGGGCGGACGAACTGGACCGTTTCCGGGGCCACCTCGGCGTTTTCCCAGACCGGGTCGGTGAGGTTGGCCGCGTCGCCGACGGTGACGATCGGCGGGACGGAGAACTCGCGCACCTGCACTCCTTCGTGCTCGCACTGGCCGGGCGGGCCGCCACCGGAGGGGTCGGCTCTGTCGAAACCTACCCGCCCGGCCGGCCGGCCCGGGTAGGTAGGGGTTGCCCGCCGAGGCGTGGCGGGGGGCGGGACGGCCCCGCCGTGCCACCCGCCGGGTAGCCTCCCCCCATGGCGGACACCTCCACCCAGTCGATCACCATCGGCGCCCCACCGGAGCAGGTGGCGGCGGTCATCTGCGACTTCCCGCGCTACCCGGAGTGGACCGACGCGGTGCGGCGGGTGGAGGTGATCGAGGAGTACGAGGACGGCTACGCCAGCCAGGTCCGGTTCACCATCGACGCCGCGGTGATGGCCGACGAGTACGTGCTCGAGTACGCCTACGCGGAGGACCTGTCCCGCATCGAGTGGCACCTGGTGGCGCCCTCGGCGATGCAGAAGGCGCAGCGGGGGTCGTACGACCTGGTCGGCAACGCGGACGGCAGCACCACGGTGACCTACACCCTGGAGGTCGAGCTCTCCGTCGGGATGCTCGGCATGTTTCGCCGCAAGGCCGAAAAGATGATCATGGACACCGCGTTGAAGCAGCTCAAGCGCCGGGTAGAAGCACCCGGTGCGGCGCAGTGACGCGTCCGGCGGCCTGGCCGCCCCGGTAGAGGAGCCGACCATGGTGGCAACGGATCCGGGCTCGGCCCGGGAAGAGGCGGAGCGGCTGGTCGCGACGCTGCTGGCGAGCGCGCGGCTGGCCGCCGCCGGGCCGTCCACGGGCCCCTGGGGCCCGCTCGGTGGGATCGTCTCCAGTGTGTTCGGTCACAGTGCGCCGGATGGGGTCAACCACCCCACCGGGACCGGTTTCGCCACCGGTAGCGCCGAATGCTGCGTCTGCCCGGTCTGCCGGGGTATCGCCGCGCTACGGGATCCGAGTCCGGAATTCGCCGAGCGGCTCGCCACCGGAGCCGGCGATCTGGCCGCCGGCGTGGCCAGTCTGCTGCGCGCTTTCGCCTCCGCGACCCCGCCCGCGCCGCCCGCCGGCGACCAGGCCGCCGGCGCGACGCCGGCCCCGGCCGGCCCCGCCGACGATCACGTCTGGCGCGAAGCCACCCGCAGCGGGCATGATTCTCAGCCGGCGCCGGAGCGGGACGTCTGGTCCGCCGCGACCCGGGCGGAGGAGACCGCCGCCCCGGCCGCCGCCGGACCGCCTGTCGAGCAGGCCGGGCCGGCCGGCCCGGCGACCGTCCGGGCGACGACCGACCGACCCGTGGTGCCCGCCTCGCGGGCCCCCGGCGACGTCGGCGCGGACGCACCAGGCGACGGGGCCTGACAGGAACATTCCGCAGCACCGGCCACGGGCGGTGGGTGCCGGACAGCACAGCAGAGGGGAGTGGCGGCGGTGACGCTGACCATCGGGATCGACGTCGGTGGCACGAAGGTGGCCGGCGGTGTCGTCGACGCCACCGGCACGGTGCTCGTGCAGGGCCGACGGGACACTCCCGCCGATGACGTCGCCAAGACCCGCGACGTCATCACCGACCTGGTCAGCGAGTTGGCCGCCGGGCGGTCGATCGAGGCGGTCGGCATCGGCGCGGCCGGCTGGATCGACGCCACCCGCTCCATCGTGCAGTTCGCGCCCAACCTGGCCTGGCGGGACGAGCCACTGCGCGAGTACGTGAGCAAGGTGGTCGGCCTGCCGGTGATCGTGGAGAACGACGGCAACGTCGCCGCCTGGGCCGAGTTCCGCTACGGCGCGGCCCGGCAGGCCGACGACTCGATGGTCATGTTCACCATCGGCACCGGCGTGGGTGGCGGCATCGTGCTCGGCGGTGAGCTGGTCCGTGGCGCGCACGGCGTCGCCGCGGAGCTGGGGCACATGCTGACCGTGCCGGACGGCCACCAGTGCGGCTGCGGCCGGCTCGGCTGCATCGAGCAGTACGCCAGCGGCAGCGCCCTGGTCCGGTTCGCCCGGGCCGCCGCCCGCCAGGAGCCGAACCGGGCCGCCGCGCTGCTGGAGCTGGCCGGCGGGGAGGCCGAGGCGATCACCGGCCCGATGGTGACCGCGGCGGCCAAGGGCGGCGACCCCGTCTCCGCCGAGGCGTTCGCACAGGTCGGCCGCTGGCTCGGCACCAGCCTCGCGGACATGGCGCAGATCCTCGACCCGCAGGTGCTCGTCGTCGGCGGCGGCGTGATCGACGCCGGCGACCTGCTGATGGGCCCGACCCGCCGGTCGTTCACCGAGTCGCTCGCCCAGCGCAGCCGGCTCCCGGTCGCCGAGATCCTCCCGGCCGAGCTGGGCAACCGTGCCGGGGTGATCGGCGCCGCCGACCTGGCTCGCCGGATCTGAGGCGCGCGGCGTGACGCAGAGCTCCGGCGTGCCGCTGCGGGTCGTCTCGTACAACATCCACAGCCAGCGGGACGACACGGCCGCGCTGGCCGCGGTGGTCCGGGCCGCGGCCCCGGACGTGGTGATCGTGCAGGAGGGGCCGCGGCGCTTCCGTTGGCGGCAGAAGTCCGCCACGCTGGCCGAGTCGTTCGGCCTGGTGGTGGCCGCCGGTGGCCTGCCCGCGCTGGGCAACCTGCTGCTGACCAGCCTGCGGGTCCGGGTCGCGGCCACCCGGTGCCAGCGCTTCCCGCTCACGCCCGGGCGGCACCTGCGCGGCGCCGCGTACGCCGAGTGCGTGGTCGCCGGCGGCGCGCGGTTCACCCTGGTCGGCTCGCACCTCTCCACCGACCCCGCCGAGCGCCCGGCGCAGGCCGCCCTGCTCAAGCGGGAGCTGGACGCCGCCGGCGCCCCCGTGGTCGCCGGCGCTGACCTCAACGAGGGGCCGGACGGCCCGGCCTGGGCCACCGTGGCGCGCGGGCTGACCGACGCGGCGGTCGCGGCGGACCGGGCCGACCGGCTCACCTACTCCTGCGCCGACCCGCGCCGGCGCATCGACGCGCTCTTCGTCGATCCGCGGATCACGGTGGTCGACTACGACGTGGTGGACACCCCACAGACCCGGCGGGCAAGTGACCACTTCCCGGTCCTGGTCGACCTGCTGCTGCCGGTCGCCGACTGACCCACGCCGCCCATCCGGGGCTGGACAACCGGCTCCGATGTGGAGAGGATTTCGCGGCGACCCGGCATCCGTGCCGCACAAAGGAGATATCCCGGTGTCCACCTCCACCGACCGGCCCGATCCGGAGGCGACCGCGCTCGCCCTGAGCCGCGACGGCCGCCCGGTCTCCGACCGGGGCGACACGGTCTGCGTCATCGGCGCCGGGGCCAGCGGCCTGACCGCCGTGAAGAACCTCAAGGAGCACGGCTTCGGCGTCGACTGCTACGAGCGGGAGACCGGCGTGGGCGGGGCGTGGAACTGGCGGCACGACCGCAGCCCGGTCTACGCGAGCACGCACCTGATCTCGTCGCGGCCGTTCACCCAGTTCCCCGACTTCCCGATGCCGGACTCCTGGCCCGACTACCCGCACCACAGCCGGCTGCTGGCCTACTTCGAGCGGTACGCCGACCACTTCGACCTGCGCTCGCACATCTGGTTCGGCACCGAGGTGATCCGGGTCGAGCCCGTCGAGGGCGACCGCTGGGACGTCACCACCCGCAGCACCGGCGGCTACGGCCCGGAACGCACCTCCCGCTACGCCGCCGTGGTGGTGGCCAACGGGCACAACTGGTCGCCGAAGCTGCCCGACTACGAGGGGCTGGCCGAGTTCCGCGGCGAGGTCATGCACGCCTCCTCCTACAAGGATCCGGCCCAGCTGCGTGGCAAGCGGGTGCTGGTGGTGGGCGCGGGCAACACCGGCTGCGACATCGCCGTGGAGGCCGCCCAGCAGGCGTCGCACTGCTGGCACTCCACCCGGCGCGGCTACTGGTACGCCCCGAAGTACGTCCTCGGTCGCCCCGCCGACCAGGTCAACGACGCCCTGCTGGCGCTGCGCGTGCCGCTGCGGATGCGGCAGTGGCTCTACCACTGGACGCTGCGGCTCACCGTCGGCGACCTGACCCGGTTCGGCCTGCCGAAGCCGGACCACCGGGTCTACGAGACGCACCCGATCGCGAACAGCCAGCTCGTCTACCACGTCGGGCACGGCGCGATCACGCCCGTGCCGGACGTCGCCCGCTTCGGCCCGTACGGTGTGGAGCTCACCGACGGCCGGCAGCTCGAGCCGGAGCTGGTCGTCTTCGCCACCGGCTATCTGCCCCGCTTCGAGTTCCTCGACCCGAAGGTGCTCGGCGACGACTCCGGCACCGGCCGGCCGACGCTCTGGCTCAACGCGTTCGCGCCGGGCCACCCGACGCTGGCCGTGGTCGGCCTGCTCCAGCCGGACTCGGGCGTCTTCACCCTGTCGCACTGGCAGGCGGTGCTCTTCGCCCGGCTGCTCCAGCTGCGCCGCACCCGCCCCGAGCGGGCGTCCGCGTTCGCCGCGGCGACGCAGGCCCGGGCGGGGGAGCGCTACTCCGGGCAGGTCAAGGAGAGCAGCCGGCACTGGTTCGAGGTCGGTCACGCCGACTACCTGCGCGCCCTCCAGCGCGCCCTCGACACCCTGGAGAACAAGTGAGCGCGAGGAGCGAGCTAGCGAGCCCCGCAGTCGGGAACGGAGGGCGACTCACGTGAGCGACGTGCGGATCATGCGGGGGCGGGAGTGGGCGCGGCCGGTCCGTCCGGCCCGGCGTGAGGTGCTCAGCGCCACCCCCGAGCTGGAGGAGGGGCGACCGCCGCTGCTCTTCGTACCGGGCTTCGGGCACGGGGCGTGGGCGTTCGCCGAGCACTGGCTCGGGCACGCCGCGTCCCGCGGCTTCCCGGCGCACGCGGTGAGCCTGCGCGGGCACGGCGGCAGCGAGCCGGCGCCGGAGGCGACGCTGCGGGCGTACGTGCACGACGTGGTGCAGGTGGCCGCGGGCCTGCCCCGCCAGACGGTGCTGGTCGGGCACGGCGCCGGCGCGCTGGTGGTGGCGCACGCGCTGGCCCGCTATCCGGCCCGGGCGGCGGTGCTGGTGGCGCCGGTCTTCGGCGGCTGGGGGACGCTCGGCGCGGCGCTGCGCCGCAACCCGGCCGGCACCCTGCCGGCGGTCGTCGGCGGCCGGCTGCGGCTCAGCCGCGGCCAGCTGTTCAGCCGGGAGCTGCCCGACGCCGACGCCCGGCGGTACGCCGGTCGGCTCGGCCGGGCGGGCCGGCGGGCCCAGTGGCAGCTGCTGACCCAGACCGACCCGGAGCCGGCGGTCGGCGCGCCGTCGGTGCTGGTGCTGGGCAGCCCCGACGACCGGGTGGTGCCGGCCGGGGCGCTGAACCGGGTCGCCCGCCGCTACGGCTCGGCGCCGCTGCTCTTTCCCGGAATGGGGCACGACCTGATGCTCGACGCCCGCTGGCGGGAGCCGATCGACGCCCTGCTCGACTGGCTGGAGAAGGAGACGATTGCTCGCTGAGCCCCCGCCGGCCCCGGCCGGTCGAACCAGGCACAGCGGGCGGCCGGCAGTGGTCGCCGGAGCGGGTCCGCGCTCAGCGGCCGGTGCGACGTTCGGCCCGGGCGGCCGAGCGGTCGGGCTGGCTCGGCAGCGCCGGGGCGCCGTCGCCGGTGATGGTGAGCCGGTCGACCAGCGCGCCGGACTCGTCCAGAGCGGCCAGGTAGGAGCGGGCCCAGGCGCGGATGTCGTGTCGGTGCAGATGCGCGCGCATGGCCCGCATCCGTTCGGTGACGTCGGCCGGGGCGGCGTGCAGCGCCGCGAGCAGCCCCTGCTTCAGCCCCTCCAGGTCGTGCGGGTTCACCAGGTACGCCTGGGACAGCTCGGCGGCGGTGCCGGCGAACTCGCTGAGCAGCAGCGCCCCGGCGTCGTCGACCCGGGCCGCCACGTACTCCTTGGCCACCAGGTTCATCCCGTCGCGCAGCGGGGTCACCGCCATCACGTCGGCGACCCGGTAGAGGGCGGCCAGCTCGGCCCGGTCGAACGGCTGGGTCAGGTAGTGGATGGCCGGCTCGCCGACCCGGCCGAACTCGCCGTTGATCCGGCCGACCTCGCGCTCCACCCGCTCCCGCAGGATCTGGTACTGCCCGACCCGTTCCCGGCTCGGCACCGCGACCTGCACCAGCACCGTGTCGCGGACCTTCACGTGCCCGCTGACCAGCAGCTCGCTGTACGCCTTGAGCCGCTGCTCGATGCCCTTGGTGTAGTCCATCCGGTCGACGCTGAGGATGACGTGCTCGGGGCTGCCGAGGTCCTGCCGCAGCCGGCGGGCCCGGGCGGCCACCTCGGGTCGGGCGGCCAGCGCGGCCATCTCGGCGGTGTCGATGGAGACCGGGAACGCGCCGATGCGGACCACCCGGTCGTCGATGCCGATCCGCCGGTCGGTGGCCGGCAGGCCCAGCACCTTGGTCACCAGCTGGGCGAAGTTGTGCGCGGCCTGGGCCCGCTGGAAGCCGACCAGGTCGGCGCCGAGCATGCCGCGCAGCAGCTCGGCCCGGCGGGGGAGCTGCATGAACAGCTCCGGCGGCGGGAACGGCACGTGCAGGAAGAAGCCGATCCGCAGGTCCGGCCGTAGCGCCCGGAGCAGGCCCGGCACCAGGTGCAGGTGGTAGTCCTGCACCCAGACCACCGCGCCCGGCTCGGCGACCTCCGCGGTGGTCTCGGCGAACCGCTGGTTGACCCGCTGGTACGCCTCCCACCAGCGCCGGTGGTGCTGGGGCTGCTCGACCGCGTCGTGGTAGAGCGGCCAGAGCGTCGCGTTGGCGAACCCCTCGTAGTGGTCGCGCAGGTCGTCCTGGTCTAGCGGCACCGCGCGCATCCGGACGCCGTCGACGTCGGGCAGCGTCGGGGCGGGGCCGGTGCCGCCGGCCCAGCCGACCCAGGTCGCCGGGGTGTGCCGCAGCAGCGGGTGCAGCGCGCTGACCAGGCCGCCGGGGCTGCGCCGCCATTCGCAGGCGCCGTCCAGGGCCAGGTTGTCGTCGATGGGGAGGCGGTTGGCCACCACCACGAGGGAACTCTGTCGCATCTCGGGCATTCCGATCAGCAGAGACCGACCGCCACGAGCAAGGAAAAACCGGTCAGTCAGCGGGGGAAGTGACGTACGGCGGTATTCCTACTGACCGTAAGTTACACCACTGTCACGCCGACTGCGGGCCGTCGGCGTCCCGGTATGCGGTCGGTCACCCGCCGGTGGCGGGGCGCACACGGCCGGTTCAGACCACCGCGCCGTCGTCCGGGTCGCGCTCGTCGTCGTCGCCACCGGGGCGCAGCCGCCAGATCAGCGTGACGAAGCCGGCGAGGATGCCGGTGAACCCGAGCAGGGTGACCGCCGAGCGGTCCACCGGCAGCAGCGAGGGGAAGAGGAAGAGCACGAAGCCGACGACCACGCCGAGCACGCCCACCGCGGCGTACTTGGAGACCCGGGGCAGCGGCGGGGGCGGCGGCGGGGTGTAGCGCTCGTCCTCGTCGTCGTCGGGCAGGTCGGCGCCGAAGGTGTCCAGCCCGTCGAGCAGCGAGGGTTCGTCCGGCCCGGGGTTGCGGCCGACCGAGATGCCGGAGACGTCGGCGGCGTAGGGGAGCCGGCGGACGTCGGTCGCGGTGGGCGAGGAGTCGTCGGCCCGGGTGGCCAGCGGGCCGCCGGTCGGCTCGGCCGGGTCGTCGACGTCCTCGGCGGCCGGCCAGGGGTTGTCGCCGGTGGTGGGGGTGGCGTGGTAGCCGGCGACGATCCGGGCCCACTCGGCCTCGATGTCCGGCTCGTCGGGGCGGGACTGCTCGGGGGCGCCCTCGTCGGCGAGTTGGGTGAGATAGTCGCGGGCGGTGGTGAGGTGGGAGCGGTCGACGTAGAGCCGGTCGACGGGCCGGGCCGGCACGGTGGTCGTGCGGGTCACCGGGTTGAGGTCGGCCGACGGTTGGAGGTAGGCGGCGATGCCGCCGGCGGCCAGCACGTCCAGCAGGTGTTCGCCGACGCGCGGATCCACGTCGCCAGCGACGGCGTACTCGCTCGCGTCGAGCCCGTTGTCCCGCCGCCCCCGGCGGGCCCCACCCGCTGACACCGGACACCCTCCTCAACGCGCCTGCCGGCGCGGCCGCCCCAGCCCCCTCGGCGTGTGCGCACGCCGTGCCCTGAATCGTGACACGTCAGGGGCCGGTTCCGGGAGTGCGTTGTGTCGCGTCTTCCAAAGTCAGCGGCCGTGCCGCTGGTCGTGGCCGCGGTCGTATGTCCGTTTGTGCGCAGAACGCGGCAGGTGACTACCCGCCCTCCTGGTCGTCAACCGGCCACCGGCGGCCGGTGGCGGCGAACCCCGGTCGCGGTGCGGCCCAGTCGATCTACGTCGGCGGTCGGGACGGACGTCCATTGTGGCGAGCGCCTGCGCTTCGTAGGCTCGTCCGCGACGCGGCGCCACTCGCGGCGCGGGGCTGCGCCGGTGCCGTCGTGACCGCCACTGGGAAAGGACGCCGGTGTTCTACTGGCTGATGAAGTACGTCGTGCTCGGCCCGCTACTGAGGTTGATCTTCCGGCCGCAGGTCGAAGGGCTGCACCACGTGCCGGCCTCCGGCCCGGTCATCCTGGCCAGCAACCACCTCTCCTTCTCCGACTCGATCTTCACGCCGTTGATCGTCAAGCGGAGGGTCACCTTCGTGGCCAAGGCCGAGTACTTCATCGGCAAGGGCATCAAGGGGTGGTTGACCAAGATGTTCTTCGTCAGCAGCGGCACGATCCCGGTCGACCGCTCCGGCGGCAAGGCGGCCCGGGCCGCGCTGGACACCCAGTTGCAGGTGCTGCGGGCCGGCGGGATCGCCGGCATCTACCCGGAGGGCACCCGCTCCCCGGACGGGCGGCTCTACCGGGGCAAGACCGGCGTGGCCCGGCTGGCTCTGGAGAGCGGCGCGCCGGTGGTGCCGGTGGGGATGCTCAACGCCGACGAGATCCAGCCGCCCGGCAAGCTGATCCCGAAGATCGCCCGGGTCCGGATCCGGTTCGGGGCGCCGCTAAACTTCTCCCGCTACCAGGGCCTGGCCGGCGACCGGTTCGTCGAGCGCGCGGTCACCGACGAGATCATGTACGAGCTGATGGAGCTCTCCGGCCGCGAGTACGTCGACGTCTACGCCCAGAAGCTCAAGATCCAACCCGCCCCCGTCGCCGCCTGACCCTCGCCGTCGGTCGCGGAGGAGGCCGTAGGTGGCATCCGGACGCTGTCGAACTGGTCCATATCTGAACCAGCGGTGCCGGGGACGGCGCTGCCGGGTGTCCATATCTGGAGCAGTTCGACAGCATCCCCAACCTCCACCCGCAGTTGCCCGCCGGACTCGCTGGCCGCCGCCGTCAGGGCAGGTGGAGCAGGGTGCGGGCGTGGTGGCGGGTGGCGAAGTCGTGCAGGCGGGCGCGGGCCGCCGCCGCGGCGGGCGGGTCGGTCTCGGTCAACGGGCCGATCGCCAGCGCGGTCGTGATGATCTCGTCGGTCACGTCGGTCATCCGGGCGTAGCTCGCCGCGGCCGACTGCAGCAGCCGCGCGGCGGTACGCGGGTCGCCGGCCTGCCGGGCCAGGGTGGCGTCGGCGACCTCACCGGCGGCCCGGGCCCACGGGGTCGTCCGGGGCGCCCGGTCCAAGAGGTCGCGCACCAGCCGGGCCGCGTCGGCGCCGAGGACCCCGGCGACGTGCCCGACGGCCGGCACCCACTCGGCGAACGGGATCATCCGGGTCCGTCGCCAGTCCTCGTCCAGCTCGGCCAGCAGCGCCATCGCCTCGTCCCGGTGGCCCTGCACCGCCCGGCAGAGCGCGGAGTGCGCCAGGGTCGAGCGCAACACCCGGTGGAACCCGCTGCGACGGGCCGCGACCAGGGCCTGCTCGACCAGATCCGGGCCGTCCTCGCCGGGGGCGTCGGACGGCTCGGTGGCGCGCAGCCCCCGCATCCAGCCGGACACCGCCACGATGTGCAGGTCCCACTCGGCGGTCGGCCGGCGGGTCGACTCCGCCGCGATGGCCAGCGCCGAGGTCCAGTCGCCCGCGTAGTACGACCGGGTCCACTGGTCGGCGAAGCTGGTGGCCAGGCTGTGCTCGCCGCCCAGGTCGAGGCTCAGCTGCTCGTCGACCAGCCGGACCGAGCCGGCCAGGTCGCCCTCCTCCTGCAACGCCCAGGCGAGGTTCTGCACCGCCCGACGCCGGCTGGTCAGCCGCTCCACGCGGCAGTGCTCGGTCACGTCGACCAGCTCCGCGTACGCCTCAGCGGAGCCGGCCAGGTAGCGCGCCACCGCGAGGGTGATCCGCGCGTTGGCCTGGACCTCGCGCAGCTGGAGCCGCTCGGCGAGGTTGGCCGCGGTCCGGGCCGCGGCGCAGGCCGGGTCGGTCTCCGCGTTGAGCATGTGCACCCGGGCCAGCTCCAGCAGAGCGCTCGCCTTCTCCTGGCTGTCCGGCAGCTCGTCGTAGATGCCGATCGCCCGGTCCAGGCAGTGCAGCGTCGCGGCGCGGTCGGCCCGGCTCCAGGCGGCGGTGGCCAGCAGCGTCCAGGCCCGCGCCGCGCCCGTCCGGTCGCCGCTCGCGGTGAGCCGCTCGGCGAGCCGGGTGAGTGTGTCCGTGCCGCCGCCCACCAGGAACGCGTCGCCGTCGCGGTAGAACGCCAGCTCCGCGTCGAACAGCTCCAGCGCCGGGTCGGTGCCGACGTCCAGCGTGAGCGCCCGGCCGACCAGCGCGGCGGCGGTGTCCAGCGCGTGCAGCTCGTACGCCCGCCGGGCCGCCCGGTGCAGCGCGGCCCGCGCCGCCGCGGCGTAGGGGGCGGTGTCCAGGCCGACGGTCCGGGCGATCTCGTGCGCCGCCCAGCGGTGATTCGCCAGCACCTCGGCCAGGTCGTGCTGCCGACCGTCGGCGAGCTGCTCCAACCAGTCGGCGGTGCGGTGGTGCCGCAGCACCCGTTCGGCCCGCGGCAACCGCTGGTAGCAGACGTCGCGCACCAGGATGTGCCGGAACCGGTACTCGGACCGACCGGGCATCGTCGAGCTGGCCTGCTCGTACACCAGGTCGCGGCGTTGCAGCCGGTCCAGTGCGCGCTCCACCCACTCGACCGGCCGCCCGAGCGCGCTCGCCACCGGCGCGGCCCAGAACTGCACCCCGACCACCGCGGCAGCCTGGAGAACCGCCCGGTCGGCCGGGTCGAGCAGGTCGAGCCGGTTGGCGATGACCGCCTGCACCGTCCGCGGCATCTCCGCGCCGCCGGCCGGGTCGAGGCGGGCGGTCGGGCCCGCCGTGTCGAGCAGGCCGCCGTCGAGCAGCATCCGGGCGTACTCCTGCGCGTAGAGCGGGTTGCCGTCGGCGAACTCGATCAGTGGCGTGCGCGCGGTGATCGGCAGCGCCGCCTGTCCGAGCAGCAGCGAGTAGAGGGTGTCGATGTCGGTGTCGTGCATCGGTGGCACCGAGATGGACATCGTGCCGCTGATCGTGCCGGTCCACGCCGGATGCCGCTCCCGCAGCTCCGGCCGGGCGGTCGCGACGACCAGCAGCGGTACGCCGCGCGCCGTCGCGCCCAACTGCTCGACGAAGGCGAGCATCGCCTGGTCCGCCCAGTGCATGTCCTCGAAGACCAGCACCGTCGGCCCGGTCGCGGCCAGCGCGAGCAGGAACCGTCGCCAGGTGGCCTCCGTCTCGCCGGGGGTGAGCCGCTCGCCCGGCACCCCGATCAGCGGCCCGAGCGCCTCGGCGAGTCGGACCGCGTGCGGGTCGGCGAGCTGGCTCAACCGGGCCCGCAGTCGGTCGCGCAGCGCGGCCGGGTCGTCGACCTCCGGCACCCCCACCCAGCTCTTCACGATGTCGGCCAGGGCCGACCAGGTGACGTTCTCACCGAACGGGGGGCACTGCCCGACCAGCCAGGTGACCGGCGGGCCGGGCAGGTTCGCGGCGTGCCGGGAGAGTTCGCGCAGCAGGCGGCTCTTGCCCACCCCGGCCGGGCCGAACATCGTCACCAGCTGGGAGGTCCCCTCGGTCACCGTCCGGTGCAGGGCGTTGAAGAGCAGCCCGCGCTCGTGCTCCCGGTCCACCATCGGCGTCAGCTCCGCCGCGTGCGGGCCGGGGTGCGGCCGGGCCCGTACGGCCAGCCAGATCCGGCTGACCGCGGACCGGCCGCGCAGGGTTACCGGCGGCTGGTCGTCGTACTCCAGTTCGTGGCGGGTGGCCGACCAGGTGCTCTCGTCGACGACGACGCCGCCGGGTGGGGCGAACGACTGCAACCGGGACGCGGTGTTGACCACGTCACCGGTGACGAACGCCTGCCCGCCGTCGCGGGTGGCGGAGAGGTCGACGAGCGCCTCGCCGGTGGCGATGCCGACCCGGAAACCGAGTGGCGGCTGCGAGCCGGCGGGCTGACGGGCCAGGTTGCGTTGCAGTTCCAGGCCGGCGCGGACGCAGCGCAGCGCGTCGTTGTCGGTGGCCACCGGCGCGCCGAAGAGCGCCATCACCGCGTCGCCGATGTACTTCTCGACCACCCCGCCGTACTGGTGCACGACCCGCCGGACGGTGGCGAAGTAGGTCTGCTGCAGGCCACGGGCCTGCTCGGGGTCGGCCCGCTCGGCGTACGTGGTGAAGTCGACGATGTCCACGAAGAGCACGCTGACCTGCCGGCGGTCCTCCTGCACCGCGACGACGTGGTCGCGCAGCGGGTGACCGCAGCTGGTGCAGAAGTTCGCCCCGGTGTCGTTGCCGTGCCCGCAGTGCGCGCAGCTGACCGTGAGTGGCTGTCCACATCCGCCGCAGAAGCGGTCGTCAGGTCCGGCTGCGCGTGCGCAGTGTCCACACTTCAGGTCGATGTCCAGCTCCCGTACGCGAGAGAGCCCAGTATCCCGCCCCGGTCGGCCAGTCGGGTACCCGACGTGCGGGTGGGCCACGCGGCCGATAGGGCGGGACTACTCTTCGGTACCAGGAAATTTCACATCAGGGAGAGTGCCGTGCAGGTCCGACTGTCCGCCCCGTGGACCGATCCAGGGGGCACGGTGTGGGCCCCCGGCGACACGATCGACGTCGACGCCGTCACTCTCGCCGAGCTGGAGGAGCAGGGCATGGTAGATGAGCCCGAGGGCCAGGTGAGCGGGTCCGGGAAGAGCACGACGACCTCGTCGAGCACGTCCACGTCCGGGAAGCAGACCGATCCGCAGAAGATCGGCCCGGGGCCGGGCGCCCCGCCGGCCGACGACACCGACGACTGACGGTCGGGTGCGGCCGGCGGGCCACCGGGCCCGCCGGTCTCACCCGTTCGCCGGCGCCAGCCGCATCCGTGGCCGGCGCCCCAGTGCCCGAGCGAGCAGCGGAGCGACCAGCCCGAGGGCGGCCAGCACGCCGAGACCGGAGATGACCAGCACCCATCGTGGACCGGCCGCCGCCAGCAACGGGGCGCCGACCGCGTAGGCCAGCGCCTCCGCGGCGTACGGGAACATGTAGACGGTTCCGAAGACGACGCCGAGCCGTTCGGCGGGCACGCTCTGCTGGATGAGGGTGTCCGCGGCGACGTTGTGCCAGCCCGCCCCGATCCCGGCCGCCGCCTGACCGGCGACGGCGAGCGCGATCACCGGGCTGACGCCGGTGACCAGCGTTCCCAGGCCGAGCGCGGCCAGCGCGCCGTAGAGGACCAGGTCCATCCGGGTCCGCGCGCCGGCCCGGGCGATGCTCATCGGTCCGAGCACCATGCCCACCCCGTAGGCGGTGCCCAGCAGGCCGATGGTCACCTCGCTGGCGTTCAGCTCGGCGCGTCCGAGGGGGACGATGGCGAGGTTGTCCAGCGCCGCGAAGCTCACCATCACCAGGAACCCGACGGAGATCGCGCGGACCACGCCGTGGCCGCGCACCACCCGGAGCCCTTCGCTCAACACTCGGCCGAACGGCTCCGCCCGGCGGCCGGGCGTGGCCGCCGAGAGGGCGCGGACCCCGTTGATGAGCAGTGCGGAGAGCACGAAGGTCGCCACGTTGACGAGCATCGTGGTGGTCAGCCCGAGGGTGGCCAGCAGCACGCCGCCGACCGCCGGCCCGGCCGCGAACCCGATGTTCACGCCCGTCGCGAGGTGGGCGTTCGCCGCCGGCAGTCGCTCGGGTCCGACCAGCCGGGGCAGCAGGCTGCGGCCGGCCGGGGTGAACGCGGTCGCGGCCGTGGTGGCCGCGGTGACCAGCGCCAGGAGCACGGGCAGCGGCGGCGCGAGCAGCGCCACGGCGAGGTAGATCAGTGCCTGGGCGGTGTCGCAGCCGACCATGAGCCGGCGCTGGTCGAACCGGTCAGCCAGCGCGCCGAGCAGTGGCCCGAGCAGTCGGGGCACCGTCCAGGCGAGAAGCAGCAGGGCCACCGCCGCGCCGCCGTACCGGTCGAACACGGCGATCAGCAGTGCGGTGCGGGCCAGCTGGTCGCCGGAGGGCTTCTGGGCGGGACCGGGCTTCTGGGCCGGCCCCGGCTACTGGCTCGGCCCGACCCGCTGATCCGCGCCGCTGTACCGACCCGGTGACGCCGGCTGCCGATGGCAGCCGGCGCAGCCGTGCGCGAGGGGGAGGGCCGAGCGGACCTGGGTCGTCCCGCGACCGGGCCCGTCGCCGGTCGCGCCGGGCCCCGGCGGATGTGGGGGAGAGGTCAGCGGTCGTTCATGCCGGCGCGACGGCGCAGCGCGGCCACGTCGGTCACCACGATCCGGCGTCCCTCGGTGCGCAGCCAACCCCGGTTCGCGAAGGAGCCGATCGCCTGGTTGACGCTCTGCCGGGAGCCGCCGGCCATCTCCGCCAGCTGACTCTGGTTGAGCTCGATGGTGATCATCGGCGCCTGGCTCTCGCCGGCCAGCCGCACCAGGGTCTTGGCCACCCGACCGGGCAGGTCGAGGAAGACGTGGTCGGCGTTCTGCTCGGTGAGCCGGCGGATCAGCCCGCCGAGTGAGCGCATCACCGCGTCGAGGATGCGCGGGTTGGAGTGCACCAGCTCCATGAACGCGCCCCGGGACAGCGCCAGGGCGGTGCAGTCCTCGATCGCCTCGGCCGAGGCGGACCGGGTGGAGGCGTCCAACAGGGAGACCTCGCCCAGCACGTCGGGCGGACGGATCACCGACAGCACGGCCCGCTCGCCCGTCGGGGCGGTGCGGAAGACCGCGACCGCGCCGCGGCGCAGCACGATCAACGACTCGCCGGGGTCGTTCTCGACGAAGAGCAGCTGGCCCTTGCGGTACGTGCGCGGCACGGCGGCAGCGATCACACGCTGCCGTACCTCCGGCTCGAGCCCGGCGAACATCTCCACACCCGTGAGCGCGTCACCCGGCTCCGGCAGGCGAACCTCCACGGCCCAACCCCTCCCCCAAGGACCACAACTCGCACACCGGGTGAACCTGACGGCCACTGACGTAGGTGAGCTGACACCAGTACGGCGTCCGTTAAGCGGTACACATCAGATCATGACGGTCCTGTCGCTTGCTGTACACCCCTCAAATCACTTCCGTGACAGGCCCAGCTGGGACGGCCCGCCATCGTGAGGTGCGGATCCACCCGGTGGGGCGTGGGGGCGGGTGGATCCGGCCGCGGCCGGCTGGGGGCGGGTCGGCACCTCCCGTACCGCCGGCCGGCCGCGGCGTCGCCGCTCGATCGGGGCCCCGACGGCCGTGGCGAACCGGCGGTGGGCGAGGATGTCGACGATGGTTTACCGCTATTTCTACGACTGCGAGTTCATCGAGGACGGCCTGGTCGTCGACCTCGTCTCGATCGGTGTCGTCGACGAGAACGGCCGCGAGTTCTACGCGGTCTCCACCGAGTTCGACGACTCCCGAGCCGTGCCCTGGGTGCGCCGCAACGTGCTGGACAAGCTGCCCTCTCCGGCCGACCGGGCCTGGCGCTCCCGGGCGCGCATCCGCGACGAGCTGTACGACTTCCTCGTCGAGCCGATCCGGGACCGGCCCGGCGAGCAGCTCGAGCTCTGGGCCTGGTACGCCGCGTACGACCACGTGGTGCTGGCGCAGCTGTGGGGGGCGATGCCGGCGCTGCCCCGGGAGATCCCCCGGTTCACCAAGGAGCTGCGCCAGCTCTGGGACGACCGTGGGCGCCCGACGCTGCCGGACGCCGAGGCGGCCCGGCACGACGCCCTGGTCGACGCGCGGCACAACCTGGCCCGCTGGCGCGCGATGACCGCCCGCTGAGCGGAGTTCGGAAAGGCCGCGTCTCGTAGGTTTGACCGGTTCTGTCCCGGGCACCGCCTCCGACGAGCCGAGCGGAGTCGAGCGAGGGAGACCATCATGAGCAAGGAGCCGTCCAGCGCCGCCGACGCCCGCCGACGGGTCACCGAACTGATCCGGGACGCCCGGATCGGCATGCTCACCACGATCTCCCTCGACGGTCGACAGGTGAGCCGGCCGATGGGCCTGCAGGACGCCGAGTTCGACGGCGACCTGTGGTTCTTCGCGTACGCGGACTCCGCCAAGGTCCGGCAGATCCGGGTCAACCCGGAGGTCAACATCGCCTTCTCCGATCAGCGGCGGCACGCGTGGGTGTCGGTCACCGGCACCGCCACCGAGGCGTTCGATCCGGCCCGGGCGGAGCGGCTGTGGCATCCGCTGCTGCGGACCTGGTTCCCGGACGGGCCGGACACCCCGGGCCTGACCCTGATCAAGGTGCACGCCAGCGCGGCCGAGTACTGGGACTCGCCCGGCGGGACGGTGGTGAACCTGCTCGGCTTCGCCCGGGCCGCGGTGACCGGCCGGCCGCCGGAGCCGGGCGAGAACCGCGAGGTCCGGTACTGAACCCACCTGCCCGGGTGGTCGCGCAGGGGCGCGCTGTCGTTGCCCAGCCAGGACGACTACAGTGCGCAGTGACGGCCCGCCCCGGGCCGGCAACGGCGCCGACGGTCTCATCCGACCCATATCCTGGGGCTATTCCGGGCTTCACCTGATGCTCCAGGAGGATGAGCAGATCATGCGTATCGGCGTGCTCACCGGCGGTGGCGACTGCCCCGGTCTCAACGCGGTCATCCGGGCGGTGGTCCGCAAGGGCGTCGCCACTTACGGTCACGAGTTCGTGGGCTTCCAGGACGGCTGGAAGGGCCCGCTGGAGGGCCAGTCCAGGCCGCTGGGCATCGCGGACGTCCGCGGCATCCTGCCGCGCGGCGGCACCATCCTCGGCTCGTCCCGGACCAACCCGTTCAAGATCGAGAACGGCGTCGAGCGGATCAAGGACAACCTCGCCGAGCAGGGCGTCGACGCGCTGATCGCGATCGGCGGCGAGGACACCCTCGGCGTGGCCACCAAGCTCTACGAGCTGGGCGTACACGTCATCGGTGTGCCGAAGACGATCGACAACGACCTCGGCGCCACCGACTACACCTTCGGCTTCGACACCGCGGTCAACATCGCGATGGAGGCCATCGACCGGCTGCACACCACCGCGGAGAGCCACCACCGCACCCTGGTCGTCGAGGTGATGGGCCGGCACGCCGGCTGGATCGCCCTGCACGCCGGCCTGGCCGGTGGCGCGAACGTGATCCTGCTGCCCGAGCGGCAGTTCGACGTCGAGCAGGTCGCCGGCTACGTCGAGAAGCGCTTCCAGCACCAGTACGCCCCGATCGTGGTGGTCGCCGAGGGCGCCCAGCCGCTCGACGGCCAGATGGTGCTGCACAACCAGGAGCTCGACGCCTTCGGTCACGTCCGCCTCGGCGGCATCGGCCAGTGGCTCGCCGAGCAGCTGGAGGCGAAGACCGGCAAGGAGGCCCGCACGGTCGTGCTCGGCCACATCCAGCGCGGTGGCACCCCGACCGCCTTCGACCGGGTGCTCGCCACCCGCCTCGGCCTGCAGGCGATCGACGCGGCGCACGAGGGCGACTGGGGCAAGATGGTCGCGATGCAGAGCACCGACATCGTCCGGGTCCCGCTGGCCGAGGCGACCCGCGAGCTGAAGACCGTGCCGCTGGAGCGGTACGCCGAGGCCGAGGTCTTCTTCGGCAGCTGATCGACCGACACGGCGTCGCGGCCGGCCACCCGGCCAGCCGCGACGCCGTGCCTGGCGAGGAGGGGGTACGACCGGATGTCAGCCGGGGTGCACACCGTTGCGGTGGTCGGCGCGGGCAAAATCGGTGAGCTGATGCTCTCCGGGCTGCTGCGTTCCGGCTGGCCGGCGGACCGCTTGCTGGCCACCGCCCGGCGGCAGGCCCGGGCCGAGGAGCTGGCCACCCGCTACGGCGTCCGGGTGGTGGACAACCTGACCGCGGTCGACGAGGCCGAGGTGCTGGCCGTGGCGGTCAAGCCGCAGGACGCGGGCGCGCTGCTCGACGAGATCGGCCCCAAGGTGCCGGCCGACAAGCTGGTGATCTCGCTCTGCGCCGGCCTGCCCACCACCTTCTTCAGCCGCCGGCTGCCCGAGGGCACCCCGGTGGTCCGGGTGATGACCAACACCCCGGCGCTGGTCGACCAGGCGATGACCGCCATCTCCGCCGGCGCTCACGCCACCGGGGCGCACCTGGCGCTGGCCGAGGAGATGTTCTCCCCGCTCGGTTCGACCATCCGGGTGCCCGAGTCGCAGCAGGACGCGGTGACCGCGCTCTCCGGCTCCGGCCCGGCCTACTTCTACCTGCTCGTCGAGGCGATGATCGACGCCGGCATCCTGCTCGGGCTGCCCCGGCAGGTGGCGCACGAGCTGATCGTGCAGACCGCGATCGGCTCGGCGGTGATGCTCCGCGACTCCGGCGAGCACCCGGTGAAGCTGCGTGAGGCGGTCACCTCGCCCGCCGGCACCACCATCTCCGCCGTGCGCGAGCTGGAGAAGCACGGCGTACGGGCGGCGCTGCTCGCCGCCCTCGAGGCGGCCCGGGACCGGGCCCGCGAGCTGGCCGCCCAGAGCTGACGTCGCTCAGCCAGACTGCATCGCCAGGTCGTCGACCCCGCGCCGCAGCGGCTCGGTGAGCGGGGTCCGATGGGCGGTCGGTTGCGCGGGCACCCGGGCGAACCGGGTCCAGGCGGAGATGACCTGTGCGGCGGCGTGCCACGGCGCCGGGTCGCCGACTTCCGTGGCGGCGAGTCGGGTGACGATCACGCCCCAGTGCCGCAGCCGCTCCAGGTTCTCCAGGAAGGCGGGGTGCTGGGCGAGCGTCGGGTCCGGCGCCGGCACGGCGACCACCGGCAGGCCGACGGCGGTCGCCTCGTTGAGCAGCCGCAGGGCCAGGTTGTCGTTGAGCCCGTACGCCCACTTGTTGACCAGGTCGAAGCTGGCCGGCGCGACGGCGTAGGCCTCGGCCGGCGGCAGCGGGTGCAGCGCTTCGGCCTGCTCGTCCTCGCGTATCGGATGGTCGGTGAGGGCGGTCAGGGCATCCCGGTCGATCACGTCGACCGCGTCCGGGGTGGTGACGATGTGGACCTCCCAGCTCAGCTCCTGGCAGGCCGCGATGAAGGGTGTGAGCTCGGCGGCCGGTTCGGTGCCGCAGACGACGAGGTGCAGGACAGGAGATCGTGACTTCCCGGGCATGGCGGCTCCTATCGCAGGTCCGGAGCCGAGGGTATCGGCGCCGACCCGGACGCGAGCCGTTTTCCGGGCAACCGGCCGGACAACGGCGACCGGCCACCGGTTGGCTGAGTGAAGACTCAGCCGAATGTCCGTCCCCAGTAGAGCAGGTGCGGCCCGCGGCGCCGCTCGAACGCCGCCAGCTCGCCGGTCCAGGCGCCGACCACGTTCTCATCCGGTCCAGGAGGGTCCACCACCTCCGTCGGGGTACTCCGCCCGGGCGGCGGGACGGCCATACTGGCCCGGTGTTCACACTCGCCCAGGCCCGGCACCTGGTGGCCACCCTGCGCCCGCGCATCGACGAGCTGATCCGGTTGCGCGCGGACCTGACCGAGCTCCGCGCCGACCTGGCCGAGCACGGCACGAGCCGGCTCGGTGGCCGGCCCGAGGTCAAGGGGCTGGAGGCCCGGCTGCACGCCGTCCTCGACGAGCTGCACCAGCACGACATCCAGGTCAAGGGCATCGCCCCGGTGCTGCTCGACTTCCCCGGCGAGCGGGACGGTCGGCCGGTGCTCTGGTGCTGGCTGGAGGGGGACACGGACGTGCGCTGGTACCACCGGGCCGAGTGCGGCTTCGCCGGTCGCCGGCCGGTGTGAGGGCTCAGCGAGACGGGCCGGGGCTCGGGCTGCGGCGCGGCCAGCCGCCCGGCTCCGCGACGGCGAAGACCACCACGTTGTCGGTGTAGTGGCGGCGTCGCCGGTCGAAGTCGCCGCCGCAGGTGATCAGGCGCAGCTCGGGGCCGGGCGTCGGGCCGTAGACCGATGCGGTGGGGAACGCGTCCTTGCGGGTGCGCAGCAACCCGGTAACCCGGAACACCAGCCGCTGCCCGCCGCGCCACACCTCGACCGGGTCGCCGGGGCGCAGCTCGCCGAGCCGGGCGAAGACGGCCGGGCCGCGCCGGGAGTCGAGGTGCCCGGCGAGGACGGCAGGGCCGGGGTCGCCGGGGGCCGGGCCGCCGCCGTACCAGCCGGCGACGTCGAAGCCGGCCGGTGGGATCAGGGTGCCGGCGCGGTCCAGCCCGAGCGTGGTGAGCGGGGCGTCGAGGCCGATCCGCGGCACGCGTACCCGGGTGGGTTCGCCTCGTGGCGCGGACCGGGCCGGCGGCGGGGTGGCCGACGGGCAGCCGTCGGCGCACCCGGGCCGCCAGCTGGCGGCCCGGGGCGGCGGATCGGTGGCGGCCAGCCCGACCCCGGTCCCGGCGGCCAGGCAGACCGCCGCGCCCACCGCCACCAGCGCGGCCGCCGCCGACGGGTGGTCCCGGTGCCGGCGGATCGCCGGGCCACGCCGCGCGATCACCAGGTGGTACGTCGCCGGCGCAGCAGCAGCGCGAGACCGGCGGCCAGGGCCAGGGCGGCCAGCCCGCCGACGAGCAACGGGTAGCCGCCGGGCCAGCGTCCGGCCAGGCCGCCGGCGCCGGTGTCCACCCCGCCGGCCGGCACCACCGTGCCGCCCTCGGCGTCGCGTCGCAGCTCGGTGGTGAGGCCGCCCTTCTTTGCGTCCAGCACCAGCAGCGAGTAGACGGCGCCGCCGGTCAGCTGCACCTCCGTCTGGGTGCTCGGGCCGCCGCTGCCGGAGAGCCGCAGCCGCCAGCTGCCGGGCTCGACCAGCTGGTAGTCGGTGGTGGTGGCGAAGTGCACCCCGTTGGCGATGGTCGGCCCGTCGGCGGTGGCCACGTCGAGCACCGGTGCGCGTACCGAGGCCTGGACGACGCGGACCTTGGCCTGCCCGCCGCGCGGTGCGCTGAGGTCGTCGCGCAGCACGCGCAGCCCGAGGTCGGCGTAGCGGCCCACCCCCGCGACCGTGTACGCCTCACCGCCGGTCACCGCGACCTCGGTGGTGAGCACCGGCGGGTCGCTGGCCGGGGCGCCCGCCTCGCGCATCGCCACCGCGTAGCGACCGCTCGGCAGCGACAGGTAGTCGGACACCACGCCGTATCCGACGCCCGGGAAGACCCGAGGCTCCGCCGTGCCGGGGGCGGCCAGGTAGACGTCGACGCTCGGGGTGTCGGGGGAGAGGTGGGCCAGCCGGACGTAGCCGACGGTCGCGGCGCCGGCCGGCGCGGCCGTGGTGGTCACGAGGCCCGCGCCGATCAGGAGCGCGGCGGCTCCGGCGAACAGGCGGCGCGGTGCGGTGCGGAGCAGGTGCATGTCGCCTCCGGGGTCCGGACTTCGGGGGAGCCGTCCATCGGAGAGCGTCCCGTGTACGGGACTGCGATGCAACTGTCACCGACCCGACACGCCGAGGAATCGCCGCGCCACGGTCCGTGCGCGGCGCTCGGGTCAGGCGGCGGCCAGCGCGGCGCGCACCGTGGCGGCGTCCGCCGGGGTCGAGCGCTGCGGATCCTGCGGGTCGCTGTTGTAGACAACCCCGTAGACCGGGGCGCCCGGCTGCTGCCGCCGCCCCTCGGCGAGCGGGCCGGCGTCCACCGCGTCGTAGCCGATCCGGTCCAGCAGGGCGGTCGCTGCCGCCTTCGCGTCCGCGTCGTCCCCGGCGATCGGCAGCGCGGTACGGTCCGGCGCGCCGGTCGGCCGGGGCAGCGTCCCCAGGTGCCGGAAGTTGATGTTGTTGAAGACCTTGACCACCCGCGCCGCCGGAAGGTGGCGCTGGAGCAGCTCGCTGCTGGTGGTCGCCCCGGAGTCCAGCTCGGCGATCTGCCCGTCGCGCTGCGGGTAGTAGTTGTTCGTGTCCAGCACGACCTTGCCGGCCAGCGGTTCCACCGGCACGTCGCGGTAGGCCTTGAGCGGGACGCTGACCACCACCAGGTCGCCGGCCTCGGCCGCCTCCTGGACGGTTGCGGCGCGGGCCCGTGGGCCCAGCTCCTCGACCAGTTCGCGGAGTGACTCCGGTCCCCGCGAGTTGCTGAGCACCACGTCGTAGCCGGCCGCCACCGCGAGCCGGGCGACCGTCCCGCCGATGTTGCCGCTGCCGATCATTCCCACCGTCGTCATGTCTGGCACAACTCCGTCCCACCGTGGCCCGCCGGTGCGGCGCCCGAACGCGCCGCGAGCCCGTCCGGCCCAACCTACTGCCGGGGCCGTTCGAGGGCCGGCGCCTCGGAAACACACCACGCTGCCGGGCGGTCGGCGCCGGCCGGGTGCGTGCGACGGTGGCTCAGGCGGTGGTCGGCAACACCTTCTCGACGGCGGCGCGCAGCTCGGCCGAGTCGGGCTCGACCGTCGGGGCGAACCGGGCGGCCACCGTGCCGTCCGGCGCGACCAGGAACTTCTCGAAGTTCCACCGGACGTCGCCGGTGTGTCCCTCCGCGTCCGGCGTCTGCACCAGCGCGGCATAGAGCGGGTGCCGCTCGGGCCCGTTGACGTCGACCTTCTCCGTCAGCGGGAAGGTGACGCCGTAGTTGACCTGGCAGAAGTCGCTGATCTCGGCGGCGCTGCCGGGCTCCTGGCCGGCGAACTGGTTGCACGGCACGCCGAGCACCACCAGGCCGCGCTCGGCGTACTCGGTGGCCAGGGCCTGCAGGCCGGCGTACTGCGGGGTGAGCCCGCAGCGCGAGGCGACGTTGACCACCAGCAGCGCGCGGCCGCGGTAGCTGGCGAGGTCGGCGGGGCCACCGTTGAGGGCGCCGATCGGAATGTCGAAGACGGTCATCCGGCGAGGCTACCGCCGCCCCGCGCGGCCGGCGTCGGTGGCCGCGCCGCCCGCCACTGGCAGCGACGCCGTCCGCTCCGGGAGCGAGCCGAGGGATGGCATTTCGACCGGTACGGGAAATCGAAACATGCACATCTTGACTAACTGATGACGCCGTGAGTAGCGTCTCACCATCCTTTTGGAAAGTTTCCTAACTGTTTGGGGAGACGCCACATGAAGAGATCGCTCCGCCGGGCCCTCTGGGCCGGCGCCGTGGTCGCGGTGACCGCCGCGATGTTGCCCGTAACCACCGCGTTCGGCGCCGGAAGCGTGACCACCACGTTCACGAAGGTGCAGGACTGGGGGACCGGTCACGAGACCAGGGTGACGATCACCAACGGCTCGGACGCCACGGTCAGCACCTGGCGCATCGAGTTCGACCTGCCCTCGAGCACCAACATCAGCAGCTCCTGGGACGCCGACGTGACCCGCAGCGGCAACCACTACGTCGCGGTCAAGAAGAGCTGGGCCGGTGGCATCGCTCCGGGCGCCTCGTTCAGCTGGGGCTACAACGGCAGCGGCGCCTACCAGGCCCCGTTGAACTGCACCGTCAACGGCGCCTCCTGCGGCGGTGGCGGCACCCCGCCCACCACCCCGCCGCCGACCACGCCCCCGCCGACCACCCCGCCCCCGACCACGCCCCCGCCGACCACCCCGCCGCCGGCCGGTGCGAAGAAGGTCGTCGGCTACTTCGCCCAGTGGGGCGTGTACGCCCGCAACTACCACGTGAAGAACATCCACACCAGCGGCTCGGCCGCGAAGCTGACCCACATCCTCTACGCCTTCGGCAACACCACCGGCGGCCGCTGCACGATCGGTGACAGCTACGCCGACTACGAGAAGGCCTACACCGCTGCGGACAGCGTCGACGGCGTCGCGGACACCTGGGATCAGCCGCTGCGCGGCAGCTTCAACCAGCTGCGCAAGCTCAAGCAGATGTATCCGCACCTCAAGGTGATCTGGTCCTTCGGCGGCTGGACCTGGTCCGGCGGGTTCACGCAGGCCGCGCAGAACCCGACCGCGTTCGCCGACAGCTGCTACAACCTGGTCGAGGACCCGCGCTGGGCGGACGTCTTCGACGGCATCGACATCGACTGGGAGTATCCGAACGCCTGCGGCCTGAGCTGCGACGCCAGCGGCCCGAACGCGTTCAAGAACGTCGCCGCCGCGCTGCGGACGAAGTTCGGCTCCAACGCCCTGGTCACCGCCGCGATCACCGCGGACGGCAGCAACGGCGGCAAGATCGACGCCACCGACTACGCCGGGGCCGCGGGCAGCCTCAACTGGATCATGCCGATGACGTACGACTACTTCGGCGCCTTCGCCGCGCAGGGCCCCACCGCCCCGCACTCCCCGCTCACCTCGTACACCGGCATCCCGCAGCAGGGCTTCTGGTCCGACGCGGCGATCCAGAAGCTCAAGAGCAAGGGCATCCCGGCCAGCAAGTTGCTGCTCGGCATCGGCTTCTACGGCCGGGGCTGGACGGGTGTCACCCAGGCCGCCCCGGGTGGCAGCGCGACCGGCGCCGCCCCGGGCACCTACGAGGCGGGCATCGAGGACTACAAGGTCCTCAAGAACACCTGCCCGGCGACCGGCACCGTCGGCGGTACCGCGTACGCCAAGTGCGGCAGCAACTGGTGGAGCTACGACACCCCCTCCACCATCAACGGCAAGATGACGTACGCGAAGAACCAGGGCCTCGGCGGCGCCTTCTTCTGGGAGCTCTCCGGTGACACCACCAACGGTGAGCTGATCGGCGCTGTCAAGGGCGGTCTCGGCTGAGCCGTGGGCCGACGCACCACCCACACGGCGGGGAGGGACACGCACCGTCCCTCCCCGCCCGCGTGCGCCTGTCGCGCCGCGGCTGGCCGAGGGACCCTCGCCGCCACCCAGGTTGATGTGGCAGACTCGCCGCTCGGCATGTCTCGATGTCCACCGGTCGGAGGGAGGGGTTGATGGGTGTGACGCACCGGAGGCTGATGGGTGCCGCCGCCACGCTCGCGATCCTGCCGCTCGCCCTCACCGGCTGCGGTCTCGTGGGCGGCGAGGACGAGCCGGCGGCGAAGCCCGAGCGCGCCCCCGCGGAGGAGGCCGCCGCCAAGTCCCGCGAGCGGGTGCAGGCCTACCTCGACGCGATGACGGCGAAGGACGCGGCGGCCGGTCGCAGCCAGCTCTGCGCGACAATGCACGACGGTTTCGACGCGGCTTCGACGGGGCCGAACGGCGACTTCGCCGACCACTTCGAGGTGCCGCAGGCGGCGATCACCGACATCCGGTCCGGCCCGCGCGGCCAGGAGGTGACCGTCTCGGTCTCGGTCACCGCCGGTTCGCGGAAGGTCACCCGGCCGCTGGTGTTCACCGTCACCAAGGACGGCGCGGACTGGTGCATCTCCGGCGAGGCGCCGGCCAGCGCCACCGCCACGCCGGTCGCCCCGACCGGGACGCCCGCGTCCTGAGCTGCGCCGACGCCACCGCCGGCCGGCGACCTCCCAGTTTCCGGAACGATCCCCCTCGCCGCTCGGCCGCCCGAGCCGTCGCCGTACGCTTTCTGTCATGCGCCATGAGTGGCATCAGCTGAGCCATCCCGCGGTGGGCAGCCCGGGGCTGCAGACCAGCCGCCCGACCGTCGACTCCGCCGAGGACGCGGCCCTCGGCCTCGACCGCTGGCGGGACCTGCCGCGCGAGCAGACCCCACCCTGGCCCGACCCGGGGGCGGTGGCCGAGGTGTGCAAGGTGCTCGACACCGTGCCGTCGGTGGTCGCGCCCTACGAGGTCGACCAGCTCCGGCAGCGGCTGGCGCTGGTCTGCGAGGGCAAGGCGTTCCTGCTCCAGGGCGGTGACTGCGCCGAGACCTTCGCCGACAACACCGAGAGCCACCTGCTGGCCAACGCCCGCACGCTGCTCCAGATGGCGATCGTGCTGACCTACGGCGCGTCGTTGCCGGTGGTGAAGGTGGCCCGGGTCGCCGGGCAGTACACCAAGCCCCGGTCGCTGCCGACCGACGCGCGGGGCCTGCCGGCCTACCGCGGTGACATGATCAACTCGCTGGAGGCCACGCCGGCGGCGCGGGTCGCCGACCCGCAGCGCATGATCCGCGCGTACGCGAACTCGGCCGCCGCGATGAACATGCTCCGGGCGTACCTGGCCGGCGGGCTGGCCGACCTGCACGCGGTGCACGACTGGAACAAGGGGTTCGTGAAGAACTCCCCGGCCGGCGAGCGCTACGAGGCGATCGCCCGGGAGATCGACCGGGCGCTGGCGTTCATCCGGGCCTGCGGGATGACCGACGACGAGGCGCTGCGCACGGTCACCCTGCACTGTTCCCACGAGGCGCTCGCGCTGGAGTACGACCGGGCGCTGACCCGGGTCTCCGACAACCGGGCGTACGGGCTCTCCGGGCACTTCCTGTGGATCGGGGAGCGCACCCGGCAGATCGACGGCGCGCACGTCGACTTCATCTCCCGCATCGCCAACCCGATCGGGGTCAAGCTCGGCCCGTCCACCACCCCGGACGAGGCGATCGAGCTCTGCGAGAAGCTCAACCCGGACAACATCCCCGGCCGACTCACCCTGATCAGCCGGATGGGCAACCACCGGGTCCGGGACGCCCTGCCGCCGATCGTGGCCAAGGTCACCGCGGCCGGCGCCAAGGTGGTGTGGCAGTGCGACCCGATGCACGGCAACACGCACGAGTCGTCCAACGGCTACAAGACCCGGCACTTCGACCGCATCGTCGACGAGGTGCTCGGCTACTTCGAGGTGCACCGGGGTCTGGAGACCCACCCCGGTGGCCTGCACGTCGAACTGACCGGCGAGGACGTCACCGAGTGCCTCGGCGGCGCCCAGGGCATCGAGGACCTCGACCTGCCCGACCGCTACGAGACCGCCTGCGACCCGCGGCTGAACACCCAGCAGTCGTTGGAGCTGGCCTTCCTGGTGGCGGAGATGCTCCGTGGCTGACGCGAGGAGTGAGCTTGCGAGCCCCGCAGTCGGCAGCCGAGAAATGACAGTGGCTGACGCGAGGAGTGAGCTTGCGAGCCCCGCAGTCGGCACCCGAAAGGATGACCGTGGCTGAGTTTGTTGATCTGCGTTCGGACACCGTCACCCGGCCCACCGCCGGGATGCGGGAGGCGATGGCCACCGCCGAGGTCGGCGACGACGTGTACGGCGAGGACCCGACCGTCAACGCGCTGGAGGCCGAGGTCGCCGCGCTCTTCGGGCACGAGGCCGCGCTCTTCGCCCCGAGCGGGTCGATGGCCAACCAGATCGCCCTGCAACTGGTGGTGCCGCCGGGGCAGGAGCTGCTCTGCGACGCCGACGCGCACGTGGTCACGTACGAGATCGGCGCCGCGGCCGCGTACGGCGGAATCTCCTCCCGGACCTGGCCGGCGGTCGGTGCGGACCTCGACCCGGACGTGGTCGCCGCCATGATCCGGCCGGACGGCTACTTCGCGGTCCCGACCCGGGCGATCGCGGTGGAGCAGACCCACAACCGGGGTGGCGGCGGCGTGATCCCGCTGGCCACGCTGCGCCAGTTGCGCGAGATCGCCGACGACGCGCAACTCGCGCTGCACTGCGACGGCGCCCGCATCTGGCACGCCCACGTGGCCGACGGGGTGCCGCTGATCGAGTACGGCCGCCTCTTCGACACCATGTCGGTCTGCCTCTCCAAGGGCCTCGGCGCCCCGGTCGGCTCGCTGGTGGTGGGCAGCGCCGAGAAGATCGAGCGGGCCCGGCTCGTCCGCAAGCGGATGGGCGGCGGGATGCGGCAGGCGGGCATCCTGGCCGCGGCCGGCCGGTACGCCCTCGCCCACCACGTCGACCGGCTCGCCGAGGACCACGCGAAGGCCGCCCGGCTGGCCGAGGCGATCGCCCCGTTCGGGGTGCTGGCCAGCGCGGTGCGGACCAACCTCGTGCCGCTCGACCTGACCAAGTCCGCCTTCGACGCGCACGCGCTGGCCGCAGCCGCGCGGGCCGAGGGGGTGCTGATCTCGGTGCTCGGCCCGCGGACCGCCCGCCTCGTCACCCACATGGACGTCACCGACGCCGCCATCGACCGGGCCGCCCGCGCCCTGACCAAGATCTTCCGCAGCTGACCGCCCAACCCCCCTCGCCGCCCCCGTTGATCAAGAGGTTTGCGTCATTCCCGGGCGGGATCCTGACGCGAATCTCTTGATCACCGCGCCCTGACGGGCGGGGGGAGGGGGAGAGGTCAGGGGGTCGGGGGGTCAGGGGTTCAGGCGGGTGAGGGTGGCGATGTCGGCGGCGTGGCCGACGTGCTTCTCGGTGGGCGTCTCCACCACCACCGGGACGCCGGCGGTCGCCGGGTGCGCCATCAGCTCCGCGAACGCCGGCTCGCCGATCATGCCCTTGCCGATGTTCTCGTGCCGGTCCCGGGTCGAGCCGCACAGGTCCTTCGAGTCGTTCGCGTGCACCAGCCGCAGCCGATCCGCCCCGACCGTGGCCACCAGGGTGTCCAGGGTCGCCGTCATGCCGCCCTCGGCGGCCAGGTCGTGCCCGGCGGCCCAGGCGTGGCAGGTGTCGAAGCAGACCCCCAGCCCCGGGTGCCGGTCGACGGCGTCCAGGTAGGGCCCGAGCTGCTCGACCCGGGAGGCGAGCGACCGTCCCCCACCCGCGCTCGGCTCGACCAGCAGCATCGGGCCACCGGCCGCGGTGGTCGAATCCAGCAGCGGCAGCAGCGCCTCGCGCACCTGCCGCATCGCCGCCTCGGCGTGCCCCGCGTCGACCGCGCTGCCGGCGTGGAACACCACGCCCTGCGCCCCGATCGCCGTGCCCCGCCGCAGCGCGTGAGCCAACGTCTCGGCCGACTTCTCGACCGTGGCCGGGGTGGGCGAACCGAGGTTGACCAGCAGCGACGCGTGGATGAAGACCGGCACGCCCCGCTCGGCGCAGCCGGCGCGGAACAGCGCGTCCTGCCCCGGGTCGCCGGGCGGGAGCGCCCAGCCCCGGGAGTTCGAGACGTAGACCTGGACCACCTCGGCGCCGGTCGCGTCGAGGTAGGGCAGGGCCGCCTTCGCCAGACCGCCCGAGGTCGGCGTGTGCGCGCCGACCCGACGGACCCCGCTCACCGCCATGTCAGAAGCATCCGATCGTCACCTGGGTGCCGGGCGGCACCTGCGAGTTCTCACCCGGGTTCTGGAACCGGACGACCGCGTTCGGGTTGAACTGGATCGCCACCGGGAAGCCCTGGCTCTCCAGCACCTGCTTGGCCTGCGGGCACGGCAGGTCGACCACCCGGGGTACGACCACCAGCGGCGGGCCCTTGCTGACGTCGAGCTTGACCTGGGCGCCCTTCTCCACGCCGGTGCCGTCGGCCGGGCTCTGCCCGAGGATCTCGTCCTTCGGCTTGTCCGAGTCCTTGTAGGTCTCCACCGCGACCAGGCCGAGCTGGGTGAGGGCGGTCCGGGCGTCGGTGAGGCTCTTGCCGACCAGGTTCGGCACGCTGACCGGGGCCCTGCCCTTGCTCAGGATGACCGTGACCTTGGCGCCCGGCTTGACCTCGGCACCCACCTTCGGGTTGGTGTCGATCACCACTCCGGCCGGCAGGCTGTCGTCGTAGCGGGCGGCGCCCTTGGCCACCACGAGCTTCGCGTTGAGCAGATCCGCCTCGGCCAGCTCAAACTCCTTGCCCACCACGTCCGGCACCGGGAAGCGCTCCGGGCCGAGCGAGAGGGTCAGGGTGATCGTGCTGCCCTTGACGATCCGGGCGGCCGACGCCGGGTCCTGGAGCAGGACGCTGTCCTTCGGGGCCTTCTCGTCATACTGCGGGTCGGCGTAGGCGAGGGTGATCCCGGCGCGGGCGGCCTGCGCCTCCGCCTCGGCCTTGGTCAGGCTGACCAGCTGGGGGGCGTCCGTGTAGCGACCCGCCCCGAACCACCAGCCCCCGACAGCGGCGACCAGACCGAGGACCACCACGACGGCGGCCACCGCCAGCCGGCCGCGACGGTCGCTCATCACCCGGGCGCGCAGCTCGCCGAGCCGGGACCAGAGGTCGCCCTCCCCGGGCGGCGAGGTGGCCCGCCGTCGGCCGGCCCGCTGGCCGCCCTCGGGCAGCCGGGCCCAGTTCGGTCGCTCGGCCGGACGGACCGCCGCGACCACCATGGTCGGTTGTGACAGCGGCTGCTCGTCGGGAACCCGGCGCAGCACGGCGGTGTGGCTGTTCTGGTTGCCCAGCTGATCGCGGGCCGCCTGGACCTCGGTGAGCAGCGCTCCGGCGTCGGCGGGCCGGGCCGCCGGGTCGCGCCGGGTGGCCCGTGCGACGAGTTCGTCCAGGACCGGCGGCAGGGCGGGGACCAGGGTCGACGGGGCCGGCACGTCCCGGTCGACGTGCTGCCAGGCGATGTCGATCGGGCGGTCGCCGTCGTAGGGCACCCGACCGGTGAGCATCTCGAAGAGCACGATGCCGGCCGAGTAGACGTCGGTACGCGCGTCGGCCCGGCCCTCGGTGACCAGCTCGGGTGCGACGTAGGCCACCGTCGCCATGAGCTGGTTGCCGTCCTCCTCGGCGCTGGCCTCGACCGCCCGGGCCAGGCCGAAGTCGGCGACCTTGACCACGCTGTCGACCAGGTTGGCCACGCCGCCGGTGGGCGCCTCGGCGACCAGCACGTTCTCCGGCTTGACGTCGCGGTGCACCACCCCGGACCGGTGTGCGGCGGCGATCGCGGCGAGCATCTGCTCGAAGATGGCCAGCGCCTCGTCCGGGTTGAGCCGGCGCCGCTCGGCGAGCACGTCGCGCAGGGTGCGGCCGCGGACGTACTCCATAACCAGGTAGGGCAGGCCGCCGTGGGTGCCCTGGTCGTAGACGGCGACCACGTTGGGGTGGGTCAGCCGGGCGATCGTCTTCGCCTCGTCGGTGAACCGCGCGACGAAGCCGGCGATGCGCGACCGGGCCTCGGAGGCCTGGGTCGGGTGAATGATCTTGACCGCCACGGTGCGCTCGAGGCGCTCGTCGGTGGCGGTGTACACGGTCGCCATGCCGCCACGGGCCACGCGACCGCGGATGCGGTAGCGCCCGTCGATCAGCGAGCCCAGCAACGTGTCGGCGACCTGTGTGTCCATCGGCAGGGAGTCTATGTGTCCAGAGGGTGAAGGTTGAACAGGATGCTACAGCCGGGGCCCGACCGGGTGGGTCCCGGCGCGCTCGCCGCTCGCCGGAGAACGCTCTGACCTGCACCGGCACCCCGTCGATCCGCCGACGACCGGCCCGCGCCCGGTCCGCCAGGAATCCGCCGGCGGACGGGTTCCACCCCCGACCTGCGTCTGCCGGACGCCTCCTGCGGGGTGCCGTTGGCCCGGCACGGCGGCGGCGTGGCAGGGTGATCGGGTGACCGAACCCGTACCCGCCGACCAGGCCGCAGCCGGCCCCGACCTCGCCGGACCCGCCGACGCGGCCGGCTGGCTCACCCTGCCGGACGTCGCCGAGCGCCTCGACGTGTCGATCAGCAAGGTGCACCAGATGATCCGCGACCGCGAACTCCTGGCGGTCCGCCGGGATGGCATCCGCCGGGTGCCGGCGGAGCTGGTGGCCAACCACACCGTGCTCAAGCACCTGCCCGGCGTGCTCAACCTGCTCGCCGACGCCGGCTACGACGACGAGGCCGCGCTGCGCTGGCTGTACGAGCCGGACGACAGCCTCTCCGGCACCGCCGCCGCCGCGCTCGGTGGCGACCAGGCCCGCGAGGTCAAGCGCCGCGCCCAGGCCCTCGGCTTCTGACCCCCCACCCACCCCCGCCCGCCGGGTCAACGTTGATCATGAAGTTGTTGTCACCGGCGCCGGCGTGTCGAGACAACAACTTCATGATCGACAGGCCGGCCCGGGGAGAGGGCCGGGGGGCCGGTGGGTCAGTCGGTGCGGCGAGTGGCGGCGATGGCCAGGTCGACCAGGGCCTGGCGGGCCTCGGTGTCGAGGTCGACGGTGGCCAGCGCGGCCAGCGCGGTCTCGGTCAGCGTGGCGATCCGCTGCTCCGTCCGGGCCAGCGCGCCGCTCGTGGTGATCACCTCGCGCAGCCGGGCGACCCGCCGCTCGTCCAGGCCCGGATCGCCGATCCCGGCCATCAGCAGCTCACGGCCGGCGTCGTCGGTCGTCTCCAGGGCCGCCGCCACCAGGAAGGTGCGCTTGCCCTCGCGCAGGTCGTCGCCGGCCGGCTTGCCGGTCTGGGTCGGGTCGCCGAAGACGCCGAGCACGTCGTCACGGAGCTGGAACGCCTCACCCAGCGGAAGCCCGTACGCCGAGTAGGCCGCGTGGACCTCCGCCGACGCGTCGGCCAGCGCGGCGCCGAGCAGCAACGGCCGCTCGACCGTGTACTTCGCCGACTTGTAGCGGGCGACCTTGCCGGCCCGCTCCACCGACGTGTCCCGGGTCACCTGGGTGAGGACGTCCAGGTACTGGCCGACGGTGACCTCGGTGCGCATCTCGTCGAAGACCGGCCGGGCCCGGGCCACCGTGCCCGGGTCCAGCCCGGCGGAGTGCAGCAGCTCGTCGGACCAGACCAGGCAGAGATCACCGAGCAGGATCGCGGCGGCGTCGCCGAACCCGTCGGGGTCGCCGCCCCAGCCGGACCTGCGGTGCCGGGCGGCGAACCGTCGGTGCACGGCGGGCTCGCCGCGCCGGGTGTCCGAGCGGTCCATCAGGTCGTCGTGGATCAGGGCGCTGGCCTGCACGAACTCCAGGGCGGCCAGGGCGGCCAGCACCTGGTCGCTGTCCACCCCGCCGGCGCCCCGGTAGCCCCAGTAGGCGAAGGCCGGCCGCAGGCGCTTGCCGCCGCCCAGCACGAAGGTCTCGATCGCTTCCGCCACCGGTGTGAGCGCGTCGTCGACACCGGCCATCCAGATCCGCTGATTGGCCAGGAACTCGGTGAGGGCCTTGTCGATCCGCTGGCGGAGGCCGGCACGGTCGATCGGGGAGACGGGAGCAGCGTCGGTCACGCCAGAACGCTAGCCGGTCCGGTCGGCGCTCGGATACCCGCCAGTATCCGCTCTGCCGCGCGGGCCGGTGGTCCCCGACCCGTCTTCGCCGGGGGCACCGGACGGGGCAGGTAGGGGCGGGCCGCCGTGACCAGGGCCGCGTGCCGGCGGACCGCGGGCGCCCGCCGGTGGGCGGTCAGCCGGCGACGTACCTCGGTCAATTGGGTCACCGCCCGGGGTGACCCGGCGCGTACCGCGTCGAGCAGCGCCACGCCGGCCACGTCGCAGGCCAGCTCGACCTCGCCGAGCTGGAGGTGGGCCCGGGCCAGCCAGCCGCCGTAGATCGCCGCCCGGCGCGGGCCCCCCGACTCCCGGGCCGCGTCGAGCAGTGCCTCGGCCCGTCGGGGTCGGCCCAGGGCGACCAGGGCACGACCGGTCATCGCCGCAAGCTCCGGGCCGTCGAGCCAGTAGAGCCACGGCGGCTCCCGCTCCGGCTCGGGCGCCCCGGCGGCCCGATCGGCCGCACCGAGGGCCTGCCGGGCGGCGTCCGGCTGCCCGCCCAGCGCGGCGGCCAGCGCCACCCGGTGCAGCAGCAGGGCACGCAGCCCCGGGCTGGCCCACCGCCGGCTGCCCGCGTAGCCGGTGCGGGCCAGCAGCAGCGCGCCCTGCGGATCGCCGGCCCCGGCCAGCAGGTGACTGGCCGAGCCGAGCAGGTGCCCGGCGAGGGCCGGATCCCCGGCGGCGGCCGCGGCGCGCAGCCCGAGCCGGTAGGCGTCCAGCCCACCGGCCAGGTCGCCGGCGTCGGCGGCGAGCCAGCCGGCGAGCTGGGCCGACTCGGCGAGCACCGGCAGCAACCGGCGGCGCCCGGCCGGCCCGGACCGGGGCAGGGCCCGGACCACCCGGCGGAGCCGGTCGGCGCCGAACGGGGCGAGGTCGACGCCGCCGGCGAGGTCGTCCAGCCGGCGCAGCCCGGCCAGGTCGACGTCGGGTGCCGGGCCCGGGCGGGAACGCGGAGACGGGTCACCGGGCGGTGTCGCCCCGACCGACGGCCACCCGGGGTGCCGGCCGGACCCGACGCCCGGTGCGTCGGAGGCGGTGAGCCGGCCGGGCGCGGGGACCAGCAGGGCGGCCCGCGGGTCGGCCAGCCAGCGCTGCGCCAGGGCGAGCAACGCCGCGCGGGACCGGGCGCCCGCGGCAGGCCCGACCGGCGGCCGGGCGAGGCGTCGGGCCCGGGCCGCGGCGTCGGTCAACAGCGCGACCGGGGCGGCGAGGACGACGGCGAGCCAGCGCAGCCAGAAGTCGCCGGGCACCCGGACCTGCCGCTCCCACCGGGAGATCTCGTGCCGGCTCAGCGTCGGCACGCCGGCGGCGGCGCAGAGCTCAGCGGCGGTGCGCTGCTGGCTCCAGCCGCGAGCCAGCCGGAGCTGGGTGAGCAGCGGCCCGAGCAGCAGCGGGCCGGCGTGTGGGGTCGGCGTCATGATCCCTCCCGACGGGGTCGGCGCGGCGCCGCGGGCCGGCCCCATCGGACCGGCCGCGCCACCACTGGCGGCGACCCCCGCGCGTGCCCCCGGGAGCCGGCCGACCCGGCCGGCTCCACCCGCGCTGCCACCTGAATATCCCGGGGGTACGACGCTTTCCCGCGCCGCCCGGCCCGACCCGGCCGCCCGGCGGCGTCCCGACCGGCCGTCATCGGGTGGGAAGATCGTGGGTACGGGGGCCGGCTCCCGCTAGAGTCGGAGCGTGGCGCTCGGTCTTCCCTCGGTCCTCCCCAACCCGCAGCCGGCGATCGGGGAGCTGATCCGTGAGCGGCAGCCGACCTTCTCCTTCGAGTTCTTTCCGCCCAAGACGGCGCAGGGCGAGCGCCTGCTCTGGCAGGCGATCCGGGAGCTGGAGTCGCTGCGGCCGTCGTTCGTCTCGATCACGTACGGCGCGGGCGGGTCGACCCGGGACACCACCGTCGCGGTCACCGAGCGGATCGCCACCGAGACCACCCTGCTGCCGATGGCCCACCTGACCGCGGTCGACCACTCGGTCGCCGAGCTGCGGCACGTGATCGGCCGGCTGGCCGGGGTCGGGGTGCGCAACGTGCTGGTGGTGCGGGGCGACCCGCCGGGCAATCCGGGCGGCGAGTGGGTCCGCCACCCCGAGGGGGTGCTCTACGCCGAGGAGCTGGTCCGGCTGGTACGCGACGCCGGTGACTTCAGCGTCGGCGTGGCCGCCTTCCCCTACAAGCACCCGCGCTCCCCGGACGTGGCCAGCGACACCGAGCATTTCGTCCGCAAGTGCCGGGCCGGCGCCGAGTTCGCGATCACGCAGATGTTCTTCGACGCCGACGACTATTTGCGGCTGCGCGACCGGGTGGCCGCCGCCGGCTGCGACACCCCGATCCTCGCGGGCGTGATGCCGGTGACCCAGCTGGGCACGATCGAGCGGTCGGTCCAGCTCTCCGGGGCGCCGTTCCCGACCGCGCTGGCCGAGCGGTTCGAGAAGGTCGCCGACGATCCGGAGGCGGTGCGCAGGCTCGGCGTCGAGCAGGCCAGCGAGATGTGCCGCCGGCTGCTCGACGAGGGCGTGCCGGGGATCCACTTCATCACCCTCAACCGCTCCACCGCCACCCGCGAGGTCTGGCAGAACCTCCGGGTGGACGCGCGGGCGTGAACGCGCGCACCGCGACACCTGATCACCGCCGCGACGGTTGATCCGTGGTGGGCACAAACCTGAAGTGGGACGAGTACGCCACGGCGTGGGCGCGGCTGCACGGCGGCTTCGACCCCCGGTCGGCCGCGCCGGTGGTGCGCGCCTGGCTGCGCTTCGCCTACCACGTCGGGTACGTGCTGGGTCGGCTGCGGGTCGGCCCGACCGCGGTGACGGTGGTCGGCGTGCTGCTCTGCGTCTGCGTGCCGGTCTTCGCCGTACGGCCGGGGGACGGACCGTTCCTCGGCGCGTTGTTCGTGCTGCTGGCCGGGGTCGCGGACAGTGTCGACGGCGCGGTGGCGGTGGCCACCGGCCGGACCACCCGGCTCGGCTACGTCTACGACTCGGTGGCCGACCGGCTCGGTGAGGTCGCCTGGCTGGTCGCGTTCTGGCTGATCGGCGCGCCCGGCGCGTTGGTGGTCGCCGGTGGGGCGCTCTCCTGGCTGCACGAGTACGTGCGGGCCCGGGCGGTCTCCGCAGGGATGCGGGAAATCGGGGCGGTGACCGTGGGGGAGCGCCCGACCCGGGTCTCGGTGGCCGTCGGCGGGCTGCTGGTGGCGGGGCTGGCCGGGCTGATCCAACCCGACCTGACGGCCGGCACGATCACCATGGCAACCGCCGTCTGGGTGCTGCTCGCCGGCTTCGGTCTGGGCCAGTTGACGTCCGCCGTCCGCCGGGCCCTGCTCGAAGCCGGCTGAGCCCGACCCGCCCGGCCGGTCCGGCGACGAGCCGCCCGCGCGCCCCGTTTCAGGCCGGGCCGATCGCGGTGGCGACGATCTGGGCGGAGAGGGTGACCATCGGCAGGCCGCCGCCCGGGTGACCGGAGCCGCCGACCAGCCACAGCCCGTGCACCGGGCCGCGGTTGGCGGGCCGGAGCAGGCCACCCGCGGTGCCGTAGATCGTCCCGCCCGGCGCGCCGGTAGCCGCCCCCAGGTCGGCCGGGGTACGGATCTCCCGGAACAGCACCCGGTCGCGCACGTCCACGCCGCGCGCGGCGAGCACGTCCAGGATCCGGTCGGCGTACGCCTCGGCAAGCCCGGGCCGGCGCCAGTCGACCGCGCCCGCTGCGGTGCCGTGCCGGGGCGCGTTGACCAGCACGAACCACGCCTCGTGCCCGGCCGGCCGGACCAGCGGGTCGTCGGCGACGGTGACGAAGACCGTCGGGTCGGGCGCCGGCCGGGCCCGGACGCCCCGGCCCGGGTCGCCGAAGACCGCGTCGAACTCGGCGTCGTAGTCGCCGGGGAAGAGCACGGTGTGGTGGGCCAGCCCGGAGGAACCGCTCACCCCGAGCAGCAGCACGAAACCGGCCAGGCTGCGGTCGGTCAGCCCGGCCAGCCGGCCCGGATCGGGCAGCAGGTCGCGGTAGAGGGTGAGCGCGTCGCAGTTGGCCACCACCACGTCGGCGGGGACCGGCGCGGCGACGCCGTCGAGGCGTACCCCGTGCACCCGGCCGCCGGCGGCGTCGATCCGGGTCACCGTGGCGCCCGTCTGCACGACCACGCCGAGGTCCAGACAACGCGACAGCAGCGCGTCGGCGAGCGTGCCCAGGCCGCCGCGCAGGTACCAGCCACCGAAGGCCAGCTCGGCGTAGGGCACGGCGACCAGCGCGGCCGGGGCCCGGCGCGGATCGGCGCCGGTGTAGGTGGCGTACCGGTCGAGCAGCATCCGCAGCCGCGGATCGGTGAGGTGCCGGCGACCCAGACCGCGCAGCGTCCGGCCCGGCCCGATGGCGGCCAGGTCGCCCAGCCGCCAGGCCAGCGCGGCGAGGTCGCGGGGGGAGTCGACCGGGCGGCGCAGCACGTGCCGGGAGGAGGCCGCCCAGACCCGCTCGGCGCGGCGCCACAGCCGCTGCCAGTCCGCCGCCGCCCGGTCACCGAGGGCGGCGCCGATCCGGGCGGCGAACTCGGCCGGGTCGGCGCAGGAGTCCAGGGTCGAGGAGTCCGGGAAGACGTGCCGGACGACCGGGTCCAGCGGAGCCAGGTCGAGGTACTCGTCGAGCTTCGCCCCGGTCGCCTCGAACAGGTCGGTGAAGACCTCGGGGAGGGTCAGCAGGCTCGGCCCGGTGTCGAAGTGGAACGACCCGGCCGGGGTGTCGTGCACGTACCGACCCAGTTTGCCGCCGACCGTCTCGGCCCGCTCGAAGACGGTCACCTCGTGCCCGGTTGCGGCCAGCCGGGCGGCGGTGGCCAGCCCACCCACCCCGGCGCCGACGACCACGATCCGCGCCATCCGACGCCTCCTAGCTGACCGGGCGGCCCCGCCAGGACAGTTGCCGCCGCCTGCGCAGATGGTACGACCGCAGAGTCAGCCAACCGAGGACCACGACCGACACGGGGTGTGCCAGCGCGTCGGGCCACCACCGGCCGCCGGTGGCCCGGGCGGTGACCACCCGCCCGGCTACCCCGAGCAGGTAGGCCACCGCGGCCACCAGCGCCGCCACCGGATGTCCGGCGACGAGCGTGCCCAGCGCCAGCAGCGGCGGGGCGGTGTAGAGCAGGAGCAGCAGCGCCAGCACGGCCGCCGCCGCGCCCGGATGCCCGAACGTGGCCCAGAGCGACTTCGAGTAGCCGTCACGCAGCTGCGGCCAGTTGTCGTACATCCGGCAGACGGCCAGCCGCGAGCCGTCGGCGAGCGCGATCCGGCCGCCGGCCCGCTTGACCGCCCGGGCCAGCTCGATGTCCTCCAGGATCCGGTCGGCG
The DNA here is from genome assembly GCF_044456245.1 of Micromonospora sp. NPDC051006. Classification (NCBI taxonomy): domain Bacteria; kingdom Bacillati; phylum Actinomycetota; class Actinomycetes; order Micromonosporales; family Micromonosporaceae; genus Micromonospora; species Micromonospora sp. NPDC051006. Next base: position 140,826 of record NZ_JBITFP010000016.1, read on the forward strand.
ACCGCGGCGTGCCCGCCCGCCCGCAGGTAGCCGGCCCGGTCCAGCACCAGGAACTGCCCGCCGGCGGCGGCCAGCGACGGTCGGGGCGAGCGCTCCATCGCCCGCAGCGGCAGGAAGGTCAGCCACAGCCACTGCAACAGCGGCTGGACCAGCCGGTCGGCCGCCGTCGCCGCCACGATCCGGGGGTACGGCGACAGCAGCGTCACGCCCGCCGCGCGCAGCTCGGTGACCGCCGCCGCCACCGCGTGCGGGGTGAGCACCACGTCGGCGTCGACGAAGACCAGCGCGGTGGCCGCCGGGTCGGCCCGGGTGGCGAGCTGCCAGCAGGCGTACGGCTTGCCCAGCCAGCCCGGCGGCGGGGCCGTCCCGGTGAGCAGGGTGACCCGTGGGTCGTCACCGGCGATCGCCCGTACCACCTCGGCGGTGCCGTCGGTGGAGCCGTCGTCGAGCAGGACGACGCGCAGCCCCGGCACCCCCCGCTGGTCGAGCAGCGCCCGCAGGCAGGGGGCCACCCGGTCGGCCTCGTCCCGCAGCGGCAGCAGCACCGCCACCGGCTCGGTCACCTCGGCCACCGGCGCGGCCGGCCGGCGCAGCCAGCGGGCGGCGTTGAGCACGGTGTGCGCGGTCAACGCCGCGACGCCGAGGGCGAGTGCGAGCAGCGGGGTCATGTCGTCGCGTCGACGCCGGGGCGCTGCGCCCGGCGCGGCTCCCGCCGGTCCTCGCGGTGCCGGAGGGCGCGCAGCAGCAGCACCACCGCCAGCGGCACCGCGGTCACCCCCATCCCGGCCGCTCCCCACAGCGCCGACGCGGGCAGGTCCAGGAAGACCGCGTGGGCCAGCACGCTGGAGCCGTACGTCCAGAGGTAGAGCGCGAGCATCGGGGCGTCCCGGCCGTCGGTGACCGCCACGGCCGGCCCGGCCAGCGGGCGCAGCGCGCTCATCAGCAGCACCGCGAAGAGCAGCCAGCCCAGGTAGTTGCTGACCGGGACGCCGGGCAGCCCGGGCAGGGCTCCGGTGGCGTCCCGCCAGCGCCAGTAGCCCTCGTCCACCATCTGCGGGTCGAGGAAGAGGTCCCAGGCGGCCAACCCCACCGCGGCCAGCGCCACTCGCCGTACCACCAGCCGGCCCCGGGCCGGCGCACCGGTGCGCCCCGGCGTGGTCAGCCGCACCGCGGCCAGCCAGGCCGGCCAGGCCATCCAGGTCCAGGCCAGCGGGATGATCAGGGGTACGCCGGCAAGCTTCGGCCCCAGCTCGCCCGAGTAGTCGTAGCTGCCGAACGGCACCCCGGTGGCCACCCCGACCGCCTCGATGGCGAACCCGCCGCCGGTGGCCACCGCGACCAGCGCCGCCGCGCCGCGCGGCCCCCGGCTGAGCAGGGCGTGGCCGACCGAGAGCAGGTAACCGAGAACGACGGTGGCCACGGTCAGCCGGGCCCGGGCCGGCCCGTCGGTCAGCGGATAGCAGATCTGGGCGAGCACCAGGACGGCCAGCAGCGCCCAGGGCAGCCGCCGGCTCATGCCGCCGGGTGGTCGAGCGGCAGATCCCGGCCGAGCACGCCGAACGGCCGCTCGTCGCCGGGGAAGTGGAAGTCGCGCAGCACGTCGGTGAAGCCGAACCGGCGGTACAGCCGCCAGGCCCGCGAGGTCTGCTCGTCGGCCTCCGGGGTGGAGAGCAGCGTGGTGCTCCCCTCGGCCATGGTGAGCAGCGCGCGCAGCTGCCCGGCGCCCAGGCCGTGCCCCTGCGCCGGCGGCCGGACGTGCAGCTCGACCACCTCGAAGCAGTCGGTCAGCCAGCGCTGCCGGGCCGGCGGGTCCAGCGCCCGCAGCACCTGGTCGTGCCACCACTGCCCGGCGGCGCCGAGATAGCCGTAGCCGAACCCGGCGAGGCGGCCCTCACTGGTCAGGCTGGCGACGGCGCGGAACCCGGGTCGGCGTACGTGGGTGGCGATGTAGCCGCGCCGGGCCTCCAGCAGGTCGGCCCGGTAGCCCATCGCCTCGCCGTAGACGGCCACCACGTCGTCCAGCCGTCGGACGAGATCGTCCGGGGTCCACCGCACCAACCTCATGCCCACCCACCTCTGTCGTCCACGTCCTCGTCGACCCAGCCCAGCACCGCGCGGTCACCGACCACGCCACGCACCTCGAAGCGCGCGAAGAGCTCCTCGGCGTACCAGCCCTCGGTGGGGGTCCGGGTGATCGCCGCGCGATGCTCCGGGTGACGGTACGCGAACGCCACCAGGTCCGTCGGGTCCCGCCACACGCTCACGGTGCCCTGCCAGCCCAGCGGCGCCTCGCCCACGCCGAAGCGGGCCAGCAGCCCCGGCGCGGTGCGCAGGGCCGCGGCCACCGGCGGGACCGCCCGCCAGAACGTGGCCGCCCGGCGGGCCCGCAGCCGGGCCCGGGTCAGCGCGAGCACCGGCCCGGCGACCCGGCCGCCGGCCGGTTCACCGAACGGCCGGCGACGGGACCACTCACCCCGGCTGGTGAGCGGGCGCAGGTCGACCCGGACGGCGGCGCGGGCGATCCGGGCCCAGGCCCGGCCGACCGGCGTGTCGTCGAAGCCGGCGGCCGCGGTGGGGGAGTCCCAGACGGTCAGCGCGGCCCACCGGGTCAGGTCGGCGTCGCCCGGTCCGAAGCCGGTCCCGGTCCCGGTGCCGAGCAGTTTGCCGAACCGTACGCCGGGGGTGGCGCGCAGCCGGCGCGGGTCGAGCGCCATCCGGGTCAGCGCCCGGGGCAGCGCCGCCGGTGCGGTCCGCCACACGTGCAGGGTGACCAGGTCCGGAACGGCGTGCTCCACGGCCCGCTCGGTCACGCCACCTCGGTCGGGGTGCCGGCGGTGATCCGCAGCAGTTCGGTGTAGGTGCTCGGGAAGACCGCCCGGGGCACGCCGCCGGCCGCCCAGACCTCGTGGTACGCGGCGAGCGCGGTGTCCACCAGGGTGCGCAGCGGCCGCGGGTGCCCGAGCGGGGCGACCCCGCCGATCGGCTGGCCGGTGTGTGTCCGGACGAACTCCGGGGTGGCCCGGCGCAGCCGGCTGACCCCGACCGACGCGGCCAGCCCGGCCACGTCCACCCGGTGCGCGCCGGAGGTGAGCACGAGCAGCGGCGCGTCGTCGGCGTCGAAGATGAGCGAGTTGGCGATCTGGCCGACCTGGACGCCGAGCGCGTCGGCGGCGGCCTCGGCGGTGTGCACCGCCTCGGGCAGCAGGCGGACGGCGGCGGGCGCGCCGGAGCCGTCGCGCGCGTCCGCGCCGGCCAGCGCGTCCTGCACCGCCCGTACGTTCGGGTGTGGCTGCATGCCGCCATTCTTCCCGGTTCGCTCCGCCGCGGGTGGGTCGGGCCACGCCGTGTCCCGTCGCCGGTGCGGGCCCGGCGCGTCACACGTTGCATTTTCGTCGGTGGGGAGGTGTACTGTCAGCAGTAGTTAGAACGAGTGTTCGATTGCATCGAACGTTCGTTCCAACCCACCCCGGCAGCGGTGTTTCGCGGCGCGGCTCCGGGCGGTGCGGCTCCGCGGGCCGCACCGGGGTTCCGGGCAGTCGCGAGCCCGAGCCCCATCAGGCAGGAGCGTCGCCCGCCGCCCACGACCCCCGGGCGGCGGGCGACGAACCCGCCGGTACGCCGGCCGGGTGTGGTGTGGGGAAGCATCCACACCCGGCCGGCCCCCACACCGGTGCGTCTTCCTCCGCACCACTCGACCCGGCGTCCCGCCGGCGGATTCCGTCCGCCGCCGGCCGGCCGCCTCGGCCAGTGGAGGAGACAGTTCCATGCCGACCAACGCGGCTCAGCCACCGACGGTGCCGGCACACGTGCTGCCGCACCGCACCCCCGCCCAGCTCCTCGCGGTGGCCCGGCACGGGCTGGCCGAGGCCGGCCAGACCCGTCCCGACGGTCTCCGCTACGCGGCCGCCCACCTGGCCGCCCTGCGTGCGGCCGCGGCCCTGCTCGCCGCCCGGGCCCGGCCCGCCCCCACCCGCCGCAACCGGATCACCAGCGTCTGGGTGCTGCTCTCCACCGTCGCCCCCGAGCTCGACGAGTGGGCGCGCTTCTTCGCCGCCGGGGCCGGCAAACGGGCCGCCGCCGAGGCCGGCATACCCCGGGTGGTCAGCGCCCGGGAGGCCGACGACCTGCTCCGCGCGGCCGAGCAGTTCGTCTCGGTGGTGGAGACCGCGCTCGGCGTGGTCCACCAGCCGGCGCTCGACGGTCTCGCCGCCTGACCCGGGATCCGGTCCCGCAGCAACACCTGATCCATCAGCAACACGACGGGGGGTTGGTCCGATGGCGGGCCGAATGGTGGTCGGTTCCGCCGCGCTGACCGATCTGGTCCGCCCCGCGAGCGCGCCTGATCCGGCGGGCGGCCACCGGACGCTGCCGGTGGCCCCCGAGCTGACCGGGCTGCTGCCCAACCGTGGGCTGCGCCGGGGCAGCACGATCGCGGTCGCCACCGGCCACCCACGGCGCAGCGGCGGCACCTCGCTGGTGCTGGCGCTGCTCGCCGAGGCGTCCCGGGCCGGCTCGTGGTGCGCCGTGGTGGGGGTGCCGACGTTTGGGGCGGGCGCCGCCGCCGAACTCGGGATCGCCCTGGACCGGCTCGCCCTGGTGCCGAACCCCGGGCCCGAGTGGGCCACCGTCGTCGCCGCGCTGATCGACGGGGTGGACGTCGTGGTCACCGCGGTGCCGGCGGCGGTCTCCGCCTCGGTCGCCAACCGGCTGGCCGCCCGGGCCCGGCAGCGCGGCAGCGTGCTCGTCCCGTACGGGCGGTGGGACGGCGCGGACGTGACGTTGCAGGTGGTCCGGGGGGTCTGGGAAGGGCTCGGGTCGGGCCGGGGCCGGCTGCGCCGCCGGGAGCTGACCGTCTCGGCGCGCGGGCGGGGGGCGGCCGCCCGGCCCAAGGAGATCAAGGTCTGGCTGCCCGGCGCGGAGCTGACCCGGGTGATTCCCCGCGCCGTGACGCCCGCCGCCGGTCGCCCGGTCGCCGCCGGCCGGCTCCGCCCGGTGGCCTCGCCCAAGCACGCCCTCGCCGACGACTCCCACCGTGGCGCGCTCACCCTGGTCGATCCGGCGTGACCGACGCACCGCTGCGCACCCTGCTGCTCTGGTGCCCGGACTGGCCGGTGCTCGCCGCCGAGATCGTCGACGGGGTGCCGGCCACCGGCCCGGTCGCGGTGCTGCACGCCAACCGGGTGGTGGCCTGCTCCGAGCAGGCTCGGGCCGAGGGGGTGCGGCGGGGCCTGCGCAAACGGGAGGCGCAGGGCCGCTGCCCCCAACTCACCGTCGTCGAGTACGACCCCGGGCGGGACGCCCGCGCGTTCGAACCGGTGGTCGCCGCGGTGGAGGAGCTGGTCGCCGGGGTGGAGGTGGTCCGACCGGGCGCGTGCGCGCTGACCGCCCGGGGGCCGAGCCGCTACCTCGGCGGTGAGGAGGCGGCGGCCGAGCGGATCATCGAGCACGTCGCCCAGACCTGCGGGGTGGAGAGCCAGGTCGGGATCGCCGACGGCGTCTTCGCCGCCGGGCTGGCCGCCCGCGGCGGGCGGATCGTCCCGCCCGGCGGCACCCCGGCGTTCCTCGCCGAGCTGCCGGTCGATGCGCTCGGCCGGCCGGCCCTGGCCGACCTGCTGCGTCGGCTCGGGGTGCGCACCCTCGGCGGCTTCGCCGCGCTGCCCGCCGGCGACGTGCTGGCCCGGTTCGGGTTCGACGGCGCGCTGGCCCACCGGTTGGCCGCCGGGCGCGACGACCGCCCGCTCGCCGTCCGCCAGCCCCCGGCCGACCTGACGGTGACCGCCGAGCACGACGAGCCGATCGACCGGGTCGACGCGGCGGCGTTCGCCGCCCGGGCGTTGGCCGAACAGCTGCACGACCGGCTCGCCGGGCACGGGCTGGCCTGCACCCGGCTCGGCATCGAGGCGGTCACCGCGCACGGCCAGGAGCTGCACCGGGTCTGGCGTCACGACGGTCTGCTCACCGCCGCGGCCATCGCCGACCGGGTCCGCTGGCAGCTCGACGGCTGGCTCACCGGCAGCAGCGGGCGCGGCGGGGCCGGCCCGGCCCGGCCGACGGCCGGCATCATCCGGCTGCGACTGGTCCCCGACGGGGTGATCGCCCAGGCCGGCCTGCAGTCCGGTCTGTGGGGTGAGACCGGTGAGGAGCGGGAGCGGGCGCACCGGGCGCTGAGCCGGGTGCAGGGCATCCTCGGCCCGGAGGCGGTGCTCACCGCGGTGCTCGGCGGCGGCCGGTCCCCGGCCGACCAGGTGCACCTGGTGCCGTGGGGCGACGAGCGGCTGCCGGCCCGCCCCGGTCCGCCACCGCTGCCCGGCGAGCCGGCCGCCGGAGCCGGAGCTGGCGGTGGCGCCGGAGCTGGCGGTGGTGCCGGCGTCGGGCGGCCCGGGCGTACCGGTGCCAGCCCGCCCTGGCCCGGTCGGCTTCCGCCGCCCGCGCCCGCCGTGGTGCTGCCCAGCCCGTTGGCCGCCACCGTGCACGACGCCGCCGGCGAGCCGGTCGTGGTCAGCGCGCGCCTGGCGGTGAGCGCCGCGCCGGCCCGGCTCACCGTGGGCACGGCGGCGCCGGTCGAGATCGTCGGCTGGGCCGGGCCGTGGCCGGTCGACGAGCGCTGGTGGGCGCCGGCCGAGGCCCGACGCCGGGCCCGGTTCCAGGTCAGCCTCGCCGACGGCGCCGCCCTGCTGCTCGCGGTCGAGGCCGGGCAGTGGCTGGTGGAGGCGATCTATGACTGAGCGTCGGGTGGCGGCCGCAGGGGAGAGCGCCGGTCGGGCCGGAGCGGGCGGATGAGTTTCCACAACCCGAAGATGCCCTGGTCCGAGCTGGAGGGGGTGCTCTCCGGCCGGCCGCCCGGCGGCGCGTCCGGCCGGTCCCGCGCGCAACGGCACCTGCACGTGGTCGACCCGCTCGCGGTGGACGCCGACGGCGGGGACAGCCCCGCCTGGAGCCGCCGGCGGGAGCAGTACGAACCGCCCGCGGTGGCCCGCCCCGAGGGCGCGGTCCCCTACGCGGAGCTGCACGCGCACACCAACTTCAGCTTCCTCGACGGGGCCAGCCACCCGGAGGAGTTGGCCGAGGAGGCGGCCCGGCTGGGGCTCACCGCGCTCGCCGTCACCGACCACGACGGCTTCTACGGCGTGGTGCGCTTCGCCGAGGCGGCTCGGGCGTTGCAGCTGCCGACCATCTTCGGCGCCGAACTCTCCCTCGGCCTGCCCGGCCCGCAGAACGGCGAACCGGACCCGCTCGGCGCGCACCTGCTGGTGCTCGCGCACGGCCACGAGGGGTACGCCCGGCTGGCCAGCACCATCGCCCGGGCCCAGCTGCGCGGCGGGGAGAAGGGCCGCCCGATCTACGGCGAGCTGGAAGAGGTCGCCGCCGAGCTGCGCGACCACGTCCTGGTGCTCACCGGCTGCCGCAAGGGGCACGTGCCGGCGGCGCTGCTCACCGAAGGGGTCGACGCGGCCGCCCGCGAGCTGGACCGGCTGACCGCGCTCTTCGGCGCGGAGACCGTCGCGGTGGAACTCACCGACCACGGGCATCCGGTCGACGCGGACCGCAACGACGCGCTCGCCGAGCTGGCCGCCGCCGCCGGCCTGCCCACGGTGGCCACCAACAACGTGCACTACGCGACCCCGGGACGCCGCCGGCTGGCCACCACGGTGGCGGCCGTCCGGGCCCGGCGCAGCCTGGACGAGATCGACGGTTGGCTGCCCGCGGCCTCCACGGCCCACCTGCGCAGCGGTGCCGAGATGGCGGCCCGGTTCGCCGCGTACCCGGGCGCGGTGGCCCGGGCCGCCGAGTTCGGCGCCGAACTCGCCTTCGACCTGCAACTGGTCGCGCCGCAGCTGCCCGCCTACCCGGTGCCGCCGGGGCACACCGAGATGAGCTGGCTGCGCCACCTGACCGAGCAGGGGGCGCGGGAGCGCTACGGCCCCCGGGAGGCGCACCCGACGGCGTACGCGCAGCTCGACCACGAACTGGGCATGATCGAGGAGCTGGGCTTCCCCGGCTACTTCCTGGTGGTCTACGACATCGTGGCGTTCTGCCGGGAGCAGGACATCTACTGCCAGGGCCGGGGCTCGGCGGCGAACTCGGCGGTCTGCTACGCGCTGCGGATCACCAACGTCGACGCGGTCCGGCACCGGCTGCTCTTCGAGCGGTTCCTCGCCCCGGAGCGGGACGGGCCGCCGGACATCGACGTGGACATCGAGTCCGACCGCCGGGAGGAGGTGATCCAGCACGTCTACACCCGCTACGGCCGGGAACATGCCGCCCAGGTGGCCAACGTCATCTCCTACCGGCCGCGCTCGGCGGTGCGGGACGTCGCCAAGGCGTTCGGCTTCTCACCCGGGCAGCAGGACGCCTGGAGCAAGCAGATCGACCGGTGGGGTTCGGTCGCCACGGTGGACGTCGAGGACATTCCCGAGCAGGTGGTGGAGTACGCCAACGAGCTGCAGACGTTCCCCCGGCACCTGGGCATCCACTCCGGCGGGATGGTGATCTGCGACCGGCCGGTGATCGAGGTCTGCCCGGTGGAGTGGGGGCGGATGCCCGGCCGCAGCGTGCTCCAGTGGGACAAGGACGACTGCGCCGCCGTCGGCCTGGTCAAGTTCGACCTGCTCGGCCTCGGCATGCTCTCCGCGCTGCACTACGGCTACGACATGATCGGGACGACCCTCGACCTCGGCGACATGACGCTGGACGACCCGGAGGTCTACGACATGCTCTGCCGGGCCGACTCGGTCGGGGTGTTCCAGGTGGAGAGTCGCGCCCAGATGGCCACCCTGCCCCGGCTCAAGCCCCGCGAGTTCTACGACCTGGTGGTCGAGGTGGCGCTGATCCGGCCCGGCCCGATCCAGGGCGGCTCGGTGCACCCGTACATCCGGCGCAAGAACGGCCAGGAGCCGGTGACGTTCGCGCACCCGCTGATGCGCAACGCGCTGGAGAAGACCCTCGGCGTGCCGCTCTTCCAGGAGCAGCTGATGCAACTCGCCATCGACCTGGCCGGCTTCGACGCGGCCGGGGCCGACCAGCTGCGCCGGGCGATGGGCGCCAAGCGCTCGGTCGAGCGGATGGCGCAGATCGCCGACCGGCTCTACGCCGGCATGGCCGAGCGGGGCATCACCGGCGAGCTGGCCGACGACGTCTACCGCAAGCTCACCGCGTTCGCCAGCTACGGCTTTCCGGAGAGCCACGCGATGAGCTTCGCCTACCTGGTCTACGCCAGCTCCTGGCTCAAGCGCTACCACCCGGGGCCGTTCCTGGCCGCGCTGCTCAACGCCCAGCCGATGGGCTTCTACTCGCCGCAGACTCTGGTCGACGACGCCCGCCGGCACGGGGTACAGGTGCGCCGACCGGACATCAACGCCAGCGGTGCCAAGGCGGTGCTGGAATCCACCCCGGACACCCGGTGGGGCAGCGAGCCGGGGGAGCCGCCGCACGCCTGGGGGTTGGGCGGTCCGGCGGTCCGGCTCGGACTGTCCAGCGTGCGTACCCTCGGCGACGAGCTGGCCGAGCGGATCGAGGTCGAGCGGAGCGCGCGCGGGCCGTACCGCGACATGCCGGACCTGGCCCGGCGGGTCGGTCTCACCGCCGGGCAGCTGGAGGCGCTGGCCACCGCGGACGCCTTCGCCTGTTTCGGGCTGACCCGGCGGCAGGCGCTCTGGGCGGCCGGCGCGGCGGCCCAGGACCGGCCGGGCCGGCTGCCCGGCACGGTGACCGGCGCGGCCCCGCCGACCCTGCCCGGCATGGAGGCGGTCGACCGGCTGGTCGCCGACGTGTGGGCCACCGGGTTGTCGCCGGAGAGCCATCCGGCCCGGTTCATCCGCCCCCAGCTCGACCTGGTGGGGGCGGTGCCGATCGCCCGGCTCGGCCGGGTGGAGCCGGGCCAGCGCATCCGGGTCGGCGGCATCGTGACCCACCGGCAGCGCCCGGCGACCGCCGGCGGGGTCACCTTCCTCAACCTCGAGGACGAGACCGGCATGCTCAACGTCACCTGCTCGCCGGGGCTGTGGCAGCGCTACCGGCGGGTGGCCCGGACCAGCACCGGGCTGGTGGTCCGCGGTCGGCTGGAGCGGAACGAGGGGGTGGTCAACCTGGTCGCCGACCGGCTGGACGCGATCGATCCGCCGGTCACTCCGGCCTCTCGGGATTTCCGTTGAGCGCAGTGATCCACATTACGGTTTCCCGGCCCGGAAGGCGGGAGACTTCCCTGGTCGGCCGGGCAGAGTGGCCCGCCCGACGGGGGGAGAGAACGATGACCCTGGACAGCACGTATACCGGTGCCCTTGCCAACGTCCGGCGCACCCGGCTGGGGGCCGGCTGGGCGCCCAGCCACGAGATGGAGCCCCGGGAATACCAGGTGACCGACGGGCCGGTGGCCAACGCCCGCCGGTCCCGCGCGGCGGAGGAGGACCCCGCCGGAGGCGGTGAGTCCTGACTCCCTGGCGCGGGTGACTAGGCTCGGCGAGGTGGAGCAGACCCGAACCCTGACCCCTCGTACTGCCGTGATCTGGGCGGTGCTCCGGGCCGAGCTGGACCGCCGGGCCGGCGAGCAGCTCACCGTGCTCGACGTGGGCGGCGGCACCGGTGGCTTCGCCGTCCCGCTCGCCCAGGCCGGGCACCGGGTCACCGTGGTGGACGCCAGCCCCGACGCGCTCGCCGCGCTGGCCCGCCGGGCCGCCGAGTCCGGGGTGGCCGACCGGGTACGGGCGGTGCAGGGCGACGGCGACGCCCTCGCCGGTCTGGTCGAGCCGGCCGGCGCCGACCTGGTGCTCTGCCACGCCGTGCTGGAAGTGGTCGACGACCCGGCGCCGGTGGTGGCCGCGCTGGCCACCGCGCTGCGTCCCGGCGGCGCGGCGAGCGTGCTGGTGGCCGGTCGCGCCGCCGCGGTGCTCGCCCGGGCGATGAACGGGCACCTGGACCTCGCGGCCGCCCTGGCCGGCGACCCGGCTGGCAGCGCCGGGCCGCGGGACACGCTGCGGCGGCGTTACGACGCCGACGGGGCCGGCGCGCTGCTCGCCGCCGCCGGCCTGGTGGTCGAGGAGATCCACGGCGTACGCGTCCTGGCCGACCTGCTGCCGGCAGCGGTCGCCGACGGTCAGTCGGGGGCGCTGGTCGAGCTGGAGCGGGCGCTGGCCGGCCGGCCGCCGTACCGGGACCTCGCCGCCCAACTGCACCTCTTCGCCCGCCGCCCGGCATGACCGGGCCGTCCGTGCCGGAGCCGCCCGACGCCGGACGGCCGGCGGGGGCCGGTGCGCCCGGGCCGGACGATGTGGCCGGGCCGCTGGCGGTCGTCGCGCCCCGGTACGGCGACGGCAGCCTGGCCGACGTGCTGCCCAGCGCGCTCGCCGTGCTCGGGGTGCCGGGCGCGCCCGACCGGCTCGGGTTGACCGAGCCGCTGGCCGGGGTGCGCCGGGTCGCCGTCCTGCTCGTCGACGGGCTCGGCTGGTATCAGATCCCCACCGCCGCCCGGCACGCCCCGACGCTGGCCGGACTGGCCGCGACGGTCGGCCGGCCGCTCACCTCCGGTTTCCCGTCCACCACCCCGACCAGCCTGGTGACCCTGGGCACCGGCGCCGCGCCCGGCGCGCACGGCGTGCTCGGCTTCACCGTCCGGGTGCCCGGCACCGACCGGGTGCTCAGCCACATCGAGTGGACCACCGACCCGGACCCGCTGCGTTGGCAGCCGGTGCCGACCCAGCTGGAACGGGCCCGCGCCGCCGGGGTCGCGGTGACCGCGGTGAGCCGCCCGGAGTTCGGCGGCAGCGGGTTGACGGTCGCCGCCAACCGGGGCGGCGACTTCCGGGGCGCGGCCGGCGTGGACGCGCTCGCCGAGACGATGCTGGCCGCGCTGACCGCCGGAACCGGCCCCACCCTGGTCTCCGGCTACCACCCCGACCTGGACCGGCACGGCCACCTCACCGGCGTCGACTCGGCACCCTGGCGGGTCGCCGCGGCGGAGGTGGACGCCCTGCTCGCCCGGCTGGTCGACGGCCTGCCACCGGACGCCGCGCTGCTGGTCACCGCCGACCACGGCCAGCTCGACGTGCCGGCCACGCACCGGTTCGACCTGGACACCGACCCCCGGCTGCGGGCCGGGGTGCGGGTCGTCGCCGGTGAAGCCCGGGTGCGCTACCTGCACGTCGCGCCGGGCGCGGTCGACGACGTGGTGGCCGCCTGGTCGGCGGTGCTCGGCGCCGCGGCCCGGGTCCGTACCCGGGACGAGGCGGTCGCCACCGGATGGTTCGGGCCGGTCGGAGAGGAGCACCTGGCCCGCATCGGCGACGTCGTGGTGGTCTGCAACGACACGTACGCGGTGCTGGCCAGCCGATCGGAGCACCCGACGGCGTCGCGGCTGGTGGCCTACCACGGGTCGGACACCGCCGCCGAGATGACCATCCCGCTGCTGGTCGTCCGGGGCTGACCGACCCGGGCACCCGCCGGATGCGGGCCGGCCCGCATCCGGTCGGCGAGGTCGACCGGACCGCCTCGCCGCTCGCGTCGTACCCCCGGGCTAACCTGCCGCAATGGGCCGCAGCCAGTCGTTGCCCCGAGGCGGTGATCCGCGCTTCGGGCCGGACGCCGACGACTCCGGCAGCCCGATCCTGCACGTCGACATGGACGCCTTCTACGCCTCGGTCGAGGTGCGCCACCGGCCCGAGCTGCGGGGCCGGCCGGTGGTGGTCGGTGGCCTCGGGCCGCGCGGCGTGGTCAGCTCGGCCAGCTACGAGGCCCGGCGCTACGGCGTACGCAGCGCCATGCCGATGATGCGGGCCCGGTCGCTCTGCCCGCACGCGGTCTACCTCCCACCGGATTTCCCCGCCTACACCGCGGCCTCCCGGGCGGTGATGCAGATCTTCCGGGACGTCACGCCGCTGGTCGAGCCGCTCTCCCTCGACGAGGCGTTCCTCGACGTGACCGGCGCCCGCCGGCTCTTCGGTCCGCCGGCCGCGATCGCCCGCCAGATCCGTGCCCGGGTCGCCGACGAGCAGGGGTTGACCTGCTCGGTCGGGGTGGCGCCGAGCAAGTTCGTGGCCAAACTCGGCTCGACCCGGGCCAAGCCGGACGGCCTGCTCGTCGTGCCCACGTCGCAGGTGCTCGACTTCCTCCACCCGCTGCCGGTGGACGCGCTCTGGGGGGTGGGGGAGCGCTCCGCGCAGACGTTGCGCCGGCTCGGACTGGCCACCATCGGCGATCTCGCCGAAGCGCCGTACGGGATGCTGCGCAAGGCGCTCGGTGAGGCGTCCGCCAACCACCTGCACGAGCTGGCCCAGGGGCGCGACCCGCGCGGGGTGAGCCCGGAGCACGTGGAGAAGTCGATCGGCGCCGAGGTCACCTTCGACGTCGACGTGGCCGACCCGCTGGAGATCCGACGCGTGCTGCTCGGGCTCGCCGACAAGGTCGGCGCGCGGCTGCGCCGGGCCGGGCAGGTCGGCCGGACGGTTTCGCTCAAGGTACGGCTGGCCGACTTCCGCACGGTCAGCCGGTCCCGCACCCTCGCGGTACCCACCGACACGGCCCGCGAGATGTTCGACACGGTCTGGGCGCTCTACACGGCGCTCGACCCCGGTGAGCGGGTCCGGCTGGTCGGCGTACGCATGGAAGGGCTCGCCGCGGCGCAGGAGACGCCGCGTCAGCTCGCCCTCGGCGCACCCGAGCGCGGCTGGCGGGAAGCGGAAGCTGCCGCCGACGCCGCGGCTGCCCGTTTCGGGCGGTCCGTCATAGGTCCGGCCAGTCTGCTCGGCAACCGTGATCAGCATCGGAATGAAAATCCACCCCGGCCATAGGTCGTCCCGCTTTCCGACGCGCGACCCCCCTCGTAGACTTGCGGGTAAGCAGCCGGTTGGCTGCCACGGTCTGTCGGTCCGAACGGGCCGACCAACGTGACCGGGGAGGAGTGCCGTGCCGCTCTCGGAGCACGAGCAGCGGCTGTTCGAGCAGATCGAGCGGTCGCTTGCCGAGGACCCCAAATTCGCCTCGGCCGTGCGCGCCAGCGATCCGCGCTTCCATGCGCGGCGTCGCCTGCTCGTCGCTGCCGGCGTCATCATCGCTGGCCTGGCCCTGCTGGTCTATGGCGCGGTGATCAAGACTCCGCCGCTCGCTGTGGCGGGTTTCGTCGTTATGCTGGCCTCGGCCGCGTTCGCGGTGCAGTCGCACCGTCGGGCGCAGTCACCAGACCTGCACGTGGTGGGCGGCACGACGAGTCGTCGCCGGTCCCGCGGTCGTTCCGGTCGACGGTCCTCGATTCTGGACCGGATGGAGGACCGCTGGCGGCAGCGCCCGGAGGGGCACCGCTGAGCCCGGCCCGCCGCTGACCCTGGCGCGGTCGAGGCGGGCGCGACGAGCGGGTCGCCGGAGCATCCGGCGACCCCGGTGGCTTTCGTGCGCCTCGATCCGGCCAGCACCCTGCCGAGCGGGCCTCTCGAGCGCCCGCCCCGGTCCGCACGCCGGCGTCCTTGAGCCCGTCCGTCCAGGCCCTGACCTGCGCTCCGCGTGTTCGGGCTCGGCCCCCCGAGTGCGCGGGTTGGCGTCCGCAGACGCTGATGAGCGGGTGATCCACTCCAGTTCGCGGATATGGCGGTGTCCGAGCGCGGCGGTTTCAAGCGGCTGTTGCAACGAGGTGCTTGTTGAGTGCTTCGGCTGGATTCTGCCAGTCGAGGGTTTGGCGGGGTCGTCCGTTGAGTTCG
>NZ_JBITFP010000017.1:0-30805 GCF_044456245.1 Micromonospora sp. NPDC051006
CCTGACGCGATCTTCGTGGCAAGAGCGGGGGGCGGGGGGGGGGGGGGGGCGGGGGGGGGGGGGGTGGGGGGGGGGGGGGGTGGGGGGGGTGGGGGGGGGGGGGGGGGGGTGGGGGGTGGGGGGTGGGGGGGGGGGGGGGGGCGGCGCCGCCCCCCCCCCCCCCCCCCCCCCCGACCCGGTCACTCCTCCGGCCGGTACGCGCCGGTCAGTCGGCCCAGCTTCAACGCCAGGTGCAGGCAGAGCCGCTCGTTGCCGTCCTTCAGGTCGGTGTCGGCCAGCTCCTCGACCCGCTGCAACCGGTAGTAGAGCGTGGTGCGGTGCAGCCGTAGCTGCTGGGCGGTGGCGTGCGCGTTCCCGGCCAGGTCCAGGTAGCGCTCCAGAGTCTGCAACAGCACCGGGTTCGGCTGCTCACGCAGCAGCCGCTCCAGCCCGGGGTGCACATCGGCCATGTCGAGGTGCCGGCCCTCCAGCCGGGACAGCACCCGGTAGATGCCCAACCCGGCCCAGGAGACCACCGAACCGAGGGCCGGCAGCCGCACGCCGACGCGGGCGGACTGCACCGCCTCCCCGTACGAGCCGACCGCCTCGGCCAGCCCGGGTCGGGTCTGTCCGACCCCGACCACCACGCGCTCCACCGAGCTGAGCCCGCGGGTCGCCTGCCGCAGGTTGTCGTCGAGGAGCTTGGCGACGACCTCCGGCGAGGGACGTCCGCCGCCCCGCCCGCCGCAGAGCAGCAGCACCCCGTGGTCGTCGCGGACGAGGTGCAGCGCCTCGCGGGTGCCGATCCACCGCCGGGTGGCGACCAGCGCCTGCTCCAGCGCGAGCCGGGCCACCTCGTCGGGCAGTTCGCCGCCCGGTGGCACCAGCTGCGCGACGAGCGCGGTGGCCGGGCCGTCCCCGGCGATCAGGCCCGCCTCGCGCAGGGTCCGCACCGACTGGTCCCGGGTGGCCTCGCTCTCGGAGAGCAGCGTCCGCGCCGCCTCGGTCTCCCGCTGGGAGGCCAGCTCACCGAGGAGGTTCTCCCGGTAGAGCGCCAGCGACAGCTCGCTCATCAGACCGGTGGCGGCAAGGTCCGCGTCGGCCATCGTGCCGTCCGGGTCGATGAACCAGACGAATCCCAACAGCAGGTCCTGGTGGCGGATCGGCACGCAGACCCGGGGCAGGAGGTCGAGTTCCCGCGACGCGGGCGTCCGCACCGTCGTACGGGCGTCCATGATCCCGGTGTCGCGGAACCACGCCATCACCTCCGGGGTGGTCTGCCGGCGCAGGATCGACGCCTTGCGCACGTCGTCCATCAACCCGGTGTGCTCGCTGTAGACCACCACCCGCTGGCGTCGGTCCTCGATCAGCGCCGGCCGGCCCGCGTGGGCGGCGAGGGCGTCGACAAGGCGTTGCAACTCACCCTGCATGAGATCCTCCCGTCGCCTCGTCGCTCTGGATCGTCATCACGTCAGGTACCCCGCGAACGCGTTCTCACGAGTCGCCGGGGGGACCTCAGTTCCACCACCTGGGGCCGCCGCGCCTCGGCCCCATAGAACGATCATGCTGGCCGGCGCGGACCGGGACAACCGTCTACCCGGTCGTAGCCTGCGTTTCAGGCCGTGGACACCTCCCCGCAGGGCCGCCTGCCGACCCCGGATCGCCCGTTTCCCGGACACGTCGGCACCGGATCCACCACAGTGGTGCCGTGGCCGAGGACGTGACATGACCGGACTGTGGACCGACCTGTACGAGCTGCGGATGGCCGCCAGCTACCTGCGGCGTGGCATGACCGAACGAGCCACCTTCAGCCTGTTCTCCCGCCGGCTGCCGCCCCGGCGCGGTTTCCTGGTCGCGGCCGGGCTGGCCGAGGCGCTGACCTTCCTCGAGAACTTCGCGTTCGACGACGACGACCTCGGCTACCTGCGCGACGTCGTCGGCTTCGACGAGGCGACCCTGGCGGCGCTCGCCCGGCTGCGGTTCACCGGCGACGTCTGGGCCGTACCGGAGGGCCGGGTGGTCTTCGCCGACGAACCGCTGCTGGAGGTCACCGCGCCGCTCGCCGAGGCGCAGCTGGCCGAGACCGGTGTGCTCAACCTGATCACCTTCCACACCACGGTGGCCACCAAGGCCGCCCGGTGCCGCCTCGCCGCCGGCGGCGCCCAACTGGTCGACTACGCGTTCCGCCGCACCCACGGCATCGAGGCCGCGGCGGCCGTGGCCCGAGCGTCGGCCATCGCCGGCTTCGCCGCGACCAGCGACGTGGAGGCCGCCCGCCGCTACGGCCTGCAACCCTCGGGCACGATGGCCCACGCGTACGTCGAGGCGTTCCCCGACGAACGGGCCGCGTTCAGGGCGTTCGCCGCGGACTTCCCGACGAACCCGATCTTCCTCGTGGACACCTACGACACCCCGGCCGGGGTGCGGGCCGCCGTCGACGTGATCACCGAGCTGGGCCTCACCGGGCCACTGGGCGTCCGGCTCGACTCCGGTGACCTCGCCGAGCTGGCCCGGCAGACCCGGGCGATCCTCGACGAGGCCGGCCTCACCGACGCCCAGATCGTGGCCAGCGGCAGCCTGGACGAGGACGTCATCGCCGCCCTGGTCGCGGCCGGCGCGCCGATCGACGCGTACGGCGTGGGCACGAAGATGGGCGTCTCCTACGACGCCCCGTCACTGGACAGCGCGTACAAGCTGGTGGCCGTCGGTGACCGCCCGGTGCTGAAGCTGTCGCCCGGCAAGGCCACCCTGCCCGGCCCGAAGCAGATCTTCCGGGATCGCAGCGCGGCGAGCGGCGACGTGGTCGGGCTGCGCGACGAAGAACCGGGCGACCGGGAACCCCTGCTCGTCCCGGTGATGCGCGACGGCCGCCGCCTCGACCCGGTCGACCCGGCCGGCGCGGTCCGCGCCGCGCGTCACCGGCTCGAAGCGGACCTCGGCTGGCTGCCGGAGCCGGCCCGCCGGTTGGCCGACCCGACGCCACTCACCGTCACCGTCAGTCCGGCACTGACGGCACTGCACGACCGGGTGGCCGCCCAGCTGACCTCCCGCGCCTCCTAGCGGGTCAGGTGTCGGCGTTGAGCTGGTGCGCGGCGCGGGCGAACTCCCGGATGAGCTCGGCCTCGGCGCCGGCACGCCAGATGAGTACCCATCGAGCCGGTGGGGCGTCGTGGATCGGCACGTAGGCGATGTCCGGCCGCGCGTAGTAGCGGGCCGCGTGGGCGTGGACGGGTGAGACCGCTTCGCCCGTGGCGAGGATCGGGATCATCTCCTGGAACGTGGAGACCGTCGGGCCGATCTTGATCACATGGCCGTCGGGGGTGCGTACCGGTACCAGGGCCTCCCGCCAGTAGGAGGGCCGTGCCCCACCCATGACGGTCTGGTCCGCCAGGTCGTTGTAGGAGATCGATGCGCGGCCGGCCAGGGGGTGGTCCGCCGCGACGGCCAGCACGATGGGTTCGGTGTAGACGACCGGGCCGACGGTGAGATCGGGTTCGTCGACCGGGAGCCAGACGATCTGGACGTCGATCTCCCCGGCTCGCAGCCTCCCGAACGGGTCCCCGAAGTCGATGTTCCGTAGCTGCACCTCGCGGCCCGGGTGCCCGCGGGTGAACGCGTCGAACAACGGGCGGAAGTCCTCCAGGTTGACGGCGATGGAGCCCACCGTCAGCACGCCGGTCCTGCTGCGGGCGGCGAGCCTGGCCCGTTCCATGCCCTCGTGCAGGCCCCGATACACGGGTTGGAGGTCGGCGACGAGTTGCCGGCCGATCGGTGTCAGTGCCACCGCACGGTTGTTGCGCTCGAACAGGGCGGCACCGATGCTGCGTTCCTGCTTCTTGATCGCCTGACTGACCCGGGCCTGGGTCACGCGCAGCCGTTCAGCGGTCCGAGTGAAGTGCAGCTCCTCCGCCAAGGTCAGAAATATCTCGATGTCCCGGAGTTCCACCGCTGCCTCGTCCGTGGATTAGCGAAAGGTTATGGCACGGTACCAAAGATCACCTTGCCGCCGCGGCCGCCGCCGCAGAGACTGGCGGACGCCGGATCACCAGGGCTTACCACCAGCCGGCCGCACCGGAGGCCGCCGTCAGGCGGCATCCGGCACATCTAGCAAGGAGAAGTTCGTGCGCAGGCTCGTCTACTACATCGCCGCCACCCTCGACGGCTTCATCGCCGGTCCCGACGGTGCGGACCCCACCGGTCCCGACGGCTTCTGGCCGATCCCGGAGGACTATCTGCGCCACATCATCGCCGAGTACCCGGAGACCCTGCCGGGCCCGGCGCGGCAGGCGCTCGGTGTCGCCGCCGAGGGCACCCGCTTCGACACCGTGCTGGAGGGGCGGCACTCCTACGAGCTGGGGCTGAAGGTCGGCCTGACCGACGCCTACCCGCACCTGCGCCACCTGGTGTTCTCGCGCACGCTGGCGGAGAGCCCGGACCCGGCGGTGCAGGTCGTGCCCGACGACCCGATCGCCGTGGTGCGCGAGCTCAAGCGGCAACCCGGCAAGGACATCTGGGTGATCGGCGGCGGCGCGCTGGCCGGTGCCCTGTATCCCGAGATCGACCGGCTGATCGTCAAGCTGGCCCCGCTGACCGTCGGCGCCGGCATCCCGCTCTTCGGCCGCGACGCCGTCTTCGAGCCCCGCACCTGGCGATTGGCCGAGCACACCGTCCTGGACAGCGGCGCCATCTTCCTCACCTACACCCGCGCGACCGCCGCGACGGAATCGGCATGACCAGCGCAGACACCGTCCTCCACGGGGTGACGATCCGTCCCGTCGCCGGGCCGGACGAGATCGCCCTGTTCAACCGACTGCCCTACACCATCAATCACGAACTCGCCGACGACCTCGCCGAGCAGCGCCGCCGGCCGGGGTGGATGTGGATGGCCCTGCGCGGCGATCACCTCCTCGCCAGGGTCGCGTGGTGGGGCCGCGGCGGCGACGACGTCCCGCTGCTGCTGGACATCCTCGACATGGATGACGACGCCGAGGATCTGACGGCGGTGGGACAGGCGCTGTATGCGGAGGCGGCACGCCACGTCGTCCCGCCGGGTGTCACCCCGCCCGAATACGGCCGCTTCATTCCCGCCAACTGGCGGCAGGACCCGGCAACCTTTCGGGCGGTGCGCGCCAGGATGGCCGTCGTCGCGAACACGGGCGCCGAACTGACGGTCGAACGGCTGCGCCTGGAATGGCGCCCCGGTGCCGACCTGCCCACGCCCGATCGCCGCCTGGCGTTCCGCCCGGCCACCGACACCGACGAACTGATCACGCTGATGACCCGCGCCCTCGACGGCACGCTGGACGCGCACAGCCGTGCGGACCTGGCGCAGATGCCCGCTCATGAGGCCGCCGCGCAGCACTACGAGAGGGAACTGGCGACCTACTCCAGTCCTCGCCGGTGGTGGCAGATCGCCACGCTGGGCGAGGGCGGTGAGCCGGTCGGGTTCATCATCCCGGCCCGCAACGCCTACCACCCGGTGATCGCCTACCTCGGCGTCGTCCCGGAACATCGGGGTAACGGCTACGCCCACGGTCTGCTCGCCGAAGGCACCCGCATCCTGGCCGGCGAGAACGTGCCCCGCATCCGCGCCGCCACCGATCTGGGCAACGCCCCCATGGCGAACGCCTTCGCCCGGGCGGGCTACGTCAACTTCGAGCGTGCGATCAACATGGCCTGGAGCTGACCGGCCGCCATTCGAGCGCACCACCTCGGCGACGAGATCGCCACTAGGATCCGTAGCCATGATCACGGGGGAGTTCACGAGCGGGGCGGGCCGACGACGAATACCGCCAATCGTCGTCGGGTCCAGCCTGCTGCTGGCGCTCAGCGGACTGGCGCGGCTGGCGCAGGTGGCGGCGGAGGCGGCCGTGCAGGACACCTACCTGAGAGCGCACGAGCGGGTGGGTACGCCCAGCGCGTTCGCCGCCCTGCCCATGGTCTTCCTGATGGGCGTCGGCCTGGTCGTGGCGCTGTCCGCCGTCACCCTGCTGCTGCTGTCGTTGGCCAACCTGGCCGGCTGGAACTGGACCCGGGTCGGCACCTGGGCGCTCGGTGGCGTGACGCTGACGGTCGCCGCGTGCGGGCTGGCGCTGAACCTCGTCCCGACGGAAGGTGGCGGCCCGGACACGACCGACTGGGACGCCGTCAACGCCGTCGCCGCTCAGCTCATGCCCGGGTGGGCCGAGCCCGTGGGTGACGTCTCCGGCTGGGTGGCGTCTCCCGCGCTGCTGTGTGCCCTCGTGCTGCTCGCGCTGCCCGCCGCCAACGCCTTCTACCGGACGCAGTCCGACCTGGACCAGCCGATCGTCTATCCCGGCGCGACGGTCACGCTGCAGGCCGGTCACCCCACGGCGCAGGTGGCCGGCGGCCCGCCCCGGGCCTGATCCGGTGGGCCGCGCGGGCCGTCGCCTTCGCCACCGCGATCGCGCGGCTGGCCGGTCGGGCCTCGCACCCACGTGACCGCCGATTGCCGGGGACACGCCGTGCCGGCGCCGCTGCAATGATGACCGGATGCGAACCCGACTGCTCTTCGTACGCCACGGCGAGTCGGTCCATCAGCTCGACGGCATCGTGGGCGGCCCGCACGGCTGCCGAGGGCTCACCGACGCCGGCCATGAGCAGGCGCGCCGACTGGCCGGGCGGC
This sequence comes from Micromonospora sp. NPDC051006, assembly GCF_044456245.1. Lineage (NCBI taxonomy): Bacteria > Bacillati > Actinomycetota > Actinomycetes > Micromonosporales > Micromonosporaceae > Micromonospora > Micromonospora sp. NPDC051006. The sequence continues at coordinate 6,626 of NZ_JBITFP010000017.1, forward strand.
TCAGCGCCGAACTCGCCGGCGCCGGTCCGGTCGCCGTCTACTCGTCAGTACTCCGCCGGGCCGTCGAGACCGCGCAGCCGATCGCGGACGCGCTGGGTGTCAGACCGGTGCAGGACTGCGGCCTCTGCACCTGGCACACCCCGTCGTACGCGGACGGACTGCCGACGGCACGCTTCCAGTCCGAGCACGCGGCGCCCGGCGGCGGGGTGTTCCGGCCCTTCGAGGAGGGCAACGAGACCTGGGCCGAGCTGGTTGTACGCATCAGCCGCGCGATCATGGACAGCGCGCAACGGCATCAAGGTGGCACGGTCGTCCTGGTCGGGCACAGCGAGACGGTGGAAAGCTCGTTCCACGCGCTTGCCGGCCAGCCCCTGCTGCGGGCGTTCGACGTGACGACGGCTCCCGCCTCGATCACCGAGTGGGTCACCGACCACGATCCCACCGGTTGGCCGCCCGCCCGGTGGAACCTGGTCCGCTTCGGCGACGTGCGATAACCGGGCAGCGGCGGGCGTGGGCCTGTCGGACGGATCGGGGGCGGACGGTGGACGACCGGAGCGATGTTCAGGTTGATGTGCTCGTCGCCGGGTGCGGACCGGTCGGCGGCGTCCTGGCCGCGCTCCTCGGTGCCCACGGCACCCGTGTGACGGTGGTCGACCCGAACCACGAGCCCTACCCCCGTCCGCGTGCCGCGGCCCTGGACGCCGAGGTGATGCGCATCCTCGGCCAGGTGCCGGGCCTGGCCGACGCCGAGGGATGGGCCGTTGCGGTGCGCCAGTCCCGCGTGCTCGGGCCCGACCGTCGGCCGTTGTTCACGGTCGACGTCCCGGACCACGCGGAGGCCCCGCCGCAGCCGGTACTGATCGACCAGCCGAACCTGGAAGCGGCGCTGCGGGCCGGGCTGACCGCGCGGTCGACGGTGGAGCTGCGGTTCGGTCGGTCGGTGCTGGCCGTCGAGCAGGACCACGGCGGCGTCGAGGTGCTCCTCGACGACGGCGAGCGGATTCGCGCCAACTGGGTCGTTGGTTGCGACGGTGCGTCCAGTACGGTCCGCCGGCTGCTGGGTGTGGTCTACGAGGGGGTCAGTTTCCCCCAGCCCTGGCTCGTTGTCGACGCGAGCGTCGATGCGAGCGTCGAGGGGGAACGCGACCAGCCGCCCACGATGTCGTTCGTGCTGGACCCGCGTCGGCCCCAGGTGGCCATGTCGCGCCCGGCCGCCCGTCGGTGGGAGTGGATGCTGCTGCCGGGTGAGGATCCGGAACGGATGCTCGACGAAGCGACCGTCCGGGAGCTGATCCGCCCGTGGGTCGACCCGGACACGGTGCGGGTGCGACGGGCCGCGGTGTTCACCTTCCACGCCCGGGCGGCATCGCGGTGGCGCCACGGGCGCATCCTGCTGGCCGGGGACGCCGCGCACTCCATGCCGCCCTTCGTCGGGCAGGGCCTCGGCAGCGGCATCCGCGACGCCGCGAGCCTCGCCTGGCGACTCGCGCAGGTCGCCCGGGGGCTCGACGGCGATGAGCTGCTCGACGGGTACGAGCGGGAGCGACGCCCCGACGTGCGCGCTACGACCATCATGGCGCTGAGGGCGGGGCGCGTCGTGCAAACCCGCAGCCGCATCGGTTCGGCGCTTTTGCGTTCGGTGCTGCGGACCATCGGTGCGGTGCCCGGAGCGCAGGCGTTCGTCAGTCGCCGCGCCCAGCGCGCCCAGCCCGCGCGACGCCTTCCCGGGGGTGTGACCGGTCCCCACCCCGGCGCCGGTCGGCTCCTGCCGGACATTCGAGTGCGTACCGCCAACGGTCAGGTGGTCCGACTCGACAACCTGCAGGGCAACCACTGGGCGATCATCGGGTACGGCGACGATCCGCGCACCCACCTGGACGCGGCCGCCCGGGAGTGGGCCGAGGCCCACCGAGCAGTCGTGCTGACGATCGCCGTGCCGGGTCGGGAGACGCACGTCGAGCCCGGGTGCACATTGGTCGAGGACCTAAACGGTGCGCTTCCCGCACCCCGACGGACCGCTGTCACGCTCGTACGGCCGGACCGGTTCCTGCTCGGCACCCTTCCGGCGCCGGTGACCGCCGCGGCGCTGACGAGGGCGGGTGGCGGCGACCCGTCGAACAGGTACACATAGGCGCCGGCTCGACCCGATCGTCGCCTGATCTCGACGGCGTCAGGCCGAGCAGTTCGGGGTCGTAGAGTTGATGCATGGCCCTCCGGCCGGGCGTTCTCGCCGTCGCCGCCCTTCTGCTGGCGGCGGGATGCTCCGCGCCGGCGGCGCCGCGCCCCGGCCCGACGACCAGCGGGGGCGTCACGAGCGGCGCCGTTCCCGGTGGCGGCCCGACGAGCACCGCATCGGGCGGCGGCCCGACGACCAGCGAACCCGGACGCCCGGCCCAGGGCGCCCTGCGGATCACGACCCAGCTCGGTGAGCAGTGCCGGCACGTCGTGCTCACACCCGATCCGCGCTGTGACCCGAAGCCCCGGCCCGGCACCGGCTTCGAGATCCGTGCCACCACCCGGGACTTCGTGGCCCGGGGACGCTCCGGCCCGGACGGCCAGGTGACGGTCCCGGTGGACCCGGGCACCTACCTCGTGAGCGGCGAACCGGTTCCCGGCTACCAGCTCACCCCGGAGCTGCGGGTCACGGTCGGCGCGCACGCCACCGTCGCCGTCGCGCTGACCTATGCCCACGGCAGCCGGTGAGCGACGCGGCGGCGCCCCGGGCCTGACGGGCCCGAGGCGCCGCCTGCTCAGCTGATCCTGATCGGCGTCGAGAGCAGTTCGTTGTCCGCCGGCAGCGCGTCCCGACTCGGGCTCGGGTCGGCGGTGGCCCGGAAGGTGAGCTTGCCGGTCGCCAGGTCGTCGCCGGTGACGGTGTAGGCGAACGAGAAGCGGGTGGTCCTGCCGTCGGACTTGACCGGGACGGGCCGGCTGGCGGAGCCGACCGAGGTGTAGCCCGTCGGGGTGCCGCGGAAGAGCTCGACCTGGACGGTCTCCGGATACCGGGTGTTCCGGATGTGGACGTCGACCCCGATGGTCTGCCCGACCCGCGCCGTCCTGGGCACGGTCATCCGCACGATCGCCACGTCGTGGGTGCGCACCTGGACCACGTGGGAGACGGAGGCGCTGCGCCCGTCGGGCGTCTCCGCCGTCAGCCGTACGGTGTGATCGCCGTCGGTGCCCAGCCGGTGGACCGGATTCGCCTCGGTCGACGTCGTCCCGTCCCCGAAGTCCCAGGCGTAGGAGGAGATGCCCAGCCCCGCGGAGTCCCAGGCGGAGCTGCTGAAACTGATCTGGTCGTAGGAACTCGGCTCGCTCGGGTAGTGGTAGAACTCGGCGGTGGGCTGGGGCGCGACGTCGAGCTGGAAGGCGTGCTCGGCGCTTCCGTCCGACCCGACCTGGAACAGGTAGGTCCGACCCGCCTGCGCGACGAAGGTCAGCGGTTGGTAGCTGTAGAGCGGGCTGCACGCCACCAACGAGAGCTGGTTGAGCGTCGACCCGGTGTACGCGGTGACGCCGGCATGGCCGGGGTTCGTCCGGGCCGTGACCGACCTGGTGGTCGTCGGCGTGTACGAGTACCAGCCCGTGTGGGACGCGGGGGCGCAGGACCGAGGCTCGCCCGTCTCGCCGGTGGCGCCCCGGTAGTCCTGGCTGTTCGAGTAGGGCAGCGCGCCGACCGGAACGGCGTCGGCGAAGTCGTCGTTCGCCGGCGCCTCGAACTGCTCGAGCGAGAACCGGAGCGTGCCACCGCCGGTGCCGCCGTCGCCGCAACAGGCGCCGACCATGAAGTGGTAGGTGGTGCCGGCGGTGACGGCGAAGGAGACCTGGCCGTACTGGCCGCCGTTGTCGTAGTGGCAGGCCACCTGCGTGAGCGCGCCCTGCTCGCCGGTCCAGGCGGAGAGCGCTGCTTCGTAGTCGTTGCCGATGGTGTGTGCCCGGATCCGCCCGTCGCGGGCCGGGGTGAAGCTGAACCAGACCGACGCGTTGTTGTGGCACCCGGTCGGGTCGGTCGGGTCCGCGGTGGCGCCGCGGGTGTCGATGGTGGTGGTGAAGGAAAGCGTCTCCACCGCGATGGCGGCGGAGTAGTCGTCGTTGACCGGCGCGGCGTGGGCCGCGGTCTGTCCCACGACGAGCAGCGTGATCACCCCCGTGAACGCGACGGCGATCCGCGCGGCAGTGCGTCTGATCACTGAACTCCTCCTGGACTCGGTGGACCGGTCCGCCACCTGCGCCGCGACCCTTCGCGGGCAGTGGCGACCGTCGATCGTCTCACCGTGGCGAGGTCGTCGCTAAGACCGCGATAGCCGAGGTTTAACGCCGGGCTAAGGGGCCGTGGCCGCGCACGGCGTCACCCGACCGGATTCGCCAGCCGAGGGACCGGCGTCGCGTCAACGTCGGGTCACTCGTTTCCCCGGTGGGATCAGCGACAAGGAGGGGCGGTGGCCACCGTGGGTGGATGCCCGACCGACCCGGCCGGCCGATGACGGACATCCGGATCGAGCGCAGCGAGGCCACCCCGGAACGGCCGACCTTCCTGGAACTGCTCTTCGATCTCGTGTACGTCTTCGCGCTGACCCGGATCTCCCAGCGCCTGATCCGAGACCTCACCACCGAGGGGCAGATGCCCTTCGCGGAGGGTGTCGAGACGCTGCTGCTCTTTCTGGCCCTCTGGATCACCTGGGCGAGCACCACCTGGGCGACCAGCAGGCTGGACCCGGACGTGCCGGTGGTCCGGGTGGTACTGCTGATCACGATGGTCGGCAGCATGGTGATGGCGGTGGCGGTGCCGCACGGGTTCGGCGAGCGCGCCGCCGTCTTCGCGGGTGCGCACGTCGCGGTCCAGGTGGCCAGGACGGCTTACTACGGGATCGCGACACGGCGTGTACCGCAGGGACGGTTCGCCGCCCGGTCTCTCGTCTGGTCGGTACTGAGCGGGGCGCTCTGGATCGCCGGTGCGCTGGCGCCGTCCGGGCCGCCGCGGGGCTGGCTCTGGGCCGGCGCCCTCCTGCTGGAGTACATCGGTTGGGCCTGGGGGTCTCCGGTGCCACGGCTGGGTCGCGACCGGCTCGGCACCCAGCCCATCGCCGGCGGTCACCTGGCCGAGCGGTATCAGCAGTTCCTGCTGATCGCCCTGGGCGAGGTGATCTTCACCGTCGGCCTGGCGTTCAGCGAGAGCCCGTTCGACGTTCCGCAGGCGGCCGGGTTCGCGCTGGGGCTCGCCGGGACCGTGCTGTTCTGGCAGATCTACTTCTTCCGGGCCGGTCAGCTGCTCGGCGAGGCGATCGGCGGCGCGCGCAGGCCGCCCCAGATCGGCTTCGCCGTCGCCTTCACCCACCTGCCGATGATCGCCGGCATCGTCCTCGCCGGAGTCGGCTACGAGCTGATCGTCGCCCAGCCGCTCGGCGAGCTGGAACCGGCGCGGCTGCTCGCCATCCTCGGCGGGCCGGCGCTCTTCCTGATCGGGCGGGCGCCCCTGGAGTTCCAGGTCTTCGGCCGGATCTCCCGATCGCGGCTGGCCGGCCTGGTGGCGCTCGGCGCGCTGTCGCCGGCGCTGCTCCACGTGCCGCCGCTGGCCGCCGGTGCCGTGGCGACCGGCGTGCTGCTCGGGGTCGCCGCCATGGACCTGCGCCGTGCGCGCGGCCGGGAACCCGAGCCCGCCGCGCCGCCGCCCTGAGGACGGCCCGAGTCCCGTGGGTGTCAGCACGCCACGAAGGCAAGCGGTCGACCTCGGGCGGAATCAGCCTTCGGCCAGGTTCCACGCGTCGCGCGGCCGAGCCCCACGCGCGCGCAGGAGCGCGTAGTGCGGCAACGACGTGGGCGGCAGGTGATAGTCCTCCGGGTCCAACACCTCGATCCAGGTGGCCGGGTCGGTGCGCGCGACCGTGACGGTGAAGCCGTCGCCGTCCGCCAGATCGATATGAATCATGCACCCGCCGTCGTACGGCTGGAGTTCGTAGTCGAAGACCAGCCCCTCGGCCGCGAAGCGTGCGGCGACGGTTCGGGCCAGCTCGTCGGCGCGCCGCACATGCTCTTCCATCTCAGCGATTCTGCTGTCTCTCGTTCGCCAGGTGGCGCCGACATGCGGGCAACCCGACGCCGCGTCGTTTCACACCGTCTCGCCTGACGGCATCGATTGAAGGAAACTTTCGTCGACCGCTTTCCGCGCCTAATCGGCCGATCGCCGCTGCCGTCCGCCCGCTGGCCGCACTGGTGCACCCGGGAGCTGTGCCGCACCTGACCCGGTCGCAAGGATCAAAGATGTTCGATCAGTAGCTTCGACGGGGAGGCATCATGACGGGCGTCCGGAGGCGGGATCTGCTGGCGGGAGCGGCCGGCGCGGCCGCACTGGTGGGGAGCGGGATCGCCGAGGTCGAACCGGCCCAGGCCGCCCGGGGCCCGGGAGACGCGCACCGACCGGACGAACGGCGGGTACGGCTGCGGCAGGGCACGGACGTCGCCGCCCAGCTCTCCCCGGACGGCCGGATGATCGCGATGGACCTGGTCAGCGTGCTGTGGGTGCTGCCCGCGTCCGGTGGTCCGGCCCGGCGCCTCACCAGCGACCTGTTCGATATCGCCCAGCCGGACTGGGCGCCGGACAGCTCGACGATCGCCTTCCAGTCGTACCGGGACGGCGCCTTCAACCTCTGGCTGATCCGGCCGGACGGCTCTGGCCTGCGGCAGCTCACCAACGGCCCGTACGACCATCGGGAGCCCCGTTTCTCGCCGGACGGCCGGCGCATCGCCTTCTCCTCGGACCTGTCCGGGAGTTACGGGATCCACCTGCTCGACGTGGACACCGGCCGGATCACCCCCGTCGCCGACACCGGCGTCGAGGAGTACGAGCCGGCGTGGTCCCCGGACGGCGACCGGATCGCGTTCGTCGTCGCCAACACCCGCATCGACGTGGTCGACCTGGCCAGCGGCATCCGGAGCACCGCGGTGACGGCCCCGGCCGGCGCGGTCCTGCACAGCCCGACCTGGACCCCGGACGGTCGTGACCTGGTCTACCACCGGCTGTTGGACGGCCGCAGCGAGCTGTGGCGCAACGACGCGGCCCTGGTGACCGGCGAGGACACCTACCCGTTCCGGGTGTCCTGGCGCTCCGACCGCGAGTTCGTCTACACCGCGGACGGGCGCATCCGCCGCCGCCGGCTCGACGCTGACCGCCGCCAGGAGGTCGGCTTCGCCGCCGCGGTCACCGTCGCCACCCCCCGCTATCGCAAGCGGCGGCGCGACTTCGACTCGACCACCCGCAGGCCGGTGGTGGGCATCGGCAGCCCGGTGCTCTCGCCGGACGGACGGCAGGTCGCCTTCCGGGCGCTCAACGACATCTACCTGATGACCATCGGGCAGGCACCCCGCCCGCTCACCCGCGACCACTGGTGGACCTGCGACCCGGCGTGGTCACCGGACGGGCGCTATCTGTCGTACTCCACGGACCGGGGCGGGAAGCTGGACATCTGGCTGCGCGACCTGCGTACCGGCGCGGAGCGGCAGCTGACCAACCTGCCCGACGCGGCGGCGGTCTCCGGGACCTGGTCGCCGGCAGGCGACCGGCTAGCGTTCCTCGACCAGAACGGCGCGCTCTACACCGTCGAGGTGGCGTCCGGGGCGGTGCAGCCGGTCTTCGCGGCCACGTTCGAACCCGGCCGCCCGACCTGGTCGGCCGACGGCACGGTGATCGCGCTCGCCGCCGTCGTGCCCTACTCCGCCCGCTACCGGGAAGGGCTCAGCAAGATCCTGCTGGTCGACCGGAGCACCGGCGCCGCCCGCTACGTCGACCCGATGCCGCACCGGTCGATCCAGACCCGCGGCGACGACGGCCCGGTCTGGTCGCCCGACGGCCGGCGGATGGCGTTCGTGGTGGCCAGCGTGCTCTGGGTGGTCGACGTCCACCCCGACGGCACCTTCGCCGGGCCACCCCGCCAGGTCACCCACGAGGTCACCGACGCACCGAGCTGGAGCGGCGACTCCGGCGAGCTGCTCTACCTGAACAACGGGCGGCTGCGGCTCGTGCCGGCCGACGGCGGTGCGCCGCGTACCGTGCCGGTCGGGTTGAGCTGGACCAACAGCCAGCCGCGCGGGCGTACGGTGATCCGGGCCGGCCGGCTGTGGGACGGCGTCGGCCCGCGCCTGCGCGCGGACGTCGACGTGGTCGTCGAGGGCCACCGGATCGTCGCCGTCGAGAAGTCCCGACCTGGCCGCGACGGCCGAATCGTCGACGCCCGCGACGGCGTCGTGACCCCCGGCCTGATCGACATGCACCACCACCGCGAGATGCAGGGGTACGCCTACGGCGCGCGGCAGAACCGGCTGTGGCTCTCCCTCGGCGTCACCACCACCCGGTCACCGGGCAGCCCGGCGTACCACATGGTCGAGGAGCGGGAGTCGGTGCAGTCCGGGGCCCGGATCGGGCCGCGGTACTTCGCCACCGGCGAGGCGGTCGACGGGGCCCGGATCTTCTACAACTTCATGCGCCCGACCTTCGACGAGCGGCAGCTGGCGCTGGAGCTGGAACGGGCCGGGGCGCTGGACTACGACCTGATGAAGGCGTACGTCCGGTTGCCCGTCGCGTGGCAGCGGGCGGTGGTCGAGTGGTCGCACCGGCACGGGGTGCACGCCACCTCCCACTACCACTACCCGGCGTTCGCCTTCGGCAGCGACGGCATGGAACACACCGGTGCGACGAACCGGTTCGGCTACTCCCGCACGGTCACCGCGATCGGCGCCGGCTACCAGGACGTCATCGACATCTTCAACACCTCCCGCGCGGCGCGCACGCCGACCCTGTTCGGGGCGAACACCCTGCTGCGCGAGGACACCTCACTGGTCACCGACCGCCGGGTCCGCACCCTCTACCCCTCCTGGCAGTACGCGGCCCTGCAGGCCGCGGTCACCACCGCGCAGACCACCGACCAGACGGCCAACCGGGAGAACCTGGCCCGGCAGGTCGCGCAGGTGGCCGCGATGGTCCGCGGCGGTGGCCGGGTGCTCACCGGGACGGACTCGCCGATCGCGTTCAACGCGGTCAGCCTGCACCTCAACCTGCGGGCGATGGTCGCGTACGGGCTCAGCCCGTACGAGGCGTTGACGACCGCCACCCGGGGGCCGGGGGAGTTCCTCGAGGAGCCGATCGGGCAGGTCGTGCCCGGCGGCTACGCCGATCTGGTGGTGCTCGGCGGTGACCCGCTCGCCGACATCGACCAGGCGGCCAACGTCCGGCAGACGATGGCCAACGGCGTGCTGCACAGCGTCGACGAGCTGCTCGCGCCCTTCGAGGCCGGCACCGCCGCGCGCACGACCGCCGCCCCGGCGAACACCCTGCTGCCGGCCGTGCCCGAGCACCCGGACAACGCCCGGTACTGGTGGCACGACCCCCACTACGTCGACGAGAGCCGGCACTCGTGCTGCGCGGAGCTGTGACCGGGACGTCGCCCAGCGGCCCGGCCGTCACGACTGGAGGAGCGATGAGCAATCCCGTCATCAGGGCGGCGGTCGCCGCTGTCCTCGTCCTGGCCGGGCTCGTCGCGCCGGCCACCCCGGCCGGCGCGAGAGCGCCGAGTGGCCTCCGACCCGGCGAGGTGACACTGACCGAGTCGGCGTTGCAGGGGGTCCACGGCCCCTCGCCCGACGCGACCGTCCGCAACGTCCTCACCGTGACCACCAACGGCCAGCACCTGCGGGTCCGGCTCGGCAACCCGTTCGGCGCGACCGCGCTCCGCGTCCGGTCGGCGTCCGTCGGTCTGCAGGCGAGCGTGGACGACCCCGCGCTGCTGCCCCGGTCGGTGCGGTCGCTGACCTTCCGTGGAGCCCGCGGCGTCACCGTCGCGCCGGGCACGAGCGTCTGGTCGGATCCGGTCGGGTTGGTCGTCCGTGCCGGCGACCACGTGGCGGTCAGCGTCTACGCCCCGGGTGGGCCGGTCAACGACCACAGCTTCCCGCCACCGGAGACCGACACCCCCGGCTCGTTCCTGTCAGGCGGGCCCGGCGACGCCACCCTCGACACGACCGGGCGGGCGTACGGCGCGTTCCGTCCCGGCACGCTCTGGTGGGTGGACGCGGTGGCCGGACGGTCGCCGGCCCGTGGCACCATCGTCGCGCTCGGCGACTCCATCACCGACGGCTACCAGGCGGTCGGCGGGGGACCGCGGTGGACCGACGTGCTCGCCCAGCGGATCAACACGCTGCCGCCCGGCCGGCAGCTCTCGGTGGCCAACGCCGGCATCAGCGGCAACACGGTCAGCGTCCAGCCCAACCCGTACGACCCGACGGGCCAGTGCTGCGGACCGCCGGCCCCGCTGCGGTTGGAGCGCGACGTGCTGTCCCTGCCGGGGGTGGAGTACGTGATCCTGCTGGAGGGCACGAACGACATCGGCGGTGGCGCGAACGCCCCGTCCGCGCCACCGGAGCAGGTGATCGGCGCGATGCGGGGCATCGCCGCCCGGGTGCACGCCGCCGGCCACAAGATCATCGGTGCGACGATCCTGCCGATGTGCAACCCGGCCGGCAGCGTCCAGGAGCAGACCCGGCTCGCGGTGAACCGGTGGATCCGCACCTCGGGCGTCTTCGACTCGGTCCTCGACTTCGATGCGGTGCTGAAGGACCCGAACGACCCGACCGTCATCCACGGCCCGTGGCGCTACGACTGCTACCACCCGAACGCGGCGGGCGACCGGGTGCTCGGTGAGTCGATTCCGCTGAACGTCTTCGGGCTCGCCCCGATCACCGCCGGGGTGTGACCGGCGCCGGTGTGCCGGCGCCCGATCCCTGAGGCCGGCACACCGGTGCGCCCCGGCAGGAAGATTTCCGCTGGCCGCTCATCGTGATTTCCAGCTCCGACAAGTACCCGGCGTCGCTCGGCCTAGCATTGTTCGTGGTCAAGAATCGGACGTGGTGGAACCTGCTGATGGCCGGCCCGGTCGGCGCCACGCTTCCCATGATCGTCGCGTTCCTGCTGTTCCAGCGCCGGCGGGGCATCTCGATGAGCGGGCTCAAGGGATGACCGGCGGCGGGCACCGAGAGTTGGTCGAGGAGCTGCTGAACGAGGGCGGGGGAGTGCTGCGCCTCGCGCCGGCGTTCGTCGCGCGCGACCTGGTGCCGCCCGGCCGGCGACTCGGCCTGCCCGAGGACGCGTACGACCTGGGCGAGCGGGGCTACCTCTGCGAGCGGTGGCTGGGCTCGACCACGCGGGCCGACAACCGTGTCGGCCCGCCCGACGAGGGGCTCAGCCACCTGGTCGACGCCACCGGGCGACGGCGGTTGACCCTGCGGGAGGCGATCGACGCCGACCCCGGTGCCGTCATGGGCGAGGCGTACGCGGTGACCCATCCGCAGGGTCTGGGCCGCCTGGCGAAGCTGCTCGACTACGGTGCCCGCATCCCGTACCACGTCCATCCGCCGCAACGCTTCGCGGAACTGGTCGGACGCCGGTCGAAGGACGAGGCGTACTACTTTCCGGCCGGCGTCGACACCGGCCCGCATCCGGAGACGTTCTTCGGCGTGCACCCGTGGATCGCTCGGGAGCGGTCGTACGAGGTGCTGCTGCCCTACCTCGTCGACTGGGACAGTGACCTGATCCTCCGCCACGCGCGGGCCGAGTTGCAGGTGGCCGATGATGGATTCCAGGTCCCGTCGGGGGTGCTGCACGCCCCGGGCACGGCGCTGACCGTGGAACTCCAGGAGGACTCGGACGTCTTCGCCATGTTCCAGGCCCTCAACGCCGGCCGGATCATCTCCAAGGACCTGCTCTTCAAGGACGTTCGTCCCGAGGACCGGCGCGAGCACGCGGAGCGTTTCCCGCTGGGCTTCGTGGAGTGGGAGCTGAACGGCGACCCGTTCTTCTACGAGCACAACCACCTGACGCCCCGGCCGGTCGACGCCGGCGAGCCGGCCGGCGGGCGGGAATGGTGGATCTTCTACAACACAACGAAGTTCTCCGGGAAGAAGCTCGTCGTCCCGGCCGGGGCGAGCCATTCGACGACCGAACGCGGCGTGTACTCGATCCTGGTCTGGTCGGGCGTCGGGCGGTACTGCGGCCACGACGTTCGCGCTGGCGACCCCGAGTCGGACGAGCTGCTGGTCAGCCACGCCGCCGCGACGGCACCGCACCTGGTGGAGAACACCGGCGACGCCGACCTGGTGGTGTTCAAGTTCTTCGGTCCGGACATCAACGACACCCCGATCATCCCGCGCTACCCGAGTTAGCGCCGGCGCGGTCGACCCCGGCTGGTCGGGGTTCGCGGTCCGGGTGGGCGATGGTCCTCCGGGCCGCACTAGTCTCGGCGTATGGCGAGGTACTTCGACGTGCACCCGGACAATCCGCAGCCCCGCGTCCTGCGTCAGGTCGTTGACCTGATCCGGGACGGCGGACTGGTCGCCTACCCCACCGACTCGTGTTACGCGTTCGGGTGTCAGCTCGGCAACCGGGACGGCCTGGACCGGATCCGGGAGATCCGCCGCCTGGACGAGCGGCACCACTTCACCCTCGTGTGTCAGGACTTCGCCCAGCTCGGTCAACTCGTGCACGTCAGCAACTCGGTCTTCCGACTGGTGAAGGCGAGCACGCCGGGCAGCTACACCTTCATCCTGCCGGCCACCAAGGAGGTGCCGCGCCGGCTGATGCATCCCAAGAAGCGCACGGTCGGCGTGCGCGTCCCCGACCACGTGGTCACCCAGGCGCTCCTGGCCGAGCTGGGCGAGCCGCTGGTGTCGAGCACCCTGATCCTGCCCGGCGACGAGGAGCCGATGACCCAGGGGTGGGAGATCAAGGAGCGGTTGGATCACGTCCTGGATGCGGTCATCGACGACGGCGACGGCGGCAAGGAGCCGACGACCGTGGTCGACCTGTCCGAGGACGAGCCGGTGATCCTGCGCCGCGGGGCCGGTGACCCGTCCCGCTTCGAGTAACCCGCATTCGTCGTAGTCCATGTACCATCTGGTACATGGACTACGCGGAGACCATCACCACCTCGGCCGGCCTCGATCGGGCCTGGGCCGCCCTGGCGGACGTGACGACGTATCCGCGCTGGACCGCGTCGATGTCGTCGGTGGAGCCCCTCGACGGTGCGGCGCTCACCGTGGGCCACCGGTTCCGGATCAGCCAGCCCGGCCTGCCGACGACGGTCTGGCGGGTCTGCGACGTACAGCCGGGCGTCTCCTTCGCCTGGGCGGCGACCGCCCCCGGCGTGCGCACCGTCGCCCAGCACAGCCTGCACGCCGAGGCGGACGGAACCACCCGGATCAGCCTCGGCATCCGGCAGACCGGGGCGCTCGCCCGGCTGATCGCCCTGCTGACCGCGACGAAGACCCGCAGGTACATGCGGATGGAGGCGGCCGGGCTCAAGGCGGCGGCCGAGACGGACGCGCCGTCGGCGACCGGCGACGGGGCGGCATCCACCGGTGACCGGTGACGCCCGGGCGGCGCTGCTCGACCGGTGCTTCGCCTTCCTGAAGCAGGCCGGGTTCGGTCAGCTCAGCCTGCGGGAGATCGCCGCCGGCGCCGGCACCAGCCACCGGATGCTGATCTACCACTTCGGCAGCCGGGAGGGCCTGCTCGCCGAGGTGGTCCGGCTCGTCGAGACCGAGCAGCGCGCCGCGCTCGTCTCGCTCGCCGCCGGCGGAGACGACGACCCGGTGGCGGTGAGCCGGCAGTTCTGGCAGCGCCTCGCCGACCCGGCGTTGGCGCCGGCGGAGCGGCTCTTCTTCGAGATCTACGCCCAGGCGCTGTACGACCGGTCGTGGACGGAGCCGTTCCGCGCCTCGGTCATCGCCGCCTGGACCGGGCCCGTCGAGGAGATGTTCGTCCAGCTCGGCTTCGACCCGGCCGAGGCCCGCCGCCGGGCCCGCCTCGGCCTGGCCGCGACCCGCGGCCTGCTGCTGGACCTGCTCATCACCGGCGACCGGGAGCTCCTCGACGCTGCCGCCGAGCTGTTCGCGCAGCTCATCACCGCGCCGCGGGTCGACTGACCCGGCCCGGCCGTCGCTACCGTCCGGCGGGGGGTCGGATCCGGGCGAGGCTGTCGGCGAGGTCGGTGAGCCACAGGTCGACCTCCACCAGATGCCGCAGCTCGGCCCGGGAGCCGGGCTCGTCGAGCAACGGACGGATCCGGTCGAGTTCGTCCGCGCAGCTGGTGGCGACCGGAGTCGGCGTCGGTGTTCGCCCGCCCGCGAGGTCGTCGGCGACCTCGTGAAACGCCGAGCGCAACTGTCCGGCGGCGCTCTGCAGCTGCGCCGCCGCCCCCGGCCAGCCGGCCAGGCAGCCGGGCGGGTTACGGCGCAACAACGACTCGGCCCCCTGGACCACGTGGTGACCGGCGTTCAGTGCCGCCTCCCAGTCCATGTCGCGGCCCGGTGGGGCGTGCCGCTCCGCGTGGTACTGGCAGTAGGACGCGTCGGCGAGGATCATGCTCCGGTTGACCCGGTCGACGGCCCGATCCGGTCGCCCCCCGCCGAGCACCGCCTCGACCGTCTGCTCGACCGCATCCCCGCTGTTCACGAGGTAGCGGGCGACGTTGCGCCGCAGGTCGCGGCTCGCGCCGTGCGGCCACATCGCCACGCCGGCGAGCACGCCGATCACCCCGCCGAGCAGGACGTCCACCAGGCGGGCCTCCGCGAGCCGCCACCCCTCGGGAGCGAGCTGGGCGAAGACGAACGTGAGCAGCAGCGTGAACATGGCCTGCGCCCAGGCCGGGCCGAGCAGACGACCGGCGCCAAAGGCCAGCAGCATGATCGCCGGCAGGACCGCGGCGTAGACGACCGCACTGTCGACCAGGAGCATCAGCAGGCCACTGCCGACGGCTCCGACGATGGTGCCGGTCACCGCCGGCCGCAGCGCGGTGCGGGTGTCCGCGGCAGAGGTCCGCAGCACGGTGAGAGTCGCCAGGAGCACCCAGAATCCGTGGGTGAGCTGCAACGTTCCGGCGACCACCCGGGCGGCGGCCAGCGCGACGGCCAGTCGCAACGCGCTGTGCAGATAGGCGGAGCGGGGCGTCAGATGGGACCGGAACTGCCGCGAGTACAGCGTCCACGGCCCGTGCCGCACGTACTCGAACAGCCCGGGGTCGGCGTCGTCGGCCCGGGCACGGGTGGCCACCCGGGTGGCGACGGCGAAGACCCGTACCTGGTCGGCGAGGGCCAACGCGGTCGCGTCCCGGCACAGCCGGGGCACGTGCGGGCCCTCGCCCCGCACGTCCGGGCTGGTGGGGTACGCCGCCTCGGCCCGCCCGATCGCGGTGTCCAGCTCGTCGAGGGCCACCGGCTGCGTACCCGGAAGCAGACCGGGACCGGCGGCGCGGGCGGTGTCGGCGCACGAGCGCAACAGCCGTGCTGCCGCCAGGTCCGGGATCGGTTCCGGCGGGGCCTCCGACGCCATCCGTCCCGCCTTGACGAGCACCTCCCGCAACGCCGCCCCGGCGATCCGCAGCGCCCGGTCGCTGGCAGCCGCGGCGGTCGGCGCCTCGGTGGGCGGAAACTCCCTCAGCGCCAGTCGGGCGACCGCCTCGGACGCCCGGTCGTGTCGCGCGTCGCGCTCGCGCCGGTCGCCGGTGGATCTGGTCAGCGCGTCGGCCGTGACGTCGAGGAACGCCGCGACGCGGTCCGCCGCGTAGACGAGCCGCTGTCGGTAGGAGACCGGGACCGGGTCGGGCCAGAGCAGCACCTCGGCGGCGGCGAGCAGCGCGATGCCGAGCGTCACGCCGCCCAGCCGCTGCGGCAGGGTGCCCGGCTGGAACGGCGGGAACGACGCCAGGATGTAGAAGAGCTGGAACGCGCTGCCCAGCCCGAGCAGACGCGGGCCGCCCACCCCGCCGAACGCCACGGCGAAGCCGATGACCAGCATCCCGCCGGCGGCCGCCCAGGTGTTCCAGGCCAGCAGCGTGCCCGCGGCGACCAGCGCCCAGGCAACCGGCAGCGTGGTGAGCAGGATCCGGGCCCGCTGCGGCGCCGGGCCGGGCAGCTGCGCGAACATCCCGGCGGCGACCGTGCCGAACAGCGCGTACGTGGCCAGGAGCGGATCGCCGGCGCCGTATCGGCAGGCGTAGAAGACGGTCGAGGCGACCAGCGTCAGTCGGGCCGCGCGCCGTAGGGCGGCGTACCCCGGGTCACGGTGGCGAAGCCGGCCCAGGAGGCTGGTTCCGAGCACGCCTGGTCTCCCGGGTTCGTCGCACGCATCTCATCCCCGGTCATCCATTCTTCACCGGCCCTGCGTGCACCGGTGGATTTCGGGCTGAATCGTCCCCGTCCCGAGCGGGGCGGTGTGTCGACCGGGTAGGTCGACGGCGCTTTCGGCACCCGGCCGGAGAAGCCGATCTAGGGTGGCAGTCACGGCCGACCAGAACACCTCGACGGGACGGGCATGACGCAACTCGGCAACCGGTGTGGGCAGCGCGACTGCGCGTCGGCGTGGGTGGGTGGGGCCTGACGTGTCCTGGCCGACCGCGATCCGAAGCGGGCTCCAGCAGCGCCTGGTCAACCCGATCGTCAGGCTCGCCTGGAGGCTGAGACTCCCGATCCCCGGCGACGCCCTGCTGGAGACGACCGGACGCCGCACGGGACGGCTGCGGTACACCCCGGTGTGCGACGGGCTGAGCGGGGACACCTTCTGGCTGATCTCCCAGAGGGGGCGCCGGGCCGACTGGGTGCGCAACCTGGAGGCCGATCCTCGCGTCCGGGTCAAGGTGGGCGGCGGGCCACGGGCAAGCTGGCGGACCGGCACGGCGCATGTTCTCGACGACGACGACCCGCGCGAGCGCCAGCGGATTCTCGCCCGGAGCGGGCTGGCGCGCCGGCTCTGCCTGTGCACCTCCCAGGCCGCGACCACGAGCCCGCTGACGATCCGCATCGATCTGGATTCGCGCTGATCTTTTCCACCGCTGTCCTTCGGCGACCTCCCGCCGAGCATCGTGATGCCATCACCCTTGCACATGGCATCACCGTGATGCCATGATGGCGTCATGGAACTTCGCGCTTAC
The DNA here is from genome assembly GCF_044456245.1 of Micromonospora sp. NPDC051006. Taxonomy (NCBI): domain Bacteria; kingdom Bacillati; phylum Actinomycetota; class Actinomycetes; order Micromonosporales; family Micromonosporaceae; genus Micromonospora; species Micromonospora sp. NPDC051006. The sequence goes on from NZ_JBITFP010000017.1 coordinate 23,593, forward strand.
GTCGACGCCGTCCGGCACGAGCTGGCGGTGGCCGCGGCCGCCGGCGGTGACGACGCTCGGGAGCTGGCAGAGCGGCTGACCGCGCCGCTGGAGTCCGCGATCCGGCTCGCCCTGCTGGACGCGCTCTCCGAGGCGGCCACGGAGATAACCCGGGACCTCGCACCCGGATCTGTCGACCTTCGGCTGCGTAACCGGGAGCCGAGCTTCGTCGTGGTGCCACCGCCGGCCGACCGGTGGGCCGACGAGACCGAGGCGCAGGTGCCGCCCGCGCCCGTGCCGGAGCCGCTGCCGCCGGCTCCCGCGGACGGCGAGGACGAGGCGACCGTACGGATCAGCCTGCGCCTACCGGAGCACCTCAAAGCCCGCGTCGAGCAGGCGGCCGCTCGGGCCGGCGTATCGATCAACACCTGGCTGATCCGGGCCGCGGCCCGAGCCGTCGACGCCGACGGCCAGCACCAGCGGCCCGAGCCGTTCGTCGCCCCGAGCCACGGCCAGCGCTTCACGGGATGGGTGCGCTAGCGACACCCGCCCGACCACTTCTTGAAAGGAAGCATGATGCCATCCTTCGACACCCCCGGACCGATCTCGGCCTCGGTCGAATTCGTCAGCGGCGACGTGCGGATCACCGCCGGCCCGCGCGCCGACACCGTCGTGCAGGTGCGGCCAGCCGACGAGTCCGACGACCGGGACGTCCGCGCAGCCGAGCAGACCCGGGTGGAGTACGCATCCGGCCGCCTGGTAATCCGCGGCCCCAAACAACCCAACTTCGGGATCTTCGGCAAGCCCGGCACCGTCGAGGTGAGCATCGACCTGCCGACCGGTTCCGGCGTGGAGGCAAAGCTGGGCGTCGGTGGAGTCCGCTGCTCCGGGGCGCTCGCCGACTGCCGACTCAAGAGCGGTGCCGGCGACCTCCAGGTCGAGGACACCGACGCGCTCACCCTGCACACCGGCCTCGGTGCCGCCATCGCCGAGAACGTCGCCGGCGACGCCGACATCACCACCGGCTCCGGCAAGCTCAGCGTCCGCGCCGTCGGCGGCCGCGCCATGCTGAAGAACGGCAACGGCGACACGTGGATCGGTGATGCCGCCGGCGAGCTTCGGGCTCGCTCCGCCAACGGTCACGTCGCCGCCGAGCACGCTGCCGCCTCGATCACGGCCAACACCGCCAACGGCGACATCCGCGTCGGTGAGCTCGTACGTGGATCGGCGACGTTGCGCACCGCCGCCGGGCGGATCGAGGTCGGTATCCGGCGCGGCACCGCGGCCCGACTCGACCTGCACACCCAGTTCGGCAAGGTCCGCAGCGAGCTGGACGCCGCCGCAGGTCCGGCCGACACCGACGAGCAGGCCGAGGTGCGGGCCCGTACCGCCTTCGGTGACATCCTCATCCACCGCTCCTGACCCTTCTCGTCCGTCCGGTCGCGGTTGATCCGCCACGACCGGGGAGAACGCGTGGCCTCGTACCCCCGGTCGGCTCCATCGGCTCGACCGGCGATGGCGCGCGCCCTCCGTACCCGTGCAACGCCTTTGATCTATGGAGGAGCAATGGCGACAACGATCGCGACCCGCCCGGCCATCTCGGTGTCCGGCCTGCGCAAGACGTTCGGGGACAAGGTCGTCCTCGATGGCATCGACCTCATGGTCTCCGAGGGGACGGTCTTCTCGCTGCTCGGGCCGAACGGCGCGGGCAAGACCACCGTGGTGCGGATCCTGTCCACCCTGGTGCCAGCCGACGGCGGATCTGTCCGCGTCGCCGGCCACGACCTGACCGGGCAGCCCGACGCGGTACGAGCGGCGATCGGCGTCACCGGGCAGTTCTCCGCCGTCGACAACCTCCTGACCGGCGAGGAGAACCTCAAGCTGATGGCCGACCTGCACCATCTCGGCCGCACCGAGGGCAGACGCCGCGTCGCCCGGCTGATCGAACACTTCGACCTCGGCGAGATGGCGCGCAAGACGCCCGCCGTCTACTCCGGGGGCATGCGACGCCGCCTCGACCTGGCGATGACCCTGGTCGGCGACCCGCGCCTGATCTTCCTGGACGAACCCACCACCGGCCTCGACCCCCGCAGCCGCCACGCGATGTGGCAGATCATCCGCGGACTCGTCGCCGTGGGGGTCACGGTGTTCCTGACCACTCAGTACCTCGACGAGGCCGACGAACTCGCCGACCGGATCGCGGTGCTCGACCACGGTCGGATCGTCGTCGAGGGCACCCCCGACGAGCTCAAGCGCCGCATTCCCGGCGGGCACATCCTGCTGCGCTTCGCCGACCCCATCGCGCTGCACAGCGCCGCCCGCACGCTCGCCGTCGCGCAGCGCGACGACGAGGCCCTCACCCTGCAGATCCCCAGTGACGGTGACGTGCGCTCGCTGCGGGAGGTGCTGGACCGACTCGACGACGCACAGGTCGAGGTCGACCGGCTCTCCATCCACACCCCCGACCTGGACGACGTCTTCTTCGCCTTCACCGGCACGCCCGCGTCCGCCGCCGCGCAGGACGCCATTCCGGAGGGACACCGATGACCAGCCTCACGTACACCCTGACCGACTCGGCAACCATGCTCCGCCGACAGTTGCGCCACATCCAGCGCTATCCCTCGCTGACCGGAATGCTGATCGGCCTCCCCGTCGTCCTCCTGCTGCTGTTCGTCTACGTCTTCGGCGGGACGCTGGGCGCCGGACTCGCGGGCGGTAGCGGCGACCGCGCCGCCTACCTCAACTACCTCGTGCCCGGCATCCTGCTGTTCACCGCGACCAGTGCCGCGCAGGGGACCGCCATCTCCGTCGCGATGGACATGACCGAGGGCATCATCGACCGCTTCCGTACGATGGCCATCTCCCGCGCCTCCGTGCTGACCGGACATGTCCTCGGCAGCCTGGTCCAGACCATGCTGGGCTTCGCCGTCGTGCTCGGTGTCTCACTGGCCATCGGCTTCCGCCCCAACGCCACCGCGATCGAGTGGCTCGCCGCCGCGGGTATGTTCGCCGCGATCGCCTTCGCGCTGATCTGGCTGTCGGTCGCGCTCGGCCTGGTCAGCGACAGCGTCGAGACAGCCAGCAATCTGCCCATGTTCCTGACTCTCCTGCCGTTTCTGGGTAGCGGCTTCGTGCCCACCGACACCATGCCGGCCGGCCTGCGGTGGTTCGCCGACCTCCAGCCGTTCACGCCGGTCATCGAGACGCTGCGCGGCCTGCTGCTCGGCTCGGGAATCGGCAGCAGCGCGGTCGTCGCTCTGGCGTGGTGCGCCGTGGTGGCGCTGCTGTCCTACCTGTGGGCGAAGCGATCGTTCCACCGTCGGGCGGCGCGGTAGTCCAGCCGCGCCGCTGCGCCTCTCCCCGAGGTGCAGCGGCGGTCAGGCTAAATCTGCCGGCGTCACGGTGTCGTCGGCGGCGGGTGGGGCAGCGGGTGGGCGCCCTGTGGGCGTAGGCCGTCGAAGATGATGGCAAGGTAGCGCTGCCACAGGTCGGGCGGGGCGTGCGGCAGGTAGCTGGTGACGTAGTTGGGCGCGCACATCAGCAGGATGACGTCCGCGCCGGTGACATCGGCGCGGACTGCGCCGTGCTCACGCGCTCGATCGACCAGCTTCTGCACGATGTGGTACATCTGCGCGCGGGCAGCGGTCACGTCCGCGTTCAGCTCGCCGGCTTCGTGCAGGAACGACAGGTCGCGCTGCTGCCGCTGATGCGCGGCGACGGTGAGGAACTCCAGCAGCGCGGCGCCCGGGTCGGCCCCGGCGAGCAGCCGTTCGCCGGCCGCGTTGAGCGCGTCGATCCGGTCCAGGACGATCGCGGCGATCAGGTCGTCCTTTGTGGCGAAATGGCGGAACAGCGTGCCCTTGCCGAGACCGGCCCGGCGGGCGATGTCGGCGACCGAGGCCTCCAGGCCACGCTCCGCGAATTCGTCCGCGGCGGCTGCCAGCAGCAGGCGCCGGTTGCGTGCCGCGTCGGCGCGCAGCGGTCGCGGTGAGGTCACGCCGGCCACCCTAACAAGTTGACCGTCCGGTCCGCTTATTGCTAGCGTCAGCTCACTAACATGACCGCCCGGTCCGCTTGTTGGAGGAGCGCATGAAGGCAGTTGTCGCGACCGGCTACGGGCCACCGGAGGGATACGCGGTGGCCGACGTGCCGGTACCCCGGCCCGGTCCGGGGCAGATCCAGGTGCGGATCGCCGCCGCCTCGATCAACCCGGCAGACGTCCGGCTGCCCAGCGGCGACTTCCGCGACGTCGTACCGCTGGAGTTTCCGCACGTACCCGGCAACGACTTCGCCGGCACGGTGAGCGAGGTCGGCGTGGGCGTGACCGCCTATCGGGTGGGCGACGAGATCTTCGGCCAAGCCGTGCCGCGGGCGCTGCGCGCGATGGCCGGCGCTACCCGGCCATCGCTGAGTACCGGCTCGTTGGCCGAGTACGCCGTCTTCGAGGCGGACACCCCGTTCCTGGCGCACCGCCCGGCCGGTCTCGACATCGAACAGGCAGCCGCCCTGCCGACCGTTGGCCTGACCGCACGGGCCCTGATGGCAACCGCCGAGGTGCGGCCCGGCGAAACCGTCCTGGTCGTCGGTGCCACCGGCGGCGTCGGCACCGTCGTGGTCCCGCTGCTCGCCGGCGCGGGGGCGCGGGTGATCGCCACCGCGACCGCCGCTGATGCCGACATCCTGCGAGCTCTCGGCGCCGACGAGACCATCGGGTACGCAGAGTCCGAGTACCCCTCCGAGGTCGACGTCGCGTTCAATCTGACCCTGCCCAGCGACCACCTCTCCGCAGTCGCCGCCGCCGTGCGCTCCGGCGGGCGACTCCTCACGATCACCTACCCGGTACCGCAGCAGGAGTGGATCGGCCGCGACGACGTCGCTCTGCACTTCGTGATGGACATGGACGGCACCCTCGGCGGGATGCGTGAGGTCGGCGAACTGGCGATACGTGGCGAACTGCCGGCCACGATCGGCCGCCGCTACACCCTCGACGACGGCGGCCGAGCGTGCGTCGACTTCGTGCGGCTGCACACCACCGGAAAACTCGTCGTCGTGATGTGAACACCCCGGCCACCAGTGCTCCACGCACGCCGACCGTCTCCTGGCGATCAGGCCTGCTTGGTCTCCCAGAAGATCTCGGAGATCTCGTTGATCTTCGCAAGGAGTTGGGCCGCGACGTCCGGGTCCGCGGAGCCCTTCGCGCCGCCGGCCCCGGCCAGCTTGGTGGCCTGGTTGAAGAGGCCGTGCAACTGGGGGTACTTCTCGAAATGCGGCGCCTTGAAGTAGTCGGTCCACAGCCCCCAGAGATGGTGCTTGACCAACTCCGCACGCTGCTCCTTGATGAGCAGGGAGCGGGTACGGAACTCCGGGTCGTCGCTGGCCTGGTACTTCTCGCAGATTGCCTTGATCGACTCGGCCTCGATTCTCGCCTGAGCCGGGTCATAGACTCCGCACGGCAGGTCGCAGTGGGCGCTCGCCACGACACGGGGCGTGAGAAGGCGGGTAAGTCGCATCAGCTTCTTTTCCTTCGGCTGAGGGTGTGGGTGAGGTCGGTGCTGATCGGTGGAGAACGTCACGCTAGAACCTGAATCCAACTTCAAGTCAACTGTCGTGAACTGGATCTCAGACCGGCAATCGTCCGAGCGGGGAAGTGTTACGTTTCGCCTCTTGAGTCCGGGCCCGGGCGGGTCGGCGAAAGGCGGTTCCGGGAGGCGTTCCGCTTCCGCGCGAGCTGAGGAATTCAACCCGCCCGGCGCTCTTGCGAACAGGTGACAGGGAGTGCGCATGCAGTCTCGTACGGATCTCATCGAAGACCTGATGGGACGCTTTCCTCACGTGCCGCGTGAGGCGGTGATCAAGGAGGACCTGCTGCGCGGTGGCTTGGCCTTCGACGACTCGGCGTTGACCGACAACGAGCACGGCGACGTCAAGCCCAAGTCGTACTTCATCTTCTCGTTCGACCACCGGACACTGCCCGAGCTGGGCGCCGCCGCGCTGCGCCGGCCCCCGGAGGAGATCGTGCTCACCGGCGGCCCCTACGAGCTGCGCCGGACGGTCGTGTCGGTCCGCACCAACCCCGACTCGCCCTACCGGGTCAAGCCCGACGGCGACGGGCGGCTGATGCTGTTCCTGGACGGCCGGGCGATCGCCGAGGTGGGCCTACCTCCGATGCCGGACTACTACCGGCACACGCTCGCCAACGGCAAGTCGGTGATGGAGGTCGCCCCGACGATCCAGTGGGGTTACCTCATCTATCTGACCGCCTTCCGGGTCTGCCAGTACTTCGGCGTCAAGGAGGAGTGCCAGTACTGCGACATCAACCACAACTGGCGTCAGCACAAGCAGGCCGGCCGCCCGTACACCGGGGTCAAGCCGGTCGACGAGGTCCTCGAAGCGCTGGAGATCATCGACCGGTACGACCAGGACCGCACGTCGCAGGCGTACACGTTGACCGGCGGCAGCATCACGTCGAAGGTCGACGGGCTGGCCGAGGCGGACTTCTACGGCCGCTACGCCCAGGCGATCGAGGAGCGGTTCCCGGGCCGGTGGATCGGCAAGGTGGTCGCCCAGGCCCTGCCGCGCGCCGACGTGCAGCGCTTCCACGACTACGGGATCCGGATCTACCACCCCAACTACGAGGTGTGGGACAAGCGGCTTTTCGAGCTCTACTGCCCCGGCAAGGAGCGCTACGTGGGCCGGGAGGAGTGGCACCGGCGCATCCTCGACTCCGCCGAGATCTTCGGGCCGCGCAACGTCATCCCGAACTTCGTCGCCGGCGTGGAGATGGCGGCCCCGCACGGCTTCGCCACCGTGGACGAGGCGATCGACTCGACCGCCGAGGGCCTGCAGTACTTCATGTCCCGGGGGATCACCCCACGGTTCACCACCTGGTGTCCGGAGCCGACCACCCCGTTGGGCCGGACCAACCCGCAGGGTGCGCCGCTCGAATACCACATCCGTCTGCTGGAGATCTACCGCGCGACCATGGAGGCCAACGGCCTGTCCAGCCCGCCCGGGTACGGCCCCGCCGGCCCCGGCCGGGCGGTCTTCTCGGTCAGCTCGTTCATGGACAGCTTGCCCGCCGAGCCGGCGGTTCGCGAGAGCTGAGCCCTACCCCCAGGAGCGGGGGGGGGGGGGGGGGGGGGGGGGCGCCCCCCCGCCGGGGGGGGGGCCGCCCCCCCCGCGGGGGGGGGGGGGGGCCGGCCGCCGCAAAAGGGGGGGGGGGGGGGGGGGGGTG
>NZ_JBITFP010000017.1:30814-144391 GCF_044456245.1 Micromonospora sp. NPDC051006
CCCCCGCGCCCCCCCCCCGCCCCCCCCCCCCCCCCGGGGGGGGCCCCCCCCCCCCCCCCCCCCCCGGGGGGGGGGCGGGGGCCCCCCCCCCCCCCTCCGCCGACGCGCTCGGATCTCGCGAAAGTCCGATCCGGCGACGGCTGCCTCCGCCGAAAGTAAGAGGGCGAGGGTGTCAGTGGGGCATCCGCGATCATTGCCTCGTCAGTGCGGGCGGAACCCGACCGACGAGGCAATGATCAGCGGCGTGGCGCGCGACTACCGCTTGATGGTGATCGTCGCCTTGCGGTAGTTGTTGCGCTTGTCGTTCTTCGTCGGGTCGTAGTTCTGCTCGATGTTGCCGGCGCTGTCGACCGAGAACCAGTGGAACGTCGTTGTCTCGGTCACGTGGAACACCTGACCCGGCTCACGGAACTCGGTCGCCGCGTAGCGGGGCGACTCGAGCGTGGGCCGGCTGCCGTCCGTCGTGTAGTAGATGGTCGCCGGCTCGCTCGTCTCGAAGCGCACGTCGACGGGCGCGGAGTATTTCCCGCCACCGGGGACGAGCGAGGACTTCGGGTCCTTCTTGTCCCTGCCCCAGTCCGCCGCGACCCGGAACATCTCCATGATGCCGTTGGCGTACTCCATCGTCTCGGCGTGGCCGCTGACGAGGTTCGGATCCCCGACCCACGCCGGCTGGAACGAGCCGCCCTGCCAGTTGCCGGTGGCCGGGTTGTAGACCGAGCCGCCGACCTCCCAGCCGAAGGCGTAGATCCCGTACGTGTGGTACAGGTCCTCGCGTACGTTGCCCGCCGACGAGTAGAGGACGTCCGACGAGCCGCCCACGTTCTCCGGCGTGACAACGGTCTCCCGGTGCGCCTTGACCTGCGACAGGATCCGGGCGGCCGACTGCCAGTAGAACGCCTCGTCACCCAACGGCGGGCGCGGCGTGGTGATCCGCCCGTCCGCGATGTAGGCGCCGGGCTGCCAGAAGAGCTGGCCGCCGTTGGAGTGCACCGACATCATGAACTTGATGTTCGAGTACTTCTCGACCAGCCAGATGATGTTCTTCGACTCAGGCTCCGACAGCTCCGCCGGTCCCTGGTAGGTGTCGCTGACGCAGCTGGTCGACGCGCCCGCGTAGCCGTCATGGCCCGACCCGACCCGGTAGTTCCGGTTCAGGTCGACGCCCCAGGAGTTGCGCCGCGCCGGATCGGCGTTCTCGTCCGGGCAGTGGTTCGTCATGTTCCGGCGCTGCGAGGCGAAGTTGTAGAAGCTGTAGTTCGCCCCGTCGGGGTTGTTGGAGAGGATGAAGAAGACGTCGGTGTTGTTGACGATCTCCTTCGTCTCCCGGTCCGACCGGTAGTTGTGCACCAGACGCTCGGCCGACTCCAGGCTGGTCGTCGCCGGCACCCACTCGCGGGCGTGGTCCTGCGCCTGGATCAGCACGCCGGGCTTGCTGCCGTCGCGGTGCTTGCCGATCCGCAGCACGGGAATGGTGGCCGGGCCACGCGGCACCTCGCCCTCCGGAGCGCCGGCGCGCTTCTGGTCGAGGAAGTCGGTCAGCGCCACCGGGCCGGACGTCGGTACGACGACGCCGGTGCCCGCGTTCGTGCGGTACGGGTGCGCCCGGCCGATCAGACCCTGGGACTGGCTCTCCAGCGCCGCCGCCACCTGGGCGGCCGTGCTGGCGAGCCCACCGGAGGCGTCCTTCGCGAGCAGAACCCGGACCGCCTTGCCCGCCACCTCGACCGAGAGAGGAAGGTCCGCGCCCGGCCGGTCCACGAACTCGACGGTGATGTCGTTGCCACCCTCGTGGCCCCACGCCGCCGAGCTGACGACGACGGCGGCCTGCCCGGTGCCGCCGATGGTGGCCTGCGCGTTGCGCTGGTAGCCGTTCGTCTGGTTCGGCAGGTAGACGATTTCGGCGATGTCCGGGTACTGGCGGGCGATCTCCTCGGCGCGGCTGTAGAGCTGCTGCGGATGCCGGTAGCCGTCGACGAAGTCCCACTTGTAGGCCGGGTCGGCCGTCAGTGGCGGCGCGCCGTCCTCGAGCCAGTTGGAGACGTCGCCGGTGGCGACGCCGCCGGTCGAACTAGTGACCCGGATCTGGTTCGGTCGCGCGTCGAGCTTGAACAGGTTCCGGTGGAACATGTACTGCCCGGAGTCGACGAACCGGCTCATCGTCCGGGCGAAGCCGAACGAGGTGCCGCGGCCCGAGTCGTTCTCGAGCTGCATCTCGACGACCGGGTCCGCCTGCTGCCCTTCGGTGGTCCGTGCCTCCACGTAGAGGAAGCCCTGGCCCTTCGTGGTGAACCAGTCGGCGCGGACGACCCGTACGGTCTTCTCGTGGCTCAGCGGCTGGACCGTCTGCGTGCGCCGGGACTGGAATCCGCCGTCGGCCTCCTCGTTCCAGGCGAAGCCCTCGTCGTCGCCGAGGATGTCGACGCCCATTGCCTCGAGTTCGGTGAGCTGGGCGGCGGTCACCACCGCCTCACCTTCGATGCCGGTCGGCACGCGCTTCAGGCCGTGCTCCAGGTCGAAGCCGGCGGCGGCCACCTTGTCCAGCAGGTCGGCGCCGGCCAGGTGGATGCGGACGAGCCGTACCTGCTCCTGGTCCTCAAGGGCGGATCGCCCCGAACCCGCCTTGGCTGTCGACCCCGCGGGCTCCGCGCCCGCGGGCGCGGTCGCCACGAGGACGCTGCCCGCCAGGGCGGACACTGCGAGAAGCGCGATGCGCAGTTGTCTGCGTCGCATTCCCCCTCCTTCTGCTTGCGGCGTGTGGTTGACGTGGTGGCCGGTCCGTGCGGGGATGGGACCGGTCCACTCAGGACTGCCGTGCTGAGCCCGCCCACCTGAGCCTGGGCACCACAGTGGTCGCCGCGGAAAGGATCGGGGGAGCCGTGAGCGGGCTGGGTGCGGTGAGCGTATGTGCATTCATGACATTGATGGGACGGGCCGGCGGGATTTGAGCATTCCTTGAGGCAGCCCCGCCATGCCGCGTCGCTGGGCATCCGGGGCGTCGAGGCCGCCCCCGTCAGCGCCTTCCGGCCCTGGACAGGGCCTCCTCCGCCTGGGCGGCCAGAGTGGTGACGAGGTCGGCCGCGGACGGCAGGTCGGTGATGAGGTCGACGGCCTCCCCGGCCCAGACCGGCAGCGGCGGTATGACGCTCCGCGCCAGGTCGTCCTGGTAATCCCGGCTCGCCTGCGGGTCGCCGGCCAACTCGGCCTCGCGGCCGCGCCACCGGTCGAGGTAGGGGTGGCCGAGGGTGCGGGCGGTGTACTTCGACTGCCACCGGGAGCCGCGGACGATGTCCAGCACGCTGCTGCGCTCGGTGTCCTGCCCTCGTCCTTCGACGATCGCCTTGCTGATCGCGGGGTCGACCAGAGCCTCGACGGTTGCCTGGAATCGGGTGCCGATCAACGCTCCGCTCGCGCCCAGCGCCAGGGCGGCGGCCACGCCGCGACCGTCGGCGATGCCACCGGCCGCCAGCACCGGCGTCGGCGCCGCGAGATCCACCACGACGGGTACGAACGGCAACGTGGACCGCCCGCGTCGGGCCCCGTGGCCACCGGCTTCGGTGCCCTGCGCCACGATGACGTCGGCGCCCAGGTCCACGGCCTGCCTCGCCTCCTCCAGGTCCGTGACCTGAACGATCAGGACCGCCCCGGCCTGACGGACAGGTGCCACGAACGGGCTCGGGTCGCCGAAGGAGAACATGACCGCTCTGGGTCCGTACTCCAGGGCACGCTCGACCGCGCCGACATCGATCGCCCAGGTCAGGAAACCGACGCCCCACGGTTGGTCGGTGCCCGACGCGACGATCGGGAGTTCGCGATCCAGCCACTCCCGGTCCCCGTCCGCGGCGCCCAGCATCCCGAGCCCACCGCCCCGAGAGACGGCCGCGGCCAGCGCGCCGCCGGCCGACCCGCCCATCGGCGCCAGCGCGATCGGATGCCGCACGCCGAACAACTCCGTGAACTCCGTCGACAACGCCATACCGCATCATCGCCCCGGTGCCGACGGTCCGGACAGCCCGGACCGCGCACTACCAGTAGTAGGTCTGCCCAGGATGCCGGCACGGATGAAAATTTCTTCGGTGCCCTTGGCGCTTGAGGCCCGGCCCACAGCGAACTCACCGTCGACCGCGCCGATTAACCCGCGCGGAGCGTTCGGTTCCGATGCGACCAGAATGTTGGACGCGTGGCTCGCCACGACCGCAGGACCATGACGATTGGCGGGGAGCAGACCATCGACAACTCCGACACGATCACCCTGTGGCGGCCCACCGGGCAGGCCGAACTCGACCTCGTGGCGGCGTCGGGGTGGCGGGCTTGGCCACCACGCCTGCCGGACCAGCCGATCTTCTACCCCGTACTGAACCGCTGGTACGCCACGAAGATCGCCCGCGACTGGAACGTCCCCGCCGAGGGTGTCGGCTACGTAACCCGGTTCGACGTCCAGCGTTCACACCTGGACCGTTACGAGGTCCATCAGGCCGGTGGCCGGGACGTGCTGGAGTACTGGATCCCCGCCGAGGAGCTTGCCGACCTCAACGCCCACATCGTCGGCGCGATCATCGAGGAAGCCGAGTACCGCGGCCCGGTGAACGACCAGGAGTTCACGGACGCCGACAAGGCCCTGGGCCGAGCTCTGCCGGCCGCGTGGCGCACCTATCTGCAGGGTGAGTCGCGGTTCCGGCGAGGCTGGATGACCAGCGGAGCCTACGTCTGGCTCAATTCGCCACGCGAGATGCTGGAGCTGCATGACGCATGGGACGAAGCCACCGACGCACACCCCGGCATCGCGATCATCGGCGGTGACGGCTCCCGTGAACAGCTCGTGCTCGACCTGCGCAGCGACCCCGCACCGGTGCTGCTGGTCGACATCACGAGCAGCGGATGGGACAGCGCCATCCGGCAAGCCGACGATGTGAGCCAACTCGTCGACCGAATCGAGGCGGGCACGTTCGAGTTCGACTTCGAGGATTAGCAGAGTTCGGAGAGAAGGGGCGCGCGGACCTCGCGTCAGGTGCGGGTGCCTCGCTGACCGCCAGCCGTTGGATGCGACTGGGCCCTCAACTCCAGGAGGAATGACGCGCTTGCGCGTCTACCTGCGCTCGGCAGCTGCGGTGTCGCTGTCGCTCGGTCCGCTGAGCCAGCCGCGGATGCCGGCGAGCGCGGTAGGGCCGTAGTCCTCGTCGACACCGGCGGCGAGGTCCGCGATCGAGACCGCCTGCAGGGCGGCTCGCCAGGCGGCCTCGGCGCCGGCCATCGCGCGGGCAATGGGACAGGGCCGCGTGCAAACCTCCTGCGCTGCTCCCAGGGGGCCGCGCTGGCGGATCTCGGTGCACACGAACGCGGGCTGGGCGCCGTCGACGGCGGCGACCACGTCGAGGATGGTGATCAGCTCGGGCGCCCTGGTCAGGACGTATCCGCCCGCCTTGCCCTGCACGGAGGTCACCAGGCCGGCGCGGGAGAGTGCCTGTAGCTGCTTGGCCAGGTAGCTGGCCGAGACGTCGTGCAGTTCGGCGAGCCGGGCAGCCGGCACGGGTTGCGTCGCCGTGGTCAGCACCACGCAGCAGTGCAGTGCCCACTCGACCCCGCCTGACAGCTTCATCCGACCCCCCGCCTTGACTCGGACACAGACTATCCGACTATTGTCTCGGACAAGAAGTGTCCGAGTTCGGAGCCATCCGTCCTCGACGAAGTCGGCGTGCCTCGGCGGCACGTTGTAGGAAGGTGGGAGTCATGAAGTTCACAGTCATCGGCGGTACCGGCCTGATCGGCTCGCAGGTGGTCCAGCGGCTGACCGCGGCCGGGCACGAGGCGGTCCCTGCGGCGCCGTCGACCGGCGTCGACCTGCTCACCGGCGACGGCCTGGACCAGGCGCTGGAGGGCGCCCAGGTCGTGGTCAATGTGGCGAACTCGCCGACCTTCGACGAGGCGTCCCTGGACTTCTTCCGGACCACCATGGGCAACCTGCTGGCGGCCGGGGAGCGTGCCGGGGTCGGGCACCAGGTGATCCTCTCGATCGTGGGTGTGGATCAGGTGCCCCTGCTCGACTACTACCGGGCCAAGGCCCTCCAGGAGGAACTGCTCCGGCAGGGCCCCACGCCGTACTCGATCGTGCGTGCCACCCAGTTCTTCGAGTTCGTCAACGCGATCATGTCCTGGACCTCGGACGAGACCACCGTCCGCCTGCCCGCCACCCCGGTCCAGCCGATGGCCGCCGCCGACGTCGCCGCCGCGGTCGTCGACGTCGCCACCGGCGCGCCGCTGGGCGGCATCCGTAACGTCGCCGGCCCGGACGTCTACGCCCTCGACGACCTCGGAAGGCTCACCCTGGCGGCGCAGCAGGACAACCGCACCGTCGTCACCGACGACAGCGCCGGCATGTTCGCGGCCGTCTCCGGCGACGTGCTCATCGCCGGCCCGGACGCACACCTGGCCCCGACGCACTACCAGGACTGGATGAAGTCCGCCCGCTAGCCACGAGCACGGAGTTCTCCCGTCGGCTCCTCCCTTGCCAGGGCGCGGGGGAGGAGCGAGCAGGGTTGCTACCCGGCCGGTGCTCGGGTGCGCCGTGCGGTCGCGGCGGCGAGGACTGCGCAGGCGGCGGTGATCAGCGCCAGGCCGGCCGCGGTCGGGTTGACGTAGCCGGGCACGGACGATGTGACGTACGTGCCGCCACTGTCGAGATGGCACTCGAAACGGATGGGTAGGAAGCTGACGTCGTACCCGTCGACCTGGCTCGCCAGCCTCGGCCCGGCTTCCCGGCACGGTGCGATCGGAAAGGCGCCGGCGCCGCCGTCCTCCGCCTGCATCACCGCGAAGCCGACGTGAAGCATCCCCCACGCGTACGCGGCAACGGCGCCCGCACCGGCGAGGAGCGCCGCCGCTCGCAGCCAACCCGGCCGGGAGCGCGCGTTCCTTCGGAACACCGCGACGAGCCCACAAACGGCGAGGACCGCCGCGGTGGCGGCTCCGCCCAGGGAGGCGACGAGCAGCACGAGAAACAGCACGGTGACGTCCTCAACCTCGTGCGACGGCTACCTGCCGCGTCGAGCGGTCCGCACCCCGAACACGATCGCGCCGACGACGAGCGCCGCGCCCAGGAGCTGGAGGCCCGGTGAGTCGTCGGCACCCCCGTACACGACAGCGGCGACGCCGAGCGCGACGCCGAGGAGGGTGACGATGCCGAGGATGTACTTCATCGGGTCTCCTTCAAGAGGCCGAGCCACGTATCGAGTCTCGCTCGCAACCTATCGACTGTCAATAGATTCGGCGATCCCGTACGGGAGGGTCGGCGGCCCGGTGGCACTGCAGCGGGTGCCGCACCCAGACATTCGGCTCGACGTAGACGGCGTGGTCGTGCGCCACATCGCAGTGCACCGGCACCAGGGCGCCCGGCACGTGGACCGGCCCGCTGGTGTCGAACGGCAGACCGGTCCAGCGCCGCCAGTCGGCGAGCGTTCCGCTGATCATCATCGACCGCGGCGCGATCCGCTCGATGCGCCCACCCGCCCGGACATGTACCCGCAGCCACGGGTCGACCGGCAGGCCGTCCGCGCGGACCTGCGTCGCGTACTCGGTCATCGGCAGGTCCGGCTGGCTGTGCTTGCCGCTCGGCCGGACCGGGGCGACCAGCGTGTCGTAGCCCAGCTTGGCGACGGCCTGCCGCATCGCGGTGAGCATCAGCGCGGAGAGGCCGCCCCCGCGCCGATCGGGTCGGATGCAGATCTCCAGCGCCGAGACGATGTTCAGCTCGGCCCCGCTCAGCCGGTCGATGGTGGCCCGCTGGATCACCCGGTCCCAGCCGCCGTCGGGCAGCTCCGACTCCGTCCAACGAAACGGCACGGCGTACGCCCGGGCGACGGCGCGTCCCGGCTCGTCGGAGTCGACGGCGGCGAAGACGAACTCGGGGTACAGGTCGTGGGCGACGTTGTAGTACACCGCACCCATCGGGTCCCAGAGCATGAACGGCGGCCACGCCCCGTCGAAGTCGTCGTCGAGCAGCGGGGCGAGATCCGGGCGGTCCGCCAGGCTCGCGATGTCGAGGGTCACGGCGCGTACCGTAGAGGGCCGAGCCGCCGGCGTGCACGCCATATTCCGACCGCGGCTCGATACGCCCGTCATGCCTGACCCGTGGGCGGCGGTACGGGCGCTCCCGCCGCCGGTGTCTCCGGGCGGCAGCAGCTCAACGGCGTCTCCGAGGACGACCCGATCCGGGCGTACGACTGACGCGGGGGAGGGCCCGGGGTGAACGCGCTAGAGCGTTCGGCGCTCGGCGGTCAGCTCGCTGGGGGTGTCACCGGTGTTGACGGTCTCGCTCGGCTCGATCAGCACGACGTCGGCTCCGTCGACGGAGACCGGCTGGTGCGGCACTCCGCGCGGGACCACATACATCTGCCCGGGCCCGAGGGTCACGTCGCCGGAGTCCATCCGGATGGTCAGTGATCCGCGCAGGACGAGGAAGAACTCGTCCGTGTCTGGATGGCTGTGCCGGGTGAACTCACCTCTGGTCTTGACCACCCTCACGTCGTAGTCGTTCAGCAGGGCAACGGTGCGAGGTGACCATGGCTCGTCAAAGCTCGACAGGGCTTCGGCGAGGTCAACGGGAGTGTTCATGTAGCCATCCTGCACCCTATGCTGCGCTGGTGTTCAAGCCGATTGAACTGGTGATCTTTGATTGCGACGGGGTACTGGTCGACAGCGAACGCATCGCCGTGCGTGTCCAGGTCGCCCTGGGAGCGGAGCTTGGCTGGCCGCTGACCGAGGTCGAGGTCGTCGACCGGTTCATCGGGCGCTCCCGCCTCCATCCGTGATCAGATCGCCGCGCAGCTGGGCCAGGAGGTGGCGGGCAGTTGGTCGGAGCGGTTTGAGCAGCTCCACCGGGAGGCGGTGGACGCCGCACTGGCGCCCGTCGAAGGGCTGCCCGAAGCGCTCGACGCGATCGTCCTGCCGACCTGCGTCGCCTCCAGTGGCTCGCACGAGAAGATGCGCCACACCCTCGGCCGCACCGGCCTCTACGAACGTTTCGCGGACCGCATCTTCAGCGCCAGCGAGGTTTCGCACGGCAAGCCGGCTCCCGATCTGTTTCTGCATGCCGCGCGGCGGATGGGTGTCGACCCCGCCGCGTGTGTGGTCGTCGAAGACAGCCGGCCTGGTGTGCAGGCAGCGCGCGCTGCCGGGATGCGGGCCTTCGGCTATGCCGGCGGACTGACCCGGGCCGAGCAGCTCGAAGGCCCCGACACCGTTGTCTTTGACGACATGCGCAAACTGCCCAGTCTCATCGCCGAGCAGTAGTCACTGTCTGACTGCGGAGCGCTGCGGTGGCCGGCGGCGGTCAACCGTGACCCGGTGCCAGCCGCCGCCGGTCGAACCTCGACCGGCGGCGGCGTGGGCGGGGTTGATCAGGAGTACGGAAGGCGAAGCACCGACTGGTTGCCGATGCCAAGGGTGCTGGGGTTGTTGCCGATCGCCGACCAGACCTCCACCCGGACGGTGCCGTTGCTGAGCGCGCCCAACGTGCCGGTGGCCGACGCCAGGCCCGCGCTCTGCGTGTAGTGCTCGTAGCCGGGGACCGGATCGGTGGCGAAGTAGCGCAGAGTCTCCACCCGTTCCCAACTGCCGTTGCCGGTCAGGTCGTAGGAGACCCGCACCTGCACACCGTTGCCGACCGCCGTGCCGGCGTCCACGAACAGGTCGAACGCTGTCTGCCCGCCGGCGTAGGCGAGGTTGAGGCCGGTCGCCGTGAAGACCTGCGGGTTGGTCGGCGTACCGTCGTGGTTTCCGTTGGCCGCCGCGACCGTCGTCGTGGCCGCGCCGCCGGCGGCGCCCAGCCCACCACCGGGCAGCAGGTACCGCGTCGGCGAGCCCGAAGGCGGCGGGTCGGTCGGCGGCGGGTCGGTGCCGGGAGGTGTGCCGCCCGTCGCGCTTCCGCCGCTCCAGGTGTACGCCCCGGTGGTGGCCGTCCGTCCGGCCGGCACCGCGAGCGTCGTGCCGTTGGAGAACGTCACCGTGACCGGGCTCGCGGTCGGGTTCGACGCGACGTAAGTGCGCGCCCCGTTGCGGGAGAAGACCGCGGTCAGCGGATGGTTGGCGGTCACCGTGGTGTCGACGGTGCCCAGCGCCGCGAGGTTGCGGATCCAGTGGAAGGTGTGTGCCCGGCTCTCTCCCTCCTCGGGGGTGTATCCGGGGTTCGCGCGCAGGTTCGCCAGCGCCGCGGCTCCGTCGCCGAGGGCCTGGAACTGCCACAGGATGTCCTGCCACACCGTCGGTGGCCCGCCGTTGTTGCGGACCAGTTCGGCGTAGTTGGTCCGTACGTACGCCGGGTTGTTGCCCAGGTAGAGGTGTCCACCGGTGACCGGCAGCAGGTTGATGCCCTGGATCATCTCCGGTTCGCCGCTGAACCAGGTGGCGTAAGCGCCGCCGTCGCCCCAGACCATGCCGACCGTCGAGTGCCCGAAGGCGGCGGGGAAGTTCTGGTCGCTGGCGTCGAACCAGTACTCCTGGATCGCCGCGGCCTGGGTGGTGTAGAGGAAGATGCCGGCGTCCCGCACGGCGGCGTTGCCGGTCACCTGGCCCCACTGGATCAGGGCGTTGGCGAAGTTCATCCCCTCCGACGAGGACTCCTGGTTGTTGCCGGAGCCGAACGAGCCGTGCCCGGACGCCCAGTCGTGGCCAGCGTAGATGTCGAAGTCGCGCAGGTAGGGGAAGCGGGTGTCGTCGCGGCGGTAGTTGTTGGCGTCGCGGATCAGCAGGTCCACCATGCCGCCGTAGCGGCTGGTGGCGGCCCACGCCGGGTCGAACTTGGCCAGCGTCGCGGCGGCGGCGATGAAGTAGCCGTAGTGGAAGTGGTGGTCGTTGAGTTCCTGGTCGGAGCCGTACGACGCCGGGTAGCCGATCAGGGTGCCCCAGTTGTTGTCGTAGTAGAAGAGCTTCGAGGTCTTGCCGGTCGACGCGGTGAACCAGTCGGTGAGCGTGCTGCGGATCGCGTTCAGCGCGCTGTCCCGGGTCGCGGTGTCGTTGACCAGGTCGGCCACCTCGGCGAGGCGGGCGGCCCGGCCGAGTCCCTTGCCCGTCCAGTACGTGTCGTTGCCGCGCTGGTCCATCGGGTTCGCCCGCGCGGCGGCCAGGTGGCCGTTGAGCGTCGCCAGGTCGGCGCCGCTGCCGTCGCCGACGGCCGGAAGCTCCGGCAGGACGCCCTGGAACTTCATGGCGGTGCGGAACTGGTTGACGCCGGTGAGCACCCTCATCCGGCCCCGCGCCGACGGGTAGGTCGGAGTGATCGCGGTGGAGCCGGACAGCGACTTCCACTGGTGCGGGTAGAGGCTGACCACGGTCTGTGTGGCGGTGCCCTCCCGGGCCGTCGTGGTGAACGCGTACGTGGTGGTGAGCCCGCTGGTCGCCGGGTCGTAGGCGTACGAGACCTGGGTGCCGGTGACGTGGGCGTGCGCGTACCGGCCGTAGGTCGTGGCCAGTTCGGCGCGCTCCGCGGTGGTCGTCGTCGGCGGTAGCAGGGCGACGGAGAAGTAACCGCGGCCGGCCAGGGTGGAGGAGATGCGCCCGGCGCTGACCGTCCAACTGGCGCCGCTGGGGGCGTACGCGACGTAGTCGTGGCCGTTGACCCGGAAGCCGACGGTGGCGCCGCTGTTGGACCAGACGTCGGCGGTGCCGCTCGTGTTGATCACCGCGTCGCCACCGCTGGTCTGGAAGTACGCGAAGGGCAGGCCGTGGCCGATGGTGGCGCGCATGGTCCGCGCTCCGTCGCTCCAGTACGGGCTGACCGTCCAGTCGGTCCAGCCGTCCACCCTGACCTGAGGCGCGCCGAGCCCGGCAACGCCGACCCGGATGTCCTGGACGTACGGGTAGTGGTACTCCCCGACGCCGGTCGCGGTGCCGCTGATCGCGGGTGTGGAGTTGGCCGAGAATCCGAGGCCGTCGCCGAACGTGTCGTACGAGATCGGATGCGCGTGCAGGGGCTCGCTGAAGGAGCAGTCGGTTCGCTTCCAGAGCAGCGAGGACCACCAGTCGTTGGTGGGTATCGCACCGGCGGGCGCGTTGGCGGTGGCGAACTGCCGGGGGTTGGTCGTCATCTGGCCGCAGCCGGTGGGCAGCGGGCCGACCGGGGTGGTGGTGTAACTGCCGGCGCCGACGGGGGCGGCCTCGGCGGGACGGGTGACGGCGATCGCGAGGCCGCTGACGACCAGGGCCAGTGTGGTGGTGACGGCCAGGGCCCATCGGCGGTGGGGGACGGGAGGTTTCATGCTGCCTCCATCGCGCGCCGGGAGACCGGCATTGCCGGCTCCGACACGTTCGTCTGAAGTGGGGGAGAAGGTCCGGTGAGAGAGCGCTCTCTCAGTCCGGCACGGTAGTCGAGCCCCTAGATCTCCGTCAATGTGTCCAGCCGGTTGCGTGCTGATGTCGCCACATCGGTGCCTCACCGGCTCGGCTTCGGCGATGTGTCGGCGAGCGAGATACCCCTGAGGCATATTGGTGCCTCAGGGGTATCGGTGATCGGTCTGCGCCTCGCCGCCCGGGCGGTCCCGGGCGCGCGGGGTCAGGCGGCCGAAGCGGTTGCCCCCGACTCGCGTCGCGCGCTCGCCGTGGCGCGGCGGGCCGCCGGCGTCGCCGAGGCGCCGGGCCAGCCGGTGGGGGAGTCCTGCGTGGCCGGTGGCGTCGCGCCGGCGGTGGCGCCGCCCTGTGCCAGGTGCAGCGCGCGTTGGGCGTTGTCCCAGGCCGGGCACGGCCAGGGCTCGCCGGCGCAGGCCAGGTTGCGGCAGCCGTCCGCACCGTCCGGCTCGTGGGCGTCGGCCACCTGAAGAGCGAGCTTCCACAGCAGTGGGTCGCTCACTTCGTCGGGACGGTCTGTGGCGCTGGCGGGCGTACGGCTGGCGTCGGACATGGTGATCCCCCCTCAGGAACAGTGCCGCCCTACCTTCACCGCTCCGGGCCGCCGCTAAACCCGCACGTCAGGACTACCGGAAACTTTTTCCGCCGACGCTGTCGATCCGATCGGACCTCGTTCGTCGTTCCGGCAGAGCCCGAAAGCCGTCCTGAAAGGTGCGCCGATGACCTCCTCCATCACGTCTTCCGACCGGACCCTGTCGACCCGGGGCGACCGGACCCGGTACCTCCTGACCTGCGGCGCGATCGCCGGGGTCGTCTTTCCCGCCCTGTCGTTCGGGCAGGCCCTCAGCCGTCCCGGGTTCGACCTGCGCCGGCACGCTCTGAGCTCGCTCACCCTCGGCGAGCTCGGCTGGCTGCAGACCATGGCGTTCGCGGTCACCGGCCTGCTGGCGATCGCCTTCGCGGTTGGCCTGCGTCAGGCGCTGCGCCCGGGTCGGGCCGGCACGGTGGGCCCGGTGCTGGTCGGCGTCTACGGGGTGGCGATGATCGGCGGCGGATTCTTCGTCCCCGACCCCGGCTACGGCTGGCCGCCCGGCGCACCGGACGGGCTACCCGAGCAGGCGAGCACGGGCAGCATGCTGCACGTGGTCTGCGGCGCCGCGGCGTTCCTGTCGCTGATCGCGGCCGGTCTGATCTTCGCCCGGCGCTTCGCCGGCCAGGGCCGCCGCGGGTGGGCCGCCTACAGCGGCGTGAGCGGCGTCGTCGCGTTCGCGCTCACCGCGTTGCCGTGGAGCGAGGAGAGCGCGAGCGTTCGCTTCGCCGTCGGAGCGGTGATCATCTCCGGTTGGCTCATCGCCGTCTCCTACCAGGTGCGGGCCGAGTCGACCTGATCGGCGCGCGTGGCGATCCGGCACGGCAGCCGGACGGCCGCCGCCGCGCCGATCAGAGCGGACCGCCGCCGAACCCGATCTCGTTGCCGTCGGGATCACGGAAGGTGGCCTTCCGGACTCCGTTCGAGTAGGTCTCCCGCTTCGCGGGCTCCAGACCCCGCCCGGCGATGCCGGCCAGGCGGTCGTCGAAATCGTCGATGAAGAGGGTGTGCATGGCGTGGCCGGCGTGCTCGGGCAGGTGTTCGATGTACACCGACCGGTGCTCGGCGATCTCCCACACGGCCTCGGTATCGTTCGGCACGAACGTCGGCGGTGAGCCGAGCAGCCGCTCGTACCAGGCCAGCGCCGCCGGGTAGTCGCTGACGGGGATTCCTGCGAACAGGTCGACGGCCATGGCGTCATCCTAGGGGCGTAGCGCGCCGGGCCCGGCGTGGCAGGACCGGTCGGCGGCCGCCGGTGCGCCGACCGGTGGGGGATCAGCGGACGATGTGCAGCCCTGCCGCCACCGCGCCCCGTTGATCCAGATAGCTGGTGATCCGGTCGATGGCCGCCGTGTAATGCGTGCGTCGGCGGTCGAGGCGCGGCATCGACTCGATGGCGGCGGCGAGATCCACGACGCGGATGGTGGGCTTCAACGACAGCCAGATGGGCGTGGCCTGGACCTGGGTGATCTTCCACCGGTGGTTCGGCTGCTCGGTGAAGGTGAACATGGCGATGACGCCCTCCCGGTTGGCGTCGACCGGGAAGTCGTGCCGGGCCAGGGTGTTGCCGACGCCGTACGCGATCCACTTGTCGCCGACCTTCTCGAAGGGCTGCACGACATGGGCGTGGTGGCCGATGATCAGGTCGATGTTGGGGTCGGCGATCAGCTGCCGCGCCCAGAACAACTGCTCGCCACTGGGTTCGTGGACAAGCTCGGTGCCCCAGTGGGCGGAGAGCACGATGATCTGCGCACCTGCCCTGCGGGTCGCGGCGGCAGCAGCCTTGATCGCCTTCACGTCGATGCGGTTGGCGATCCACTCCTTGCCCGCCGGCGGCTTCAGCCCGTTGAAGTGCATGGCGTAGGACAGGTGCCCGACCTTGACGCCGTTCACGTTGTAGATCGTCGGCCGGGCCCGCGCGGCGGCGCTGCGGAAGGTGCCGGTGTGGCCGAGGCCAGCCGCGTCGAGCGCGTCGAGGTTGTCGTAGACACCCTTCTCACCCTGGTCCAGCGCATGGTTGCTGGACGTCGAGCAGGTGTCGTAGCCGGCGGTCTTCACAGCGGCGGCGAGGTCGGTGGGCGCGCGGAACCGCGGGAAGTCCTGCGGGCTGCCGGGACCCATCGGTCCTTCCATGTGACAGATGGCCAGGTCAGCGGCCGAGACGACGGGCTGGATGTCGGCGAACATCGGGTCGAAGTCGTACCCGTCCCGGTTGGCCTGCTTCGCGTCCGCCCGGGCCTGCTGCCAGGTCGGCGGATGGACCAGGATGTCGCCGGATCCGGCGATGGTGATCTGCCGTGGCCCACCCGACGGGGCGGGTGCGGCGGTCTGGCCGGCCGGGCGGGTTTCGGTCGTCGCCAGGCGGTCGCGAAGAACATCGCCGCGAAGCGCGAAGACGATGCCGGGCGAGAGTACGAGCGCGACGATGAGGACGATGCGGACAGCACGCATGATCGTTCCTAGTCCTAGAGACGGATGACCCGGCGCAGCCGCTCGCCGAAGTAGCCGGAGTCGACGACACCGTCGCCCCGGACGTCGCCGAAGGTGGGGCCGTCGACGGTGCCGCGGGAGGACACGAACCGCATGCCGCCGTCCTGGTCCTTGCCGAGGTAGATCCCGGAGTGGGTGATGAGACCCGGGTCGTCGTGCAGCGCGAAGAACACCAGATCGCCGGGCTGCATCGCCGAAAGGTTGGTGGGCGCCCGGCTCGGGCTGCGTCCGGCGGCGATGAGCACCGAGCGGGCGTAGGAGGCCATGCTCGACGCGGTGCGGGGCAGACCGTTGACGGTGGTGTTGACCGGCGCGTTGAACAGCGGGATGCCGAACCGGTAGCCGTAGATCAGCCTGAGATAGCCCGAGCAGTCCAGGTCACGGTCCCACCGCTTGGACGGTTTCGCCCGGCCGCTGTCGCTGAACTTCCACGGAATCTCGAGGTAGTCGTAGAAGTCGGCGCCGTCGCGCTCGTCGGCGCTGTGCACGTACCCGAATCCGGCGTCACCGATGTAGCGGACCCCGTCGTCGTTGACCCCGTCGGGTGCGTCGGGCAGGTACTGCATGGCGGCGGCGAGCACGTCGACCGGTGGGTTCTTCGCCTCGATCTGCTCGAGCAGCCAGCTGGCGAACTTCTCGTCCAGGTCGTGCTCCGCCTGCCAGGCCCGAGGAGCAACCCGCACCCAGGACGTCGAGTCGATCACCGCGGGCGTGGTGGACGGTTCGGTGAACTGGCGCGGCGGTCCGGCGACGACGACGGTACGGGCGCCGGCGGTCAGGGTGGCCACCACCGCCTGGTCGCTGCGCCGGCGTACCTCGGTGCGCTCCGGACGGGTCCGCTCGACCAGCTCGTACTGCTGGGTCAGGCGCTCGACGTCGTTGCGGTAGCCGCGGGCGGACTGGGTCGGCCCGGCCCAGCCGGAGCCGGGCGTGCCCGCCGGGCCGCTGTCGAAGAGCTTGACGACGACCGTGCCGGCGACGAGCACGACCGCGACCGCCACGACGGCGAGGATGACCCGTTGCCTGCGCATCAGAGCGAGATCATCAGTAGGGCGGCACCGGCGGTGCCGGCGCTGACCACGCCCGTGGCGGCGAGGGTCTGCAACGCTCGCGGGCGCACCAGCTGATAGGTCATCAGCCCGGGAATGATGAACGACAGCGTGTCCCCGCCGAACAGGTACGGGAAGCGCACGTGCAGCAGCACGAACGAGGTCACCGACATGAAGGAGGAGGCCAGCACCGCCACGGCGAAGAGCCGCTTGCCGTAGAGGATCGTGACGCGCTGCAGCACCTTCATGATGGCCACCGTGACCGCGGTGATCGCCACGATGGTGATGAGGCTGCGAGCGTCCTGCAATGCGGTGAGCACCAGACAGCCGGGCACCATCAGCCCGGCCGGCGCGACGTTGGTGACGAGGTAGCCGACGAGCCCGAACAGCAACCCCGCGGCGATGACCACGGCGCTGAGTTCGGAGGACAGGTCGAACGTGGGCATGACGGTTCCTTCGCTCATGGCCGGGCCCCGCGACGGTCGGCGTGCAGAACGGCGATCCGGGCGGTGTTGAGCACGGCGGTGGCGGTCAGGTCCGCGCGGGACAGCACGACCGTCGCGTCCATGTCGACCGGAGCCCTGCTTTCCGCCGCCGCCGGCTTGCGCGCGCTGTCCAGCTTGTAGATGCGCTCCAGCGTCAGCGAAAGCTCGTCGAACGGCGCCGCCGCGGTGGCCGCGACCGTGACGGAGTGCAGCGCCTCCAGGAGTTCCTCGCCGCGCCCGTGGATGTTGCCGATCATGAGCAGGGCGGTGCCGGTCTCGCCGGCACCGAGCTTGTCGACGATGGCGTCGCGCAGCTCGGCCCCCTTGCGCTGCTCACCGTCGAGATCGACCACCCGGTCGCGCCACTCGTCCGGGATCAGGTGCAGGGCGCTGCGGGTGGGGGAGCCGATGAGGAAGACCCGGGTCGGCTTGATCTCCGGGATGATGCCGCCCATCTGGCCGTTGCGCTCGATCCGGTCGGGCCGGCAGTTGATCACCACGGCGACCCGGTCGCCGATCAGCCTCCGCTCCCGGAGCAGGTTGATGTTCATCAGGGTCGAGGCCGGGTCGTTGGCGGCGAACAGGTTGACCGCGGCGAACCGCCGCCCGTTGTGGGCGCAGGCGTCCACCCGCAGGACGCCGGGGTCGGGGTCGGCCTGCCACATCCCCTTCAGCGCGGTGGCCCGGTCCACGCCGCACAGCTCGGCGACGGCCAGCGCGATCGCCACGTTCTCCTTGAAGGTGATCCATCGGAAGCGGCGCATCTCCGCGTCGGTGACCGTGTCCGGGTCGACGGCGATGAGGGTGCACTGGCGGCGGTCGGCCTCCTCGCGCAGGATGTGCAGCCGGTCCCGCTCCGCGGTCACCACGGTGCCTCGGTGGGGCATCGAGCGGCTCAGCGAGCGCGCCACGTCATCGAGTGTCGGGCCCATCTCGTCCAGATGGTCCTCCCGGACGTTGCTGATCACGACGATGCCGCCGTCGATGAGCAGCTCCTGGTTCACCTGCTGCAGCTCAGGCAGGACCGCCATGCACTCCACGACCAGGGTGTCCGCACCCGCGTGCACGGCCCGCCGGACCACACCGATCTGCTCGATGACGTTGACCCCACCCCGGCCGCGGCGGATCGGTACCTCCCGACCTCCCGGGTAGATGAGTCGGGCGGCGGTGCCGGTGGTCTTGGCGAACACGGTCCGCCGCTGGTCCGCTCGCAGGGCGCCGGCGATGAGTCGGGTCACCGACGACTTGCCTCGGATGCCGTTGACCACGATCCGCGTCGGCAGCTGCGCCAACTGGCGGCGGTGGCGTGCGCGCTCCACCACCAGATGGACGAGCAGGAGCGCGACGCAGATGCCGAGCAGCCACAGGGGCCCTGTCACCGGCGTCATCGGCACGGACTCGTCGAGGGCAGGCTGCCGCCAGGCATGGTCGTTCTCCGTCTCGGAAGCGCGAGGGGTGGATGCAGAGGCGGCCGGCCGTCGGCGAGCAGGAGCGGGCCGGTACGTGACCGGGCCGCCAGGCCAGGTGTGGACCAGGTCGCGGGGTCGGGTGGGGTCAGTTCCTCCGTCCAGGGGCGCCGGCACGGCCGAGCGGCAGACGACCAGTGAATCTTCCACACGTTGTGGCGCTGCCGTCGGCGCCCGAATGCGGCCGGCCCCGGCGCGACTGGGTGGATCGCCGGGATCGCGAAGCCGGTTTTTCCATCGCCTGACGGATTCGACGCGCCTGCGGCGCACCGTTCGGCGAGGGTGATCCTGCCCGGTCAGGCCAGATCAACAGCCGGGTCGTCCGCCGACTGCCGACCGATCGTGGGGCCAGGTGGACCCGCACGCACGCTTGAAACTCACCGCCCGTCTCCTACCGTGACGGGCCCGTCACCGACCTTCGGCGTGGGCTCGGCTTCTCGTCGTACCCGCGTGCGAGCATCACGTCGTGGCCACCTCGAAGCAGCCGGTGACGGTCCCGACCGACGTCAACGTCGACGATTTCCTGGCCGCGGTCGCCGACGACCGCCGCCGGGCCGACGCGCAGCGGCTCCGCGCCATCATGGGCGAGGTGACCGGCGAGCCGGCGGCGATGTGGGGTCCGAGCATCGTCGGCTTCGGCAGCTACCACTACACCTACGAGAGCGGCCGTTCGGGCGACGCGCCGCTGGTGGGCTTCTCGCCGCGCAAGCAGCAGCTCGTCGTCTACCTGGTGGGTGGGTTCGAGGAACGCTACGGCGCGGTGCTCGCCCGGCTCGGTTCGCACAGGACCGGCAAGGGGTGTCTCTACCTCAAGCGCCTCGACGACGTCGACCAGAGCGCGCTGCGCGAACTCCTCGACCGCACGATGCGGGTGCACAAGGGTGTCGACCGGGCCAGCAAACGCTGAACCAGCGGGCCGGCGCAAGCCGGACCCCTGGGTTATTGCCCCGTCCAGACCGCCTTTGCGCCGGAGTCGCCGGTGCGGATCACGTAGTAGAGAGCGAGCCCGCCGGCCACCAGCGACAGCACCTGCAACGACAGGGTCAACGCCCGACTGGACCCGACCCCACCGGCGGTGCTCGTCGCGGCCCGCGGTGCGACGAACCACACCAGCGCCAGCGCCACGACCGCCAGCCCGGCCGTGGCGTAGAGCGTCAGGTTGCCGAACTGCTGATGGGCCTCCAGCTTCGGCATGAAGTCGGGGCTGACCGCGTTGGCGCCGCGCAGGCGGGCGAAGAAGGCGTCACCGGAGAGCTTCGCGAACAACGCGGCGACCGGCGCGCCGAGCGCGAGCAGCCCCAGCACCCAGCGGGTGTGCGGACGGATCGGCGGGATGAACGCGTAGCCGATCGCCAGCAGGGCCAGCAGCGGCACGAAGACGACGGCGGCGTGGAGGATCAGCGGGTGGGCGGGGATGCCCATGAACTCCTCGAACATCGGCGTCTCCTCCGGCGGTGACAGGGTGGATCATTTACGGTCAAGCATGGACGCTATAGGTACCGGCCGGGCGTGTCAGCCCCCGAAGTTGCGCCCACAGTGTTCGGGCATGCCACCGCCCCCGACGTAGCGGCGCCGCTCAGGTTGGGGTGAGGACGAGGCTGGCCGTACGGTTGCGGGCGGCCTGCTTGAACGGACCCTCCGACTGGTCGGCGGATCTGAGGGTGAACGCGGTCAGTGGCAGATCACCGGCCTCGGCGAGCTCCCGCGCGGTCACCCGGGCTCGGCTCAACGCCGTGCCGGACCCACCGCTGGAAAGCCCGCCGGGGACGGGCACGCTGTGCCCCACGACGGTGATGGGCACGTCGAGGTCGCGCAGCCGCCGGCCGACGTCGGCGAGCAGCGCCGCGCCGTCGATGGTCAGGCGGGCGTCCCGGCTGAACAGGCCCTCGCGGAAGTAGACCTCGACCGCGCCGGCACGGCGCTTCACGATGACACCGGGCATCGTGAGGCGCCGGCTGATCACGTCGAGCCGGGCAGCCAGCCGCTGCGCGGAGGCGGCCCGTTCAGCCTCGATCTGTGCCAGCCGGCGGGCCAACTCCTCGGCGCGGGGCCCATCCGCAGTCACGGCCCCGGACGGCGACGGCGTGACGGCCGCAGGTGCGTTGGACATCTGCGCGGGCGACCGCACGTCGTCACCGGCCACGGCCACGGTGCCGGCTGCCAGGGCGGCGACGGTGAGCAATCCGCCGGCCACGGCGAGGGGCGCCGGCTGGACGACCGGCCGGGGCCGGCGCTTGCCGGCCAGGATGCCGGTGAGGACCCGCCGGCCTTCGGCGGCGCCCGCGTGGTCAGGGTCGATGGCCTGCACCCGTGCCCAGCAGTCGTCGGCGTCGCGCCAGCGGCCCTGCTGGGCGCGGATCCGGGCGAGCAGGTCGAGGACCGCGGGTTCGTCGGACGACACCGCGATCAGCACCTGAGCGGCGGCGTCCAGTTCACCGCGCCGCGCGGCGGCGGCGGCCCGACTTACCGCCAGGTCGGTGTCGATGGCCGGCGTGCTCATCGGAACGCCAGCCCGATGACCTTGTCCTGCTCCTCGTCCGGGAGCAACCGGACCAACCGGCTGTTGACCGAGTCGAGCGCCCGCTCGTCGTTGGTAGCCAGCGCCTCGCGACCCTCCTGGATCAGCCTCGTCGCCTCGCCGGCGGGCCGCATCCGGCTCTGCTGCTCGCAGAGCCAGTAGAACACCTGAACGGACCAGCCGGGCTGGCGCCGCTGGAGTTCGATGAGGAACGCGGTGACCCGCTCGGTCTCTGACTTGATCCGCGTCGAGTTGCCGCTCTCGATCGCCTCGGTCGCGCGCCGGTCCAGCTCGGCATGCTCCTGTCGATCGGCCGGCTGCCCGGAGCGGGCCACGAGTTCGGCGAGCTCGGCGAGCAGCTCGCGCAGCTCGCGGATCATTGCGGGCCGGTCGGCGGCGTCCTCGATGTCGTCGAGCTGCGCCTGCACCTCACGCAGCCGGTCCTCGGCGGTGGCCGCGGCGCCGATGTCGACGGCAGCGGCGCGCACCTGCTCCCGCGCGGTGGTCAGGGTGCCCTCCGCCGACAACTGCTCCAGCCGCTCGCGTACGTCCGGTGTCTGCGCGGCGTGCGACTGGCGCAGCGTCTCCACCCGACCCTCGACCTCGCCGAGGGTCCGCACGAGGTCGTCCGGCTTCGGCGCCCGTACGTCGTCGAGGTTGATCTCCGCGTCGAACTGGGTCTGGATGAGCGGGACGTCGGCGACCACGGTGACGAGGCTGGAGGCGTCCACCTCGAAGGTCACCTCGACCTCGGTGCCGGCCGGCAGGTCGATCCGTAGATCCACCGGACGGATCTCCAGCATGCCGACCTGCCGGTTCCGGTCGGCACGGCTGCGTTCACCCTGCACGACCGGGATGCGGATCACCGCGTCGGTGTCGGAGCGGCGTAGGGTGCCCGCGGTGCGGAACACCTCGCGCGCCCGGGCCGGCAGCGTCGCACCCTTGCGCAGCAGCGGTGCGAAGGCCCGGTCGGCCAGCTGGATCCCGAGGGAGTGGGTGAGGCGCGCGCCGCCGAACTCGACGTCCCGGTGGGTGATCGACAGCGAGTCTGGAACCACCTTGTGCGGCACGCCGGACGGGTCGGTGAGCTCGACGGTGAAGCGTGAGGCCCGGTGCGCGTCGATGTCGACCTCGGCGACGAAGGCGCCCGCGGCGTTCACCGCGATCCGGCCGGTTCGGAACGGGGGCTGGCCGTCCGGATTGCTGAGCACGATGCCGTATCCCGTCCAGTCGACGGGCGAAGGGGCGTGCAGTCGGCCGGCCACCGTCGGGGTCGTGGTGGTGACGCTCGGCTCGTAGGCCAGTTCGAGGCCGAACTCGCCGGCGGCGGGCTGGTGCGAGGGCGGGTCGGGGTGCCGGACGGTGCTGGCGAAGATCGCGGCGCCGCGGGCGACCACGGTGGTCGGGTCGAGGCTGGTGTCGAGTGCGATGCCGAGACCGTCACGTGGGTCGGCGAGGCGCTCACGGAGGCCGGGGGCGAGGGTCACTCCGCCGACGAGCAGCAGCTTGTCGATGTCGTCCGGTCGCAGCCCGCCGTCGGCCAGCGCCTTGCGGCACAGGTTGATCGCCCGGGCGTAGAACGGTTCCGCGACGCGGTCGAGCTGGTCGCGCCGCAGCGTGTACTCGAACGTCTCGGTGTCGCCGTCGCCAACCGTCAGCTCGACCATCAGGTCGACCGCGTCACGGCGCGAGAGCTGAATCTTGGCATCCTCGGCCGCCCCCTTCAGCTTCGCGAAGTTCCCCCGCCAGGCGGGGTTGTCGCGCCCGAAGTCGGTCAACCCGATCGCCGCCGCGGCCGCCGGGGCGAGGACCCGCTCGACGACCGCCCAGTCGATCAGCTTGCCGCCGAGGTAGGGGTCGCCGGCGTGGTTGAGCACCCGCAGGTCGCCGTCCCGCTTGCTCACCACCGCCGCGTCGAAGGTGCCGCCGCCGAAGTCGAAGACCATCCAGTACGCCCGATCGTCGGCGTCATGGAAGCCGTACGCGAACGCGGCCGCGGTGGGCTCCTGGACCAGCGGGCACGCGGAGCTGAATCCGGCGAGCGCCGCCGCCTCCATCGTCGCCTTGTTCTGGTTCAGGGAGAAGGCCGCCGGCACGGTGATCACGGCGGCGTCCGGTGGGCTGCCGGTGTGGTGCGCGGCGTCGGCCCGCAGCGACTTGAGCACCTCGGCGGAGAGCTGCGGTGGTGTCAGTCTCGTGCCGCCCCTGGTGAAGTCCATGCCGGCGTCGGCGAGGCCCATCTCGAGCTTGAACTCGGCGGCGGCGTTGTCCGGGTCGCTCTCCACCCGCTCGCGCGCCTTGCGACCGACGTGGACCATGCCCGGCTTGGGGATCCACACGGCCGACGGCGTGATGTCCCAACCGTCGTTGTTCTTGATGACAGCGACCGCGCCGCCCTCTTCGACCACCGCGATCGCGCTGTTGGTGGTGCCCAGGTCGATGCCGAAGTCAATGGTGTCACGCATCGTCACTTCTCCTGTCGGGGGATTGGCCAGGGGTACCGACGATCACCTGCCCCATCTGAACCAGGCGGCCGTGCAGGTAGACCGAGGGCCGCACGGTCTCAAGGACGATCTCGCCGGTCAGGGCCGGGTTCTCCTGGTAGACGAGCACTTCGAGCGCCCGGCCGGGGTTGAAGGCGTCACCGTCGTGGTCCTGCACGACCAGGCCGGCGTCGGCCAGTGCTTCGGCGCAGGTACGCAGGTAGCGAGCGGCCTGGCGGTCGCGGGGGGTGGGCCGCTCGCCGGGTGGGGCGAGCTTGCGTTCGGCCCGCCACAGGTTCGTCGCGGCCGTCGCCAGCGCGGCCCCGTCAACCGGGGGTTCTGAAATCGGATCTGGATCTGGCGTCCGACTCGGGGTGGCTGCCCGAGCCTGGGTCAGCAGCTCCTCCAGCTGGACGCGCTGCGGTTCCGTCCACGCGGGAACGGGGATCCGGAACGCCCGGTGGTGCCGGCGCTGGCGTAGCTCCTCGCGCAGCCGGTTCAGCCGAGTCACAACATCACCCCTCGTCGCCACAGGGTCAGCTTGGGCAGGTAACGCGCCCGCAGCTCCGGTGACAGGTTGACCGCCTCCTCCATCAGATCGGCGGCGCGACCGAGCTGGCCCGCGCGCCGGGACAGTTCCAGGGCCTCCGCGGCTAGCTGGAGGGCTCGCGCGCTCGGCGGCGGCGGGTCCACGGCACCGTCGGCGGACGTCACCGCCGCACCACGGTTTCGCCGCCGGTCGCGCAGCTCCGCGGCCAGGACGGCCGCCGAGGCCGGACGGTTTGCCGGCGCGACGTCGAGGGTGGCCAGCACGATCCGGTCCAGGTCCGCGTCCACCTCCGGGTTGTAGCGGCTGGGCGGCAGCGGCGCCCGCGCGAACCGGCTCGGCGAGTACGACGACAGCGGTCCGCTGTCGTCGTAGGGCAGGCGGCTCGTGAGCAGCAGGTACGCCATGGTGCCGACGGACCACACATCGCTCGCCCGGGAGTAGCCCTCGCGCCGTAGCACCTCGGGCGCCATGAAGGCGAAGGTTCCCTGGGCACTGGCGAGCATCGTGAACGGGTCGGCGCGCTTGGCGAGGCCGAAGTCGCTGATCCGGATCCGCATGCCGCTGCCGTCGTAACCGACCAGGATGTTCGCCAGGGTGAGATCCCGGTGCAGGATCGGCGGGTCCTGTTCGTGCGCGACGGTCAACCCGGCGGCGATCTGCTCGGCCACCTCGACGACCAGCTCGACCGGAACTGTGGGGGAGTGGGCGCGGGACAGCCGCTCCAGGCTGCCGCCGGCGACGTACTCCATGGTGAAGAAGCCGCGGACGCCCTTCGCCGTGGGCACGGTGCCGGCGTCGAAGAGGCGGACGATGTTCGGATGCCCGAGGGTGGACAGCAGTCGTGCCTCCTCCAGAAGCGTGCGGGTGTCGTCGAGCGAGGCGACCCGCTTGAAGACCTTCATCGCCTGCCAGCCGAGGAACTCGTGACGCACCCGGTGCACCTCGGCGAACGCGCCCTCGCCGAGCAGCCGGTCCACCACCAGCGTCTCGGTCACCTGGTCGCCGTTGGCGAGCAGCGTCACGAGTCGTCCTTCGCCTCGGCCGGGCGGACGTTGAGCCGGTATCCGATGCCGGTGACCGTCTCCAGGATGCGGGGCGTGGACGGGTCCGCCTCGATGCTGCGGCGCACCGCACGGACCACGCCGGCGAGGTCGGCGCGGGTGTAGGAGCGGCTCGGCGGCCACTCCTCGGGCGGCCCCCACAGCGCGGCGATCAGCTCCTCGTGGCCGCACGCGACCGCCGCGCCGTTGCTGCTGCGACCGACCATGTACCGCAGCAGTTGGTGTCCCTGGGGGCGCAGCCCGCTCACCGGGGTCTCGCCGTCGGTGTCGCAGCGGTACGCGCGCGCCTCCACCCAGTCGTAGCGCACGCTCGGGCCGCGCACGGGCAGCGCCGGTGGCGGCTCGAACGGCGCGGGTTGCGTGGTGTGCGGGTCGAGCAGGGTCAGCTCCCAGTACAGCGGTTCACCGTCCGGCGACATGTCGCCGAGGATCAGCAGCGTGTCGCCGTGGCGCAGGCGGCGGCGGCCGACGAGGCGTTCGCTGCGGCCGCTGAGCGATCGCAGCAGGGTGCCGTTGACGCTCGCGTTGTCGGTCACCGACCAACCCGCGTCGACGACATCCAACGTGCAGTGCAACCGACCCACCCAGCGCTGCGGGTCCGGCTCGAGCAGCACGTCGGGGGTGTGGTCCGGTGCGGTGCGGCCGACCGTGACCGGCCCGTCCGCCAGCTCCACCCCCGTGACGACCCCCTCGGGCGAGCGGACGCGCAACCGCACGGCCCGGTTCGACGACGCGACGCTCATCGTCATATCCCCCCTTGCGACCAGTGGTCGTCCTCGTGGTGAGCCAGGCAGGCCACGTAGTTCGGCGGCGACGCGTCCTTCCACCACGGCGGCCAGGCGGCGGTCACGGTGTATCGCTCGGGAAGCTGGCGCGTACCGGTCAGCTCGCGGCAGGCGCGCCCGGCCTCCTCCGCCACCGCGTCTTCGTTGGGCCAGGGCCCCGTCACGTGCGGGTAGCCGAGGATCTGCGCCCAGTGGGGCTCTTCGCAGCGCACGATGGGCAGCGCCTCGTCCCACCTGTTGTCGAAGGGCCGGGTGGACTGCACGCAGTAGCCCACCGGAGCGTTGTGATGAGATCCGCGGCGCGATGTCAACGGCATCGGAACGGGGAACACGGCGGAGACCGGGTTCGACACGGCGGCCTGGCGCTTCAACGGCTCGTCGTCGGCACGACGGCCCGCGCAGGTCGCGTAGTTGGCCTCCGGGTTCAGCTCGTCCCAGTCGGCAGCGTCGGGGACGATCACCTCCGCCTCGTACGTGGGAGGCGAGAGGAAGAACTGTGTCATCCTCTCCGTGCACGTGAACCGGGCCAACCTGCTGAGCGTCTCGTCGCCGGGATACTCCGCGGACTCCACCATCAGTGGCAGGTAGGCCACCACCTCGGCCCAGTGCTCCTCCCCGCAGTCCACCACGGCCACCGCCGAATCACCGTCGCGCCAGTCGTCGGCCTCGGCGACGCAGGCTACCGTCGCCGGATTGGCGCCCCGGTCGGGCTGGTGGAAGTCCACGCGTTGGGCATCGGGGACATCGGTGACGCGCTGATAGAGCACACAGAACAGGAGCAGCAGCGCGCAGACGGCCACGAAGCCGACGAGCCGCCAGCGCGGGCGACGCACCCTGTAGGCACTCGGCAACGGCCTGACCGACGGCTGGTGGTAGCCGGTGCCGGTGGCGTCAACCTCCGCCAGCATCTCCCGGATCACCGCGGCCGTGGCTGCGTCGCTGGTCTGATTGAGCAGGGTGCGCAGGAACTGCGCGGTCGCGTGCCGCCCGTGGGTCCGCCGCAGCTGCTCCACCTTCGCCCGGAAGTCGCGCAGGTCCCGTTCCTCGCGGACGTAGCCGTCGCGGTTCTCACGGATCCGGCGCACGGTCTCCGGGTCGGTGGCGAGCTTCTGCGCCTCGCCCAACCACGCCCGGACCTCGCCCTCGTACCGCCCGGTCTGGCCGTACTGAGCCAGCGCGCAGTTGTTGAGCAGTACCGCGAGCCGGTTGCGGACGGTGGCCGTGCGGCGGTGGCGGTCGAGCGGCGCAAGTCCTTCCAGCCGCGCAAGGGCCGGGTTCGCCTGCGCGTGCATCCGTGCCACCGTGCCCTCGGCGTCACCGGAATCCAGCCTCGTGTGCAGCTCGCCGATGAGCGCGTCGAGCGCCGTGTACTGTGGGCCGGCCGCCTCCTCCACGAGCCGGTCCCGGTCCGGAACCGGCCAGTCGGCGAGGCTCTTTCCGAACGGCGCGGGGTACGGCGCGGACGCCGCCAGCTGCAGCAACGGCTGGACCAGCGCCGTCGGCAGCTCCGCGCGCAACACGTCCACGCTGGAGCCGTCGAGCTGCCGGTCGTCGAGCTGCTCGACCCGGTGGTGCAGGTGACGCCAGAACGCCGCCGAACGCAGCGTCCTGGTCCAGGCCGCTGCCGCCGTCGCCCACCCGTCGTCCACCCGGCCGGCCATGGCCAGGGCCAACACGTCGGCCGGCTCCAGGTCGAGCGCGTCGGCGTGTGCCTGCACGGCACGGTCGTGATCCACGTGCAGGCTCTCCGGACACCCACAGCGAGCCGGCGCCCCCCAACTGCCGAAGATCTCGTGGACGAGACGACGTCGCGGGTCGCCCAACACGACGTCGAACGCGGCTCGAACCTCCTCCGGGTCGACCGATGCACCGAACCCGTCGATATCGGCGCCCACCTGGAGCGCCGCCGCCAACCGCTGCTGCTGGCGGCGCGCGGTCGGCCGATCCACATCGACCGGCAGCCCGGTCACTCGGAACGCATTTCGTCGGTACAGCTGCGGCCCGGCCAACTCGCGCAGACCAGCCAGCAATGCCTCACTCATGCCGGCTCCCCAGGACGACATCACGCACGTCATAGATCGGCTTGCTATTCAAGATCGTAGCGTCTCTCCATGAACCTCGATGTTGCTCGACACGGCGGAACCGTCACGAGTCGGCTCGAATCTCGCTTGTCGAGACGTCGCCGCCGTAGACCTCCTGAGTCTGACGAGTGCGCTTCATCCAGACCACGGAAGAGAGTTGGAAATCAGATGCACGCGGTGTCGTTGGCTCCTCGCCCGCGCGATGCTCCCATCGGGCTGCGATCCTGTTCGTAGCCGCCGGCTTCCACCAGTCCGCTCCGGTGCCGGCGCCAGCGCCTGGACGTTCCCTTCACGAGAGGACCAGCTCGGTGACCACACTCCACTCGCCCGTCCCGCGGTTCCACCTCGCCATGCCCGTCGACGACCTCGACGCCGCCCGTCACTTCTACGGCGAGATCATCGGATGCGCGCAGGGACGCAGCGCGGACACCTGGGTCGACTGGAACCTGCGCGGCCACCAGTTCGTGACGCACCTCGCGCCGGGGCGTAGGCCGCCTGCCCACAACGAGGTCGACGGGCACGACGTGCCCGTCCCGCACTTCGGGCTCCTGCTCACCATCCCGGAATTCCATGAGTTGGCCGACCGGCTGCGGGCTGCCGGCACGGCGTTCGTCATCGAGCCCTACCTGCGCTTCGCCGGGCAGCCCGGCGAGCAGTGGACCATGTTCCTCCTCGACCCGGCCGGCAACGCCCTGGAGTTCAAGGCGTTCGCCGACGACTCCCAGGTGTTCGCCGTGTGATCCGGTCGCCTGACGCAACGCTGCCGGCGGGCCCGACTAGGGCTGTGTCGAAGCCGCTGGGAGCGTGGATCTAACGGCACCTCTCTGTGGCAAGACGTTGGCAGTAGATAGGTCTCCGTTAGCGAGACAGCCCCGGCAGGAGGAGCGGAGGGCACAGCATGCTCAGTGGGACTCTGGTCTCGGGATTCGGATGCCGGCGGCGCGGAGTTTGATCTCGAAAAGCGCGGCCAGCCGCGCCGCGGCCGGCGTCTGTTCTTCGCCGTGGTGGGCGATCAGCGTGTACCGGGTCGCGGCCTCGGTGCGGGCTTGCAGGCCGGTCACGGTCTTCAGCAGTGCGGGCTTGGCGAGGTAGTGGTCGGCCGCGGCGGTGGCGAGCTCGGCGATGCGGGGGTCGTCCGGCTCCCAGGCTGCGGCTTCGGCTGCGCGTTTGGTCAAGGCGACGAGCTGGGTGTCTTCGAGGGCGTGCTCGAAATTAGTGAGGTAGTCGTCGAAGCCTTCGGGGACCAGGGCCTTGGCCAGCACCCAGCTCTCCCTGGTGGCCGCCACCTCGTCCGCAGTGAAGCCGAGGCCGGGCATCCGCCCCAGCAGCGCCACAGCGCGGTCAGGCAGCAGAGCCCGGTCACCATCGGCGAGCCGATGCAGCGTGTCACGCCGGGCGACCAACTCCTCGATCCGTTCGGTGAGCTGCCGCTCGACGTCGGCGAGCCCGGCGGCGAACCGCTCGGCATCGGTGTCGAGCAGGTGCCCGATCTCGGCCAGCGGCACCCCGGCGGCGGCCAGCGTCCGGATCTGCACTAGCCGCAACAGGTCGGCCGATCCGTACCGCCGGTAGCCGGAGCGGTCGCGTTCCGGCTCCTCGATCAGGCCGAGCTTGTGGTAGTGCCGCACCGTTTTGACCGTGACGCCGACGAATGCCGCCGCCTGCCCGATCGTGACTCCGTTCGTCATGTGCTCAGCCTGCCTTGTGCTTGAGCTCGGCGACGACGCACGTCACGGCCGAGCATGACGCGGGCCACGCCGAACTCAACGAGTTCGGTGTGGCCCGCGTTCGGGTTCTACCTGATGCACGACGGGAAGGGATCGCCACTTGAGGCGTGCGGGTCCCAGGTGTTCAGTCCGTCGGCTGAGCCGGATCGGCCTGCCCACCGCCGAACACCTCGTCGACGAGCCTTTGTTGGGCGTTTTGGAATGCCGCCGCGATGGACAGGTTGGCGTCGTCCACGCAGTTCAGCGCGGCGGTCAGGGTCTTGCTGCCGTCGGGTGTGCCGTACATCAGCGCCGCGTGGCCCACAGCGGCGCCGTTGTGGGTGATGACGGTGCCGCCGCCGTCCGTGGTCACTACGAACACTCCGAGGCCGTAGTCCATGTTCGGGATGCCCGTCGGGTGCGGGGTGCACATTTCGGCCAGTAGCGGCGCCGGCAGGAGCTTGCCGCCCAGTAGCGCGGAGATGAACGTGTGCAGGTCCTGGGTGGTGGAAATCATGTCACCGCCGGTAGAGATCCAGGAGGGGTTCTGGCGGGTGACGTCGACGGTCGTGTCGTCGTAGCGGTAGTAGGCGTTGGCGTGCGGCTCGGGAAGCTCCGGCGAGGCGTCGGGCACCACGGTGCCGGACAGCCCGAGCGGCCCCAGGATCAGCCGCTGCATCTCTTCGGCGTACGAGCGGCCGGTGACCTTCTCGATCAGTAGCCGAGCGAGGACGTAGTTGGTGTTGGAGTAGCTCCAGCCCGTGCCCGGCTCGAACCGCGCCGGCTTGGCCAACGCCAGCTCCACGAGCTCCTGCGGCCGGTAGGTCTTGAACCGGTTGTCCAGCCACTCGTTGCCCGCGGTGCCGTAGGGGATGGGGATCCCCGACGCGATCGTCCCGTCGTCGGAGACCTCGCCGGTGAAGTTGAACACCCCACTCGTGTGTTGCAGCAGCATCCGCACCGTGATCCGATCGTCCAGCCCGAACTCGGGCAGGTGCTTGGCGACCGGGTCGTCCAGCCCGAGCATGCCCTCAGCCACCAGTTGCAGCACCAGGGTCGCGGTGAAGGTCTTGGTGTTGCTCCCGATCCGGTGGTGCCCATTCGTCGGCGGCTTCTCGGCCCCGCCCAACTCGGCCGCCCCGGCACTGCCGACCCACTCGCCCCGCTCGTCGTGCACCCGCAGCGACACCCCGACGAAACCGGAACCGACGATCTCCTCGATCGCCTTCTGCAGCTCCGGGCGATCCTGCCCGGCAGCAGCCGCAGGCGCAGCCCCGCTGTCCGCAGTGGCTACCCCGGCGGCGTCGAGGGCGGCGGTGATCTTGCGGGCCATCTCGGCCGTGGTGGTGCTGGGCCTGTCCAGGTCGGTCTGGGCGGCTTCGGTGGCGAGGAGGATGGTGCTGCGGAAGTTGGCGGCTTCTGCCGGGGCTTGCTTGGCGAGCAGCTTCATGGCTGCGGTCAGGGCCGGCAGTACCCGGTCGGCGAGTTCGGCGACGGTCTTGCCCTTCAGTTCGATGTCCTTGGCGTTCGCGGCGAGCACGTGCCCGACCAGACCGGTCGCCGACGTCAGGGCGACGGAGGCATTCGCGGCGGCCTTCTGAGGCGAGCTGGTGGCGGCGGCCACCAGCGACACGGCGCCGTACGCGGCGGTCCGCAGGGTGCTCTTGGCCTGGTTGGACAGGGCAATGGACATGATGATTGCTCCTTCAGAAACTGCTATGTCCGGTCGGCGTCGTGCCGCTGCGACGAGCTTCCACCCTGACCCAAGGTCAACCTCAACCATGATCCAGCTCACAGGATGCCGAGCTTCCGAACGCGGCCTGTTGTTCGGTCTCGGCAGTTCGATCTACGACTGGCACGACCCATTCAGCAAGCCGTTCCTGAACAGCTTGCCGGGGCGCTCCTCGATGACGGCTAACCACTCCTCGGCGTAGGCCGCGCGCAGGGCGCGGTCGTGTGTCCACGCCTTCCGCGCCCGGGCGAACACGTGGTCAGCCAGGGCGGGGTCTCCGCGAGCTCGCTCGATGACCACCGCCGTCACAAGCACGCCTAGACGCTCAGGCCCGCCACCCGCCGGGCGCGGTCACAGCCACGGTGCTCGCGGCTCAGCGGTCACAGCGCAGCGCGGACAGGTCGACGGCGTCGGCCATCGCCTGCATGCCCTTGTCGTTCGGGTGCAGGTGGTCGCCACCGTCGAAGAACGGCAGGATCGCCTGCGGGTCGTACGGGCTGCGGGTGATCCTGTCGAAGTCGACCACCGCGTCGAACGCGCCGCCGTTCCTGATCCAGTCGTTGACGCCCTGGCGCACCGTCTCGCCGGCGGCGTCGTACTCGGACCAGCCCTTGTACGGCATGACCGTCGCGCCGACGACACACCTGCCCGCCGCGTGCGCCCGGTCGATGATCTGCCGGTAGCCGGCGACCAGGTCGTCCACGGTGACGCCGGAGTGGGCCTTGATGTCGTTGATGCCTTCGAGCAGGAACACCGTGCGGACCCCGGGCTGGGAGAGCACGTCGCGCTCCAGTCTGCGCAGCGCGGCCTCGCCGGCGCCGTCCGCGAGCACCTTGTTGCCCGAGATGCCCTCGTTGGCCACGCCCTTCACGGTGCTGCCGGACGCGGCCTGCAGCCGCCGGGAGAGGTAGTCGGGCCAGCGCCGGTTCGCGTCCGTGCTGGAGGCCCACCCGTCGGTAATGGAGTCGCCGAGGGTCGCCACCGAGCTGATCGTCGTGGACGTCTCGACGCTGACGGCGTCCAGCCAGTACCAGGAGCTCATCGGGTCGGTCCAGTTGGTCGCCGCCTCCTCGGCGGCGTGATCGCCCGCGGCCGCGTAGTTCGTCTGCATGGCCATGCCGTGACCGGTCGTCGGCCCCTCGGCGCCGGTGACATAGAGGCTGACGACCAGGTTGCTCTGGGCGGCGAGCCTCCCCGGCAGCGGATCGCTGAGGACCGTCTCACCAGCCGGCACGGTGACGGAGGGCCGCCCGCCGAACGTCAGCTGGCGGTTGCTGCCGCGGATCAGCTCGGCGCCTTGGCGTTGCAGCCCCGCGTGGGCACGGGCGAAGGTGACCGGGTGCTCGCCGAAGGCGTTGCTCAGGCGGACGCGCAGCGCCGTGCCGCCGACGCTGGTGCGTACGACCAGCCGGTAGCTGCGGTCGGCGGGCCCGGCGCCCTGCCGGTCGGCGCTGGCGCCCCAGGTGACCACGAAGTGCCGGTCCCGGCCGGCCGGGGTCGTTGCCGGCTCGTCCTGCGCCCGCGCCTGCGTGTGGGCTGGCGTCTGCACCGAGGCCGGGGGCCGGGCCTGCGCCGCCGCGGCCGTCAGGGGTACGCAGACCGCCGTGACCAGTGCGGCGACGACCGCCAGGACGCCGGGCCGAGCCCGGCGCCCGGTGCGGCGGCCCGGGTGGGCCCGCATCAGAGGTTCCTCAGCGTGACGGACTCGCCGGGCTTGAGGTTGATCTGCCGCGCGGCGCCGCCGGCGACCAGGGTCGTGCTGCGCCCGCCGACGCTGGTCAGCGTCGCCTTGGTGACCTTGCCGTTGCGCCAGCTGACGTCGGCGACGAAGCCGCCGCGGACGCCCACGCCGCTCACCGAACCGGCTCCGGCCCAGGCGGCGGGCAGCGCGGGCAGCAGCTCGACGTGGCCGGGCCGCGAGTAGACCAACATCTCGATGATCGCGGAGGGGGTGCCGAGGTTCGCGTCGATCTGGAAGATGCCGCGGCCCGGGTTCGTCTCGTAGATGTCGAACAGGTTCATCGCGGTGCCGTTGCTGCCGTTCGTCGACGGCCTCAGGTTGTTGACGATGAGCTGGTAGGCCTTCTCCGCGTTCTTCAGTCGGGCCCAGCACAGGCTCCGCCAGGCGTTGGCCCAGCCGAAGCTGTTCATGCCGCGTGCGGTCAGCAGCGCGGTCGCGCCGGTGACGATCTCCTGGGGAGTGGAGTCGTCGGGGCGGATCCGGTCGCCGGGGAAGAGGCCGATCAGCGGGGAGAGGTGCCGGTGGGTGGTCTCACCGAGGTTGTCGGCGGACATCCACTCCTGCAGCCAGCCGGTCGTGGGGCTGACCTCGGGCAGGTACAACCGCTGGCGAAGCCCGTCGACGGTCTCGGCGTAGCCGGTGTCCCGGCCGAGCACCTGGGTCGCGGTGCGGTAGTTCTGGAAGAGGTTCCACACCAGCTCCTGGGAGTAGGTGTTGCCCTTGGTGTCCTGCGGACCGTGCTCGGCCGACCAGTCGCTGTCGGCGACCAGCACCTCCCTTGCGGCTCCGGAGGCGTCGGTGACGGTGGTGGTGACGAGGCGGGTCTCCCAGAACTGCACGGCGCCCTTGAGCAGGGGGTAGACCTTCGCCAGGTAGGCGCGGTCCTGGGTGTACTCGTAGTGCTCGAACAGGTTTTGGCAGAGCCAGGCGTTGCCGGACGGGTGCCACCACCAGCCGCTTCCGCCGTACGGGTTGGTGGAGAAGGCGACCGCCCATCCGGCGATCCGGCCGCTGGAGTTGCGGAACCGGTTGGTGGGGCTGTTGAACAGCCGTCGGGTGACGTCCGTCCAGGCCGGCAGCTGCGCGAGGCAGTAGTCCGCGAAGGCGTCGAAGCAGTCGGCGAGGCCGGCCCGGTCGGCCAGCCAGTAGTTCATCTGGATGTTGACGTCGGTGTGGTAGTCACCCATCCAGTCCGGGTCGTTGCCGTCCAGCCACGGGCCCTGCAGGCCGATCGGCAGGCTGCCCCGCGACCCGGAGATCATGAGGTAGCGCCCGAACTGCAGGTACGCGGCCTCCAGCTCCGGGTCGGGGACGTTGTCCCGCCAGCGCGCCTGCACCCGTTCCCAGGTGTCCAGTTCCCGCTGCGTGGCGGACGACGCGCCGAGGCTGAGACCCAACTGCTCGAAGAGCGGACGGAAGTCGGCGACGTGGGTGTGCAGCAGGTCGCGGACGGACTCGCGGGCCGCGGCCAGCACCTTGGTCCGGGCGAGGCGCTGCGGGTCCACGGACGGGTCGCGGAACCCGGCGGCCGGGTCGGGGGCGTAGTTGGTGCCGCCGCTGAGCACGACGGTGAGTTCCCGGCAGCCGGTGAAGGAGATCGACGAGCCGGTGACCGCGACCTTCCCGCCATTGCCGCGGGCGGTGACGGCGGCGCCGTAGCGCAGCCCGTTGGCGAAGGAGGCGCCGAACGACGCGTGCGGGCCCGCGCTGTCGGCCGTGGTCGACTCGCCGTGGGTGCCGGCCAGGGAGATGGTGCCGGTGTACGAGCCGCCGCCCTGCTGGGAGAAGTGCAGCACGATGACATCGTCGGGGCGGCTGGCGAAGATCTGCCGCCGGTAGCTGACGCCATCGACGTCGTACGTGGTGCTGACCAGCGCCTGGGCCAGGTCGAGGGTACGGCGGTAGTTGTCGACGACGCCCAGGTCGTGCCCGGGGATGTCGACGGTCAGCGTGGCGAGCAGGGTCAGCGAGCCGAAGTCGTCACGGCCGTAGGGGAACTGGCCGTCGTCCTGGAGCGTGTCGTTGAGACCACCGGTCCACAGGGTGGCGTCGCTGATCGTCAAGTGTTCGCTGGCCGGGTCATTGCTCGCGAGCGCCCCGAGGCGTCCATTGCCGACCGGCAGGCCCTGCTCGATCATCGAGTTCGGCGAGCCGGGCGCCTGCCACCAGAGTTGGTTTCTGGTGGCCTCGCCCGCGGCGAGCATCGGTGACTCGGTGGGCCGGCGGGGCGCCGCCGAGGCGGCGAAGGTGGGCAGCCCGAGGGTGCTGGCCGCACCGGCAGCAGCGGCGAGGGCGAGGAAGCCCCGGCGGCTGGGGCGGATGTCGCGCGGTTCGGTGTTCCGGTGGTCCATGGCGGGTTCTCCAACCGGGGCGGATGGCGGGTGCGCGGAACGGAAGTCGTGCGTCCGGGGACCGCTGGGAAAGCGACTCCCGGGCGCGGCCCGGCCCCGTGACCGGGCCGCGCGGGGGTGTGTCAGAGCGTCTGCGGTACGGCGATCTTGTCGATGTCGGGCGCGTACCAGGTGCCGCTGTCGACGGTGATGGTGTTGGCGCCGGCCTTCAGGGCCAGCTGGACGCCGATGGTCTCGGCCGTGCCCCAGTCACCGGTGGAGGGGAACTTCACGCTGGTGCCGTTGCCGCTGTTCGAGGAGACGGTCGCCGAGCGGGCGTCGCCGCTGACGTAGGCGACGGTGACGGTGTAGATCCCGTCCTTCTTCACCGTGACGTCGTTGAACTGCACCTTGCCGCCGAGGTAGAGGTTGCCGACCTTCTGCCCGCCGGAGCAGGCGTCGCAGCCGGCGACGGAGGCGTTGCCGCTCAGGGTGTTGGCCGCGGACTCGGCCTCGTAGCTCGTGGTGGCCAGCGGGGTGCCGGGCCAGACGGTGAAGAGCCGCGAGCCGTGCGCGGGCAGCGTCGCGGTGATCTTGTTCTTCTGGGTGCCGAGGTTCTTGCTGTTCCACAGGTCACGCACCGCGGCGTTGCCGGTGAACCCGAAGCTCGCCCAGTGGGCGGTGACGGCGGCCGGCGCGTCGGCGAGGTTGAACAGGGCGACGGTGTAGCTGCCGTCGGGGTTCTTTCCGCCCCAGACCTGCTGCTCGCCCGCGACGGCGACCGGTCGGGCGGGCGGCGCGCCGTTCTGGTCGACCGCGATGACCTCGCGGTTGGTCAGCAGGGACAACCCGTAGTCGTCGAGGCGGGTGAGGTCGTCCCCGCTGTACAGCGGCGACTTCGAGATGGCCCACAGGGTCAGGTAGCTCTGCCGCTCGGCCTTGGTGAGGCCGTCCATCTCGCCGTTGCCCACGTTGATTGAGTCGAGGTCGTTCCACCCGCCGGGGCCGGCCTTGCGGCTCCAGGCCGGCGCGTCGTCGAACCGGTCATCGACCGAGTTTTCCCAGGTGACCAGGGTGTTGCAGTAGCACTCGACGTCGGTGTCGATGCGCCAGCCGTTGGAGTACCGCTTCCAGTCGGCGGCGTGGTTGATGTCGAGCGACCAGGACAGCTCGAGGTGGATCGGGCGGCCGGTGGCGGCGATGGCGGCCTGCCAGGCGGCCACGTCGGCGACGTTGTTGTAGTTGTCGCCCGACTTGAACGAGCCCGGGCCGACACCGTCGAGCTTCAGGAAGTCGTAGCCCCACTCGGCGAACAGCTGCGCCTGCGAGTCGATGTACTTCTGCGCGCAGGGGTTGTCGAAGTTCAACTTGTAGGCGCTGTCCCAGCCGTTGGTGGTGCGCAGGTCCGGGTAGACGATGCTCGCGGTGGTGCAGCCGGGCGCGTTCCAGATCGGCGTCGCGCCGCCGAGGTACGCCTCTTTCTCCAGCCCAACGGGCAGGTAGATGCCGGCCTTCAGGCCCAAAGCATGGATGTGGTCGGCGACGGCCTTCATGCCGCGGGGGAAGCGGACCGGGTCGGGGGTCTGCCGGGCGTACTCGTCGAACTTCGGGGCCCAGCCGTTGTCGCGCCACCAGCCGGCGTCGATGTTGACGTACTCGTAGCCGTACGGCTTCAGCTTGGCGGCCATGGCGTCGGCCTGCTTCAGGACGTTGGCCTCGGTGAGGTAGCTGTAGTCGCCGTCGGGGTTCAGGCCCGGGTACTTCGAGGACTGCATGCTCCAGCTGGTCCACCCCATGTAGGGGCGCTCCGCGACGCCGGCTGCCGGGGCGGCGACCGTCGTGGGGCCGCTCGGCGCCGGCGCCCCGGCCTGCGCCGGGACGGCCCCCGCGCCGAGCGTCACGGCCAGCGCCGCGGCCACGAGGGGGAGACCCGTCCGGTTTCGGCGCCGGCCGGCGCCTGCCTGCCTGCTGGTTGTCGTCGGTGACGGCATGTCAACCTCCTGCTGACGCGGGTGGATGGTCGCGATAGGGCGAGTGGGACGCCGAGCGGTCAGGGAAGAACGAGCGACTGGATGCTCACCGCGGCAGCGCCGCGGGCCCATTCCTCGAAGGGCAGCGGGCGGATGGAGAGCGGACACCGTGCGGCGGCGCCGAACGCCTGGCGTTCGAAGCTGGTACGGATGTGGGTGTCGAACAGGTCGTAGGCGGCCAGCCCCTCCCCGGACACGACGATCCGGGTCGGACCGACCAGGTTCGCGACGGCCGCGATGCCGCACCCGATCGCGGTGCCGGCGCGGGTGAAGACGGCGCGGACCTGCTCGTCGCCGCCGCGCGCCAGGGCCACCGCCTCGTCCATGGTGAGGTCGTGGC
Source organism: Micromonospora sp. NPDC051006 (assembly GCF_044456245.1). Taxonomy (NCBI): domain Bacteria; kingdom Bacillati; phylum Actinomycetota; class Actinomycetes; order Micromonosporales; family Micromonosporaceae; genus Micromonospora; species Micromonospora sp. NPDC051006. Next base: position 68,584 of record NZ_JBITFP010000017.1, read on the forward strand.
GGCCGGTGCGCTGCCGGGCCTGCGCCACGATGGCGTCGGTGCCGGCGATGGACTCGACGCACCCGCGGCCACCGCAGTGGCAGTCCGGGCCGGTGGTGTCGACGGCGAGGTGGCCGATCTCGCCGGCCACGCCGTACGAGCCGGAGACCAGCCGGCCGTTGACGACCAGGCCGCAGCCGATGCCGGTGCCGACGGTGACCAGCGCGAACGACTCCGCGCCGACCCCCTCACCGAACCAGTGCTCGGCGGCGGTGAGCGCCTTCACGTCGTTCTCCACCGTCACGGTGAGCCCGGTGACCTGGGCCGCGCGCTGGCCCAGGGGGACATCCCGCCAGTGCAGGAACGGCGAGTAGCGGACCAGGCCGGTGCTTCGGTCCACGTCGCCGGAGAGGGCGAGCCCGAGCCGGCGAACCCGGCTCCGGTCGCCGGGAAAGGCGTCGAGCAGCCCGTTAGCGAGCCGGCCGACCTCGGCGAGCACCGCCTCGACGGAGGGATCCGTCAGCGGCCGGCGAGCACTGGCCCCCACCTGCGCGCGCAGGTCGCAGACCACCCCGATCAGCTCGTCGGCGGTGATCTTCACACCGAGAAAGAACTCCCGGTCGGCCCGTACCACCAGCGGGCTCGCCGGGCGTCCGGCGCCCGGCCCGGTCCGCTCGGTCGCGGCCAGTTCGCGCAGGTAGCCCAGTTCGATGAGCGGACGGGCGGCCTTGGTGACCGCGGCGGAGGAAAGCCCGAGCCGGCGCGCCAGACTGACCCGGCTCACCGGCCCCTCGGTCAGCACCGTCGTGAACACCGCGGTCGCCGCCGGGGCCCCGGCCAGCGAACCCGTGTCACTCGCAGGAAACATGGCTGAAAGCGTAGGCGAATATTTAACTTCTTCAAGTATTGATTATCGTGAGGCCGCCGGCCTACAGTCGGCGTCCCCGCTCACGGCTCTGTGGACAGCCACTGCTCCAACTCGCGCACGTACTGCGGCGCCCACTTCGGGGTCCAGCGCAGGAAGTAGACGCTCATCGACAACGCGTGGATCGCGTGCCCGAGCCGGACCCGGGACTCCCAGTCGTCCGGCAGCGGGCAGACCTCGCCGTAGGCGGCCAGGAACGCCGCCCGTCCGTCGGGGAACCCGTTGAAGATGTGCTCGTCGAGCTTGCCGAAATCCAGGAACCGGTCCGCGTAGCCGCCGTGCTCGAAGTCGAGCAGGCACGCGATCCGGCCAGCCCGCAGGACGACGTTCTGGCGCCACAGGTCGCCGTGGGTCAGCGACGGCGCGGCGTCCGCGGGCACCATGTCGACAGCGCGGTGCATCGCCGCGGCCAGACCGTCACGCCCGACGGAGGTGAAATCCTCCGGTGCTCCACCGAGCCGGGAGTCGACCAGGGCGTGCAGGAACCTCCGGATGTCCGGGTACTTCTCGGCGCCGAGCACGTCACCGAACCACGGGCCGGAACAGGCGTGGATCCGACCCACGAGCTGACCCAGGTCCGTGGCGAACCGCAGACGATGGCCGGAGTCCATCGCCGCCCACGCCGCATCGGCGGGCGTGCCCTCCTGGTACTCCTGCACCAGCACCGGCGCACCCAGGGCCGCGCTCCGGGGCACGAACCCGCGGAACCGCACAACCGGAACGCCGCCATCGGCGGCGCGACGAGTGGTGGCGATCAACCGGCGCAGGTGCTCCGGGTCCGGGTCGCGCACCGGGGTCTTCACCAGCAACGGGCCTTCGTCGGTGTCGGCCACCCACTGCCTGCTGGTGAAGCCGGCGTCCAGCCCGCGGATGCCCGCCACCCGCACGCCGGGGCACGCCTCGCCCAGCGCGCTGCGGACGACGTCCGCCCCGACCATCTCCTGCCCTGGCAGTCCACTCACGCCCTGATCATCTACGGGCGCGCCCCGGCACGGCCAGCACGGGGTCCGCTACGTCAGCTGCGGGAGCGGGGCAGGCAGTCCTTCTTGTACTTCAGGCCCGAACCGCACCAGCAGGCGTCGTTGCGTTCCGGCGGCCACGGGATGTGCGCGTCGGGCTGGGCCGAACGCTCCCGCGCGTACCGCTCCCGGATGCCCGCATCGCCGGGCTCGCCGCTGTTCCGGCTGGCGAAACTGTTGAGCCCGTCCACCGATCCGGTGAGCACGCTCAACCCGCCCCGGCCCGCGTTGGCCAGCCGGACCAACTGCTTCTCCAGCCGGGCCCGGTGCTCGTCCCAGTCCGGCCCGTACACCTCGGTCAGCTCAGGGTGCTCGGCGAGCAGGCGGTCGAACTCGGGGCGGGGGAAGAAGATCAGGTCGGGCTCGGTGGCCTGGCGCTGCTCCGCCCGGCGGACGAGCTGAGCCTCCACCCGGTCGGCCAGATCGTCGTGCCGGTCGTGCGGCAGGTTGAGGTTGCGGCGTACCCGGTGTCGCTGTTGCAGCAGGAAGAAGAGGACCCCGGGCGCCTCCGGCGGCCCGACCTCCACCGCCGGTTCCGCGGCCGTCCCGGCCCGCTCCGGCGCCTCGGCGGCCGTAGCGCGCTCGCCGAGCAGGGTGTCGACCGCCTCGCTCAGCCACTCGTCGGCGGTCGCCGAGCGACCACCGGCGTCCAGCGCCGCGCTGACGTACGAGGGGGCCTCGGGCTGCTCGGTCAGCAGCGGGCGCAGCGCGGCGAGCTCCGCCATCGCCTCGTCCTCCCGGCCGCCGGTCCGGAACATGATCCGGGCCCGCAGCGCCCGGGCGAAGCCGGCCCGGACATCGTCCGTGCTCGGGTACGCCGCCACGGCCCGGTCCGCGTACCGCAGCGCGGCGTCCAGCCTTGCCCGGACCTCGGCGATCTCGGCGGCCAGGGCCAGCGCGTCCCCGGCGTCGTCCGGGTCCGCCAGCCGGCCCTGCTCCACCGCGTCGGCCAAGTCGGCGGCGACGCCGAGTGGGTTGGCCGTCCCGAGGGCGGTACGGCGAAGTTCGGCGAGGTCAGCGCTGGTGATCACGTCTTTCGGCACGATCTCACGGTACGTCGGCGCGCACCCCGAGCGCGGGCTGATCACCTGTAACGCCCATCTCACGCCGCCCGGCAGGTGTCACGGGCAGCGGGGGACCTGCACGTCTTCGGCGAGCGTCACGGGTAGCGGGAGGTGTGGCGGAACAGGCCGAGCCGGTTCAGCCCGACCAGCGCCAGCGCGATCCCGGCGAGGAGCACCAGCCACTGCTCGACCAGCGGGTAGAGCCGCACCACCCAGCCCTGGCTGAGATAGACCGGGTCGACGCAGGAGATCTCCGCCGATCCGGAGAACCACGGATCGACCCGGCGGCCGTCGACCTGGGGACCGCGGTTGGGCCAGGACGGCACATCCACCGTCCGCGCCTCGCCCCGATCGGGGGTGATGGTGCACGGATGCTGGCCGCCGCGTACGGCGCTGGTCAGGTAGGCAGGGCCGGCGCCGTTCCAGGTGTGCCCGGCGTCGACGGCGCCGGCCCGGGCGAAGCCCATGAGGCCCAGGCACAGCGCGGCGAGCACGCAACCGAGCGCCACGAGCCCGCGTCCCAGCCAGCGGTTCGTCTGCTTCGACAGGGCTCTCATCGGGGCGGATCCTCGGGCCGTTCCGGTTCGTCCGGCGCTGGCGGCTCGTCGTCCGCGCCGGCGGCCGCGTCCTGGTCGAGGTCGCCGGTGAGCTGCTGGTCGTCGGCCAACGCCGCCGCCGAAGCGGCAAGATCATCGAGGTCGAGCCGCTCCGCGTCCGTCCGGGCCCGGCTGAAGTACTCCTGGTAGTCGGTCACGGCGAGCAGTCCCCGAGGGGTGACGCTGCCGTCCAGCAACTGCTGCCCGATCTCCCGGCCGATCGGGTCGGGGCCGGCCAGCATCGCCTCGTAGATCATCTGCCGCCGGCGGGACTCGTCGCGCAGCACCGCACCGTACGGGGTGCGGTCGACCGCGGCGAGCACGTCGTCCGGACGGGCGGGCGGGACCTCGTTCACGCTGGACATCCTCCCCGATGATGCGGTCATTTCGGCAGACCGTCGGGCGGCGGCGCCAGGACGGGAAGCTGATCCGCGCCCGCGGCCAGACCGAAGTCGCCGACGGCGGAGGTAAACGCGCTGGTGAGCGAGTCGGCCCGGCCCACCAGATCCAACGCCTCCTTGAAGAGGTCCCACATCTTGTAGCCCTCGTAAATGGCCGCCGCACCGAAGACCACCCCACCGACGACGGTCTCCGAGGTAGCCGCGGCGGTGCTGGCCGCCGCCACGAAGATCATGGCGGCGTCGACCAGGTCGGAGAGCAGGGAACCGAGCACCTTGCCGATCTCGAACATGGCCTCCGCGGTCTTGCGGTACTCGGCCGCCAACGCGACGAGCGGCACGGCCGCCTCGTCGAGCTTGCGCGCCGAGTTGACCAGGTGGGCCTGGAACGCCGTGGCCGCCTTGCCCTGCCAGTACTGCTCGCTGCCGAGCGCGGCCCAGCGCACGTTCACCGCCATGCCGCCCAGGGCCGAGGCGACGTTGCCGAACACGTCGGCGCAGCCCCGCACGCCGGTCCAGTCGCCGGCGATCGGCTTGATGAGGCTCTCGTACGGGTCGTAGGCGCGGTCGCAGATGCCCAGCTTGGCGGCGAGCCACGTGGCGCCCCAGAGCGCGTCGCGGGTCAGCGAGGTCGGACTGGCGATGTCCCACAACTGCGGCTCGAACTGGAACGCGTCATCCTTGCCGTAGTCGGGTATCGCCCGGAAGCTCTCCCGAGGCTCCGCCCGGTCGGCGAAGCCCGCCGCCGACCCGGTGGCCCGGTAGAAGCTGGCGAACTGCGACCGGTCGACCTGACCGCCACCGCGAAAGGCGCGATCGAACTGCTCCGCCGCCGCCCCGTCGGTGCGCTCGTAGTAGTCGAGCGACTGCCGCAGCGACGACCCGGTCCGGCTGGCCGTGAACTTGGCGACGTCCTCGACGAAGCCACGGACGTCGGACACGGCCCGCTCGTGCTTGCCGCTGATCCGGTTGATGAAGCCCGGCCCGTACTCCAGCGCGGTGTTCGTGTCGATGTAGTCCAACCCGGCCCGGGCGTCATCGCCGAGCCGGTCGAACACCGTCGGCAGGCCACGCAACGCGGCCACATCGACGTCAAAACCCATGAGAACGCCCCCGTGTACGCCGACCGGCGCCTCCCCGGCCGATCATCGCACCGCACATCCTCCTACAGAGGACGCCCGCGATGGGGGCGCGATGTGAAGCTGTTTCCACCCTGGGTGGCGGTCAGCCCGTGTGCTCCGCGACGAGCTGCCCATCGACGTACGCGCGGTACTGCTGCGGCCGGAAGCCCGCGAACATCAGCTTGCGCTCCTTCTCGATGAGCACGTCGTGCCGCTCCTGCACGCCCACCGTGAACTGGTACCGCTTGACCAGTTCGACCGACAGGACGCGTAGTTCGCGGTGCACCGGTTGGCCGTCGACGGTGATGGACAGGCCACCCCAGACCTTGTCGAAGGAGAAGGTCACCTGGTGCCGCTCCTCGACACCGACCTCGAAGCTGAACTTCACCGGGGAAGTCCTTCGGCCTCGGCGGCGGGTAGGCCGGCGGTGCGGGTGCGCTCGCGCCGGACAGCGCCGGTCAGGTCAGTCATGTCGCATCTCCCCGATGATCCGCTTGATCACGTCCCTCGATTCTGCCTCACCAAAGCCCCATCCACGCCCTCCACACCGCTCGTGCCGCAGCTCGCTCCAACGGTGGCAGCCGTCACGGAGTCGGCGTCGGGGTCGGGGTCGCGGCGCCGATCACGCCGCCGAAGAAGACCAGCACGGTGAGCGCGATCATTGGGCCGACGAAGAGGTAGCCGAGGATCAGGCCGGTGACGGCCATGCCCCGTCCGGATTTGGTGCCGTGTCGGGTCTCGTGCAGGCCGACATGTCCGAGGATGACGGCGAGGATGCAGGGCAGCCCGAACAGGCACCACCCGCCGAGCACGCCGAGGATGCCGAGCACCATCGACGCGGTGGCGGTGCCGGAGGACGGCGGGGCCTGCACCACCACCTGCGGCAGCGCCGGGTGGTAGCCGAAGGCCGGATAGGGGCCGGCAGGGGAGGCTGGGACTGGCGGCTGCGGGCGTGTGGGGTCGTATCCGGGCTGGTAGGACATCGTTCATTCCTCAGGTCGACGTGGCGGGATCGGTTGTCAGCTGGTGTGCGAGCGGTTGACGGGCTCAAGTCGGGTGAGCAGGGCGCTCACCTCGGTGTGCAGGCGGCGCAGCTCCGCCGCGGTCGGGGCGAGTTCGTAGCAGTGGTGATGTGCGGCGGCCGAGAGCGTGGACCAGGCGAACGCCACTCGGCGGGCGGTCTCCTCGCCGGGACCGAGCCGGCTGCGCAGCATCAGCTGCTTGGCGCGGCCCTGCCGGCAGGCGGCCACAGTCGGCTTGGCCCGACGCCAGTAGGCGTCGATGCCGCCTTCGAGGGCGAGCCGGATCAGGCAGGCACAGGCCCGGGGCCACCATCCGGCGGTGACCGCGGCGGCACCGAGCACACCGGCGCCGCGCAGCAGCTGGTCGGCCGCCGCCAGGCACCGCTCGGGCGTCGGGGCGGTCACGACAGGGCCGCCGTCAGGAGACGAGCGTCGGCGACCAGCCCGGGCAGGTCCGCAAGATAGGCGCCGTGTACGCCTTCCCGGCAGGCCTTGTACGCGTTGACGGACCGCGGACCGTGCCGGCGGCTCAGCCAGCCGAGCACGTCGCCACCCCGGTCGGCATCGTCGAAGGCGGCGAGGGCGACGATGGTGGCGACGCGACGGGAGGCGTCCTCGATGGCCTTCTCGACGTCGGCGTGCGGCACACCCCGCACCACCCGCGTCCGCCAGATGACCCGGTGGCAGGCGGCTTCCACCGCCGAGCGGCACAGCTCCGCCACCACCGGTCCGCGGACCTCAGCGGTGATTTCGTCGTTGCGCGCCAGCGCGTACGCGTCGTCCAGGTAGCGGGTCACCGGGTCGGAGCCGGGTCGCAGCGTCACCACCGATCGTTCGGCGCGGGTCACCTCGATGATCCGCGCCTTTCCCAGGTCGAGCCGGCCGATCGCGTCCGGCAGTCGGGTGTCGTGGGTGAAGACCACCACCTGCCGCTGCTCGGCCAACTCGGCGAGGACCCGGGCGAGCCCGTCCACCTTCGCCGGGTCCATGCTCTGCACCGGGTCATCGACGACGATGAACCGGAACGGGCTCTCCGGCGCGCAGCCGCGCGGCAGGAACGTCGCCAGCCCCAGGGCGTGCATCTCACCCTGGCTCATCACCCCGAGCGCGGTGCCGTTGTCGGCGCCGTCCACGCTCACCGGGAAGGCCACCCGCCGCCGGGTGTTACTGCCCTCCAACGTCATCGCGCCCAGCTCGACGTTGCTCTCCTGGCGCAGCTGTGCCCAGATCCGCTGCGAGTGCTCCGCGAACGGCGCCAGCCGCTCGTTGCGCAGATCCGCCGCCGTGTTCTTCAGCCAGGTCCGCGCCGCCTTCAACCGGGCCGCCGTCGCCTCCCGCTCCGGCAGCCGGCCGGTGACGTCAACAAAGGCCCGCAGCTCGGCCGCCGCCGACCGCCAACCGGTGTCCCGCTGCCGCAGGTACGCCTCGGCGTACGCGCGGGCCGCCCGCGCCGCGTCCACCACCGCCGGGTAGCGGGCGGTGAGGTGCGCGGCCAACTCCGCAGGCTCACCGGGTACGGCCCGCAGCGCGCTCACCGCCGCGAACAACGCGGTCACCTCGTGGTGCTGGCTGGTCACCAGCTCCCGTACGGCGCCACTCGGCGCCGCGTCCGCGTTGCCCGAAGTGACCATGTCGTCGGCGTCGGGGATCGCCAGGTCGTCGACCAGGTGGTGGGCCTGCCGTAGCAGCGCGGTCAGTCGGTTGCCCGCCGCCTGCGCGGCGAGACTGCGATCCCGCAGCTCGTTCAGCGACGCGGCAGCGGTCATCCGCCAGTTCTTGTCGAGGACGCCGCCGGCGCAGACCGGGCACGGGCCGTCGCCGGCGTCCTCGTGCTGCTCGATGGCCAGGCGCAGCAGCTCCGCACTACGCAGCGCGGCCCGCGACCGCCCGCCGTCGTGCCGCCGCGCCTCGTCGGCGGCCTCGGTCAGCTGGGCGGCCAGCCGCGTCACCTGCTCGGGCTCCGGCAGGGTCAGCTCGACCAGCCGCCGGCACAGCCGCAACGGCCCGTCGGCGGTGTCGTCCTCCGGCTCGTCGAGGATCGCGGTCAGCGCTGCCACGTCCACCGCACCACGCTTGGTCAGCAGTGCGGCGGCCCGCCGGGCCCGATCGTCGTTCACCTCACCCAGGCCGGCGGCGAGCACCGAGCGCTGCGCGCGTACCTCCTTGATGGCCGTGTCGACGGGCCGAGCGGCGGCCATCAGCCGCTGGTCAGCCTCGGTGATCGCCTCTAGGCCGAGGATCGCGGAGATCGCGTCGAACAGCTGGCTCTGCGTACCCGCGCTGAGCCGACCCAGTTCGGCGGCGGTAAGGAACGGCCGGTACAGCTCCAGCGGACGTGCCAACCCCAACTCGGCCAGATCGACGTGCCGCCCCCGCTCACTGGTGACGGTGACCTCCGCGTCCGCCAGCCCGGCCCCGAGCGGCCACGACCGGGTCACCGTCACCGGCTTCGCCACACCGTCGATCCGCAGCTTCGCCACGATCCAGCACGGGTCGGGGGTGTGCAAGTTACGCCAACCGGTACGCCAGACGCTGTTGCGGTCGGCCCAGCGGGCGCTGTCGCCGGTCAGCGCCAGCTCCGCCGCCTCGGCGAAGCTCGACTTGCCGGAGCCGTTGCGGCCAACCACCAGGGTGATGCCCGGCCCGGGGTCGATCTCGACGGTGCGTTCCGGGCCGACGCCGCGGAACCCGGCGACGGTGATGGAGGAGAGCCAGATCTGCGCCGGCGGTTCGTCGATGGTCCGAGCGGGCAAACCCAGGGCCGTCTTCCCGCCAGCGAGGGCCGCGGCCAGATCGTCGTCGCCGTTGAGCGCGGCAAGGACCAGCTCGGCGCAGTCGTCGGGTACGTGGTCATCGGCGAGCCGGTTGAAGATCAGCTCGACCAGGGGTTCGGTGTTGTCCCTGCCGACGGTCGACGTGGCGGGTGGGTGCTGGTGGGGAAGCGGCATGGTCGTCTCCAGGCGCGAGGTGTCCGCGGGGCGGCAGGCGTGCCACCCCGCCCGGGATGAGCGGTGGATGTGCGAGGTCCAAGACGCTGTCGAGCTGATGTCGTGGACGAATCAGGTGATGGGGCGAGTGCTGTCGAGCTGCGCCGGCTCTGCTATCGGGCGGGGCGCCATTCGCCGCACCGCTCGGAGCTGAAGGCGTAGTCGGAGGAGCGGATCGTCACCTGCACCCGGCGGGCGCTGTTGGTGAAGTAGTTGTCGATGATGTCGCCGGAGCGGTTCTGCCGCTCCCAGTAGCAGCCCTCGACGTCCGTGGTCACGTACGTGCCGGGCTTGATCTCCTTCCCAACCCGGAACGTGCCAGGCCCGAACAGCCGGCCCTGCGCCTCCAGATCCACGTCGCGCTGGCCGCGCTTGACCGTCTCGCGCCACTTCTTCGCGTAAGGATGGGTGGGGCAGAGCGTCAGGGAGGCGTTGATCTCCGGGATCTGCTCGCGGCTGGCGGCGAAACCTGTCTCGGCGTAGACGTCGTCCGGATCGACCGCTGCGCAGATCTCGTACAGCGGCGAGATGTCCTCGTCGTCGTAGCCCGAGGTCTTGTAGGCGGCCTTCTCGGTGGCGGTGACGATGGTGATGACGCCCTCCACCTCGCACGAGGCCGGCTTGGCCAGCCAAACCTCGGTGAAGTCGGGTCGCCCGTCCTGGCCCGGGGAGATGGTGAGCTGTGAGGACCAGGCCTGACCGGTGTCGCAGTCGACGGTGATCGGAACCTGCTGGGGGACGTTCTTCGGGTCGTCGGGATAGGTGTCGGTGGCGTCAGGCAGCCCGTCGCCGTCCCGGTCCGCGGGAGGCGTCGGGCTCGCCGTCGGGGACGGGCTGGCAGAGGCCGACGGACTGACCATGGCCGTGGCCTCGCTCTGGGCTGCCTTCTGACCGTTGCCGCAGCCGGTCAGGGTGACGGCCGCCAGCGCGGCCATCATCAGCCAGAGACCGGCCCGCCGCGTGAGCGGGCGGGAACCGGCGTGACGAAGGGTCGAGGCGCCCGCCGAGAGAACGGCGGCGTCGTGCGGGGGGAGAAGCATCGTCGCCTCCGGGCGTGAGAATTGGCGGCCGCCGGCGCCGGGGGGCCGGTCAATGGGTGACGGTCGTGTGCCAGTCCTGCAGGAAGGCGTCGACCAGGGCGTGCGCCCGCGGCCGCACGTCGAAGGGCTCGTCGATCCGTCGGCGGGCCATGTGCGACAAAGCGTCGGCGGCCTCGTTGAGGGCGTGACCGCTGTGCCCCTTGACGTGCTCGAAGGACAGATCCGACCGTCGGCTCACCACTTCGGCGAGCCGTACCAGCGTCGGCTGGGCGGACCACCTCCGAGGCCGCAGGCTGTAGCCGGCCGGCATGGCATCGGTCTCACCGGCCTGCCACCGGCGCAGGTACCGCAGGGCGACCAGGCTGTCCAGCAGCACGGTCATCCCCGGTGCCGCCTCGTCGTACGCGGACAGCAGGAACTCGACCGCCCGCAACTCGTTGATCAGGACTCGCGAGACACCGGTCGGGTCCATCCGCCCGGTGCCCCGACTGCGCAGGCCGTAGCGACCGTCGCTGACGACGTACCCGATCCCGCCGACGCGCCCCTTCCAGCTGGCGTCGGTCGCGGCGACCAGGGCGGCGGATGCTCCTGCCCAGCGGCCGACCTGGCCGCGACCGCACTGGTTGTCCGGCTGGATCCGGCACGCCGAGCCGTGCCGGGCGGCCTGCTGCTCTGCCGAGTCGAGCAGCTGCGCGGCGGAGCCGAGTTCGTCGTAGTGCGCGGCGGTGAGGGCGAGCCGTACACCATCGCCGATCCGCTGGCATTCCTCACACCGGGCCACCCTCGCGTAGACGCGCAGCGCGACGGCACGCTCGTGCAGGGGAGTGGGGAGCAGGTCCAGGGCGCGCAGGAACTCATCGGGACGCACGACGCCTCCTGACGTCTCGTGAGCGGGGGATTGGTCAGAGGACCTTGATCGAGTCGACCTGGAGCAGCGGCGCAGTCGTCTCGCCGCCCATCTGGGTGTCGTAGCTGAACGAACTGAGCACCGTGACGTTGGCGCGGAAGATGTCGTCCTGCACCAGGTTGTCCAGGTCCGACGCCGACCCGGTGAGCATCGTGTTCGTCTCGTAGTCGTACTCGGCGGCCATCCGCCGGTGCGCGACGTCCGCCCGGAAGGTTTCGACACCCGTCGCGGCATCGAACTGGGTCACCCGGCCGAAGACCACGTAGGTCTTGCCGATGTACGCGTCGGGGTTCTTGGCGATGAGCTTCCATTGCCGCTCGCTCAAGGTCTTGTAGGACTTCGGCTTCGGCTTGGGCGGGGGAGTGGTCTTCGTCGGCGACGGTGCGGCGTTGGTCGGCGCCGCCGTGGTGGGCGCGGCGGTCGTCGGGGTGGCCGTGGTCGGGGCCGCGCTGCTCGGAGCGGGCGACGCCGCGATGGCGTCCGGGTCAGCGTCGGCGCCGGCGACCGCGCCGATCACCGCCCCGGCGCCGAGGGCGATGACAAGGGCGAGGCCCCCGACCACCCAAGCCCGGCCGCTGGAGCGCTTCGGCGAGGTGGTGGACGCGAGCGCGGTGTCGACCGTCGGCACGGTCGCGTCCAGGGGCGGTACGGCGGCGCCGGCCGGCGGAGGCGGCCCCAGCGGCAACGCGTGCGGCTCATCCACCGGCTGCGGCTGGTTGGCCGGCTCGTCGGCCGGGCTCGAGGTGGTCGGGTCGGTCACGACAGTGCTCCTCTGTGAACTGACGCTGTTGACGGGCGGAAGCCCGGGAGAAGAGGGGGCGGGCGGGTTCGCCCGCCCCGACGGGATGGTGGAGAGGTCAGCTCAGGGCGACGGTGACGCCGCCGGAGAAGGCCGAGTCGTGCAGTTCGAGCTTGGTGAGCTTGACCTTCTTCGGGATGTCGAAGACGAACACGCCGGTCACCTGGTTACCGGGGTTGATCTCCTCGAAGAAGGTGCTCTGCTCCTTGTTGGCGTAGAGGCCCGCCTCGGTGTCGGACGAGTACTCCGTGCCGTCCGCGGCGTAAGCCTTCTGGCTGCTGCCGTCGAGCAGCTGCGCCTCCTTGCCGATGTTCTTGACGTTCATGGTGACCAGGCAGAACTGGCCCTGCGCCTTGTCGCCGATCAGGTCGCTGCCGACCTTGGCGACGCCGCACTTCGACGACTTCACAGTGAACTCGAACTTCCCGTCCCGGGCCGGCTGGCCGATCTTGGCGGTCTTCGCCGCCTTCTCCTCGCCCTTGGCGCCGCCCTCGTCGCTGCCGGAGCTGCTGGCGTTGTCGGTGGCCCCGGAGCCGCAGCCCAGCGCGACGACGGCGGTGGCGATCAGGGCGAGAGTGGTGGTCTTGCGCATTGTTGTCCTCCTGATGTGAACGTTGCGGCGTCAATAAGAGCATTGTCCGTGAACTCTGTCAACAGGCATGATGCTTGACGGGTGTGACACACTTCGGAGGTGCAGGTGAACCCGACCATCACGGCAGCGGAGATCGCCCGGCTCGCCGGGGTCGGTCGCGCCGCCGTCAGCAACTGGCGGAAACGCCATCCCGACTTCCCGACCCCGGTAGGTGGCACCAGCGCCAGCCCAGAGTTCGACCTCGCCGAGGTCGAGCAATGGCTGCGCGGGCAGGGCAAACTCCCCGAGCTGTCCCGGGCCGACCGGCTGTGGCGCCACCTCGCCGCCGCCGGGGAAACCCCGGCGACCGCACTCGCTGCCGCCGGCGCAGTGCTGCTCGCCCGCCAGCGCGGCCAGCGACCAGGCCGCATCAGCACGTCCGTTGCCGACTCGCGTCCCGACATCGACGCGCTCGCGGACGAACTCGGACCGCAGGCTGCGTTCGACGAACTCTGGCAACGCTTCTCTACCCCCGGCCCCGGCCGCCCGTTCGCCACCCCCGATGACCTCGCCGACCTGATGGTTGGGCTAGCCGGCGTCGGTGGCGGCTCCGTTCTCGACCCGGCGACCGGCACTGGCGCCACGCTGCGAGCCGCCGTCCGCGCCGGCTGCACCTCGGCTTACGGACAGGAGCTCGACGCGGACCTTGCGAGGCTGGCTGGGCTTTGGCTGGCCCTGCGCGAGGTGCCCGGCGAGGTCTGCCCCGGCGACTCAATGCGCGCCGACGCCTTCGCCGGCCGCACCGTCGACGCGGTCATCTGCCACCCACCGTTCGGTGTCACGAACTGGGGCAACGAGGAACTCGGCTACGACCCCCGCTGGGAGTACGGCGTCCCACCGCGTACCGAACCGGAGTTGGCCTGGGTACAGCACGCGCTGGCCCACCTGCGACCCGGCGGGCACGCCGTACTCCTGATGCCGCCCGCGGCGGCCGGCCGCCGCGCGGGCCGGAGGATCCGCGCCGAGCTGCTGCGACGTGGCGCGCTGCGCGCCGTCATCGCGCTCCCCAGCGGCGTGGCCGCGCCGCACGGCGTACCGCTGCACCTGTGGGTGCTGCGGCGGCCCGCGGCCGACGCGTCCGCACCGGCGCGGGCGCTGCTGGTTGACGCCGCCGAGGGTGACCTTTCCGAACTGTCCGCGCGGGTCCTCACTGCCTGGCGGGCCTTCGCCGCCGCACCCGACGCCGACGTCGAGGAGGTCGGCTTCGCCCGCGCGGTACCGGTCATCGAACTGCTCGACGAAGAGGTCGACCTCGCCCCCGCCCGTCGGCAACCCGCCGTCGGGGGCGAGCAGACCGGCGAGCATTTGGTACGCACCAGAGAGCGGCTCGCCGCGATTGTGGGCGACCTGCCGGCGCTGATACCGCAGGTCGCGCCCGCTCCTAACGGCACGACCCCCCTTGTCGTGACGGTCGCTGAGCTGGCCCGCAGCGGCGCGTTGCAGCTGATCGGTCCGGTCCGGGCCGGCTCATCCTCTGACCGTGGCGGCGGGCCAGCCGGCGGGCCGCCGGTGCTCACTGTGCCGGACGTGTTGGCCGGGGTCGACGCCACCGGCCAGGCAGACGAGCGGCTCGGCCAGGAGATCCCGCTCGCCGTCGGCGATGTGGTGGTGCCAATGATCGCCCGGACGCTCACCGCCCGGGTGATCACCGCCCAGGGGGCACTGCTCGGTCGCAACCTCTATCTGCTGCGCCCCAACCCGGCTGCGCTCGACCCTTGGTTCCTCGCTGGGCAGCTGCGCACGTCTGCCAATGAGAAACAGGCATCCAGCCTGTCGGGCACGCTGCGCTTCGACATCAGGCGGGCGCAGGTTCGGCGGCTACCGCTGGACGAGCAGCGGGCGCACGGGGAGGCGTTCCGGCGCCTCGATGCTTTCGAGTCGGCAATCCGACAGGCGGCTACGTTGGGTGCGGAACTGGTCCAGCTCACCGCCGACGGCCTGGCCCGCGGCGCGCTCCGTCCTGAGGGCGGGTCCCGGTGAGCTCGGGGAGCCAGCGAAGGATGACGTCTTCGACCAGCACAACGCACCATGCGGTCGCTATCCCGATGATCTTCGAGCAGGGTACGGTCAGGCCTTCACCCGGCGTGGGGCCGGTGAGGGTGGATGCAACACGGTGCGTGGGTGTCATCGTGAGGGGGACGAATGACGCTGGGCAAGATCGGTGACTATCAGTTGGTGAAGCCGCTCGGCTCGGGCGGCATGGGAGACGTGTACTTCGCCGTCTCGCCGACCGCTGACCGGGTCGCTATCAAGGTCATTAAGCGGCACCTCATTGAGGCGCCAACCGTGCGGGACCGGTTCGCTACCGAGGTGGAGAGCCTCAAGCTGGTCTACGGCTCGCGCGTGGCGCGCCTCGAGGACGCCGACGCCTACGCCGACCCAGCCTGGCTGGCCGTCGAGTACGTTCCCGGCGCGACGCTGCGCCAGCACGTCGACGCCCGCGGCCCGCTGTCGCTGCCGCTGGTGGCGATGATCGGCGCGATGCTCGCCGACGGCCTGACCAAGGTGCACCAGGTAGGGCTGCTGCACCGGGATCTGAAGCCGCAGAACATCATCCTCGGCCCCGAGGGACCCAAGCTCATCGACTTCGGCCTGGCGGTGCTGCTTGAGCGGGAGGACTACCTCACCGAACCGGGCGCATTCGTCGGTACGCCCGCCTACATGTCTCCCGAGCAGGTCACAGGCGAGCGGGACCTGACCCCTGCGGTCGACATCTACGGCCTGGCCGCGACGCTGGTCTTCGCGCTCACCGGGCACGGCCTCTACCCGCCGACGAACTCCTGGAACCTGCTGCTGCGGATCAGCGAGCCGGGTGATCTGCCGGACCTGAACGGCGTGCCGGTCGACCTCGTCCCGCTGCTCGGGGCGATGCTGGCGTTCGACCCGAGCGCGCGGCCCAGCCTCGATGCCGTTCGCACCCGCCTGCTGGCGGTTGCCACGGCCGCAAGTGGGAAGAGCGTCGCCGACCTGCGGCGTGAGGTCGGCGAGTTGACCTACGAGGGTGACACCGAACTCCTGATCCCGCCGAACCTGACGGACCCGCAGCAGGATCCCGAGGGCGAGACGACCAGCGAGAAGACCGAGCCGACACCGGATCCGGTACCGACAAAGGTCGACCCCGAACTGCCGACGAAGACGCGAGCCGACGTGACATGGCTGGTCGACAAGATGCGCCGCCAATACGCCCGCCGCTCGACCCTGTAGGAAGGCTCCACCGATGACCACCCCGCAGTCCGCCACCACCTACGCCCCGGGCTCACGCATCGTCGTCCGGGACGAGGAGTGGCTGGTTCGCAGCGTCAAGACCGACACCCCCGACGGCGCGATGATCAAGGCCGTGGGCGTGTCCGAGTTCGTGCAGGACGTCGAGGCGACTTTCTTCACCGAGCTGGACGACGTCCAGGCGATGCGGCCCGAGGAGACCGTCCTGATCCGGGACACCTCGTCGCGGTTCCGGCAGAGCCGGCTCTTCCTGGAGGCGGTGCTGCGGCGGACTCCGTTGCCCCGCACCGAGCGCGGCCTCGCCCTGGCCGACCGGTTCCTGCTGGACCCGCTCACCTACCAGCAGCGCCCGGTCGAGCTGGCACTGTCCGGGCTGCGCCCGCGGATCCTGCTCGCCGACGTCGTCGGCCTGGGCAAGACCCTGGAGATCGGGCTGATCCTCGCCGAGCTGATCCGTCGCGGCCGGGGCGACCGGATCCTGGTGGTCTCGCCGCAGCAGGTGCTGGAGCAGTTTCAGCGGGAGCTGTGGACCCGCTTCGCGATCCCGCTCGTGCGGCTGGACTCGACCGGCATCCAGCGGATCCAGCAGGAGATCCCGGCTGGGCGGAACCCGTTCACCTATTTCAAGCGAGCCATCATCTCGGTCGATACCCTCAAGGACGCCGGCCAGTTCGGCCATCACCTCGACGCCATCAACTGGGACGTCGTGGTCATCGACGAGTCGCACAACCTGATCAACAAGGGCACCCAGCGCAACGAGCTGGCCCGCCGGCTCGCCGCGAAGACCGACGCGTTGCTGCTGGCCAGCGCCACCCCGCACAACGGTGACAAGAAGTCGTTCGCGCAGCTGATCTCGCTGCTCGACCCGGCGGCCATCGCCAACGAGGACACCTACCAGGCCAGCGACATCGAGCACCTCTACCTGCGCCGGACGAAGATCAGCCCGGAGGTACGCGACCAGATCGGCGACCGCTGGGCCGAGCGCGGCCCCTCCCAGGCGGTGCACTGCGCGGCCAAGCCCGTCGAGGAGCAGATCTTCGCCGAGCTGACCGAGGTCTGGCTGGCCGGCAAGTGGAGCGATGAGGCCATCACCGGTCAGCACCGGCTCTTCCCGTACACGCTGTTGAAGTCCTTCCTCTCCTCCCACCGGGCCCTGCACGAGACGGTGGCCGCGCGGCGGAAGAAGGAGAAGGTCACCGGCACCGAGCGGGCGGCCCTGGACCGGCTCGCCGAGCTGACCTCCGCCATGACCGACCAGGACTCCAGCAAGCTCAACCGGCTCGTCGACGAGTTGCGGAAGATCGGCGTCGGCCGGGGCAGCGATACCCGGGCGGTGGTCTTCTCCGAGCGGGTGCCGACCCTCAAGTGGCTCGCCGAGGTGGTGCCCGGCATGCTCGGCCTCAAGCCGACCGCGATGCGGGTGCTGCACGGCGGGGTCGCCGACAAGGACGAGCAGGCGATCCTCCAGGAGTTCGAGCTGGCCGGCAGCGAGGTCCGGCTGCTCTTCACCGGCGACGTCGCCTCCGAGGGCGTCAACCTGCACCAGCAGTGCCACCACCTGATCCACTACGACATCCCGTGGAGCCTGATCCGGATCGAGCAGCGCAACGGCCGCGTCGACCGGTACGGGCAGAAGCACCAGCCGCAGTTCCGCGCGCTGATCCTCACCTCCGAGGTGCCCGACGCCAAGGACGACCGCACCGTCGCCGAGAAACTGCTCGACCGGGAGGGGGTGGCGCACCGCAGTCTGGGCAGTGTCGAGGCGGTCACCGGCCTCTACGACGCCAAGGCGGAAGAGGACCGGCTGGTCCGGGACCTGCTCGCCGGCAAGACGGTGGACGAGTCCTACGACGGCGGCGTCGAGATCGACGTGCTCGCCGACCTGATGGCCGAGGTCGGCACCGCGCCCGTGACGGCGGACGTGCCGCGCGCCCGGGTGCCGAAGCTCTTCGACTCAACCCGCGACTTCGTCGACGCCGCGCTGTACGAGATCTACGACGACCGCCCCGAGGACGCCATCGACCTGCGCCGCGAGGATGAGCTGCTGACCTTCCTCGCCCCCGATGATCTGGTGCACCGGCTGTCGGACCTGCCGAGGTCCTACCTGCGTGCTCACCGGGAGGGGGAGGACCTGCGGCTGAAGGTCACCTTCGACCGCCCGCTCGCGCAACGCAAACTCGACCAGTCCCGGCAGAGCAAGACCCCGATGTGGCCGGAGATCGCCTTCCTCAGCGACGTGCACCCGATGGTCGACTGGCTGGTCGACAAGGTGCTGATCCGGCTCGGCCGGCAGCAGGCCCCGGTGCTCACCGCCGACGTGACCGGGCCGGTCTTCCTGATCCAGGGCGTCTACGCCAACCGCCTCGGCCAGCCGACCGTCGTGCAGTGGATGGCCGTCTCCGGGCTCCCCGGCGAGCCGACGATCCGCCCGATGGACGAGGTGCTGCGGGAGGCGAACGTCGGCCCGGCGATGGTCAACCGGGCCGAGGCGATCCCGCTGGACTCCTTGCAGTCTCTCCTCCCACCGGCCGTCGACGTGGCCCGCCAGCACCTGGCCGCCAAACGCGACGAGTGGGCCGAGGCAAATGCCGAGCCCTTGCGCACATACCGAGCGCAGCTGGAGCGCTTCCAGCAGGCCAGCCTGTTCGACGAACTTCCCTCCGCCAATCGCGAGAAGCGTCGCCAGCGGGTGCACGCCACCGTGCAGGAGCAGGGCGACCTGCTCGCCCGCCTGGAAACCGCCGGCGACCCGCTGCTGCGGATGCTCGCGGTCCTCGTTCCGTCTCCGGAGAGTGCAGCATGAGTTTCGAATCGCTGACCAACCGCGGCGAATACCTCTCCGCGCACTACCTCGCCGAGATCCTGCCGACCACCCTCAAGGGCGGCCTGCTCAAGCAGTGGTCCGAGGCGGAGAAGGGCGGCGCGCAGACCCCACGCACCGGGCTGCGGAGCATGCGTCGGCGCTACTTCGATGCCAAGACCGAACTCACCGACCTGGACTTCTTCGACCCGGAGCGGCTGCGCAAGCAGCACCACGACCTGTTGGAAGGGCTGGGCTTCGATCCACAGCCGCAGGTCATCACCGTCGAGAGGGCTGGCCAGGAGCACGAGATCCGGGTCGCCCACGCGGAGCTGACCACCGCGCACGGCATCGTCGCTCTCGAGTGTGGCTGGGCGGTAGACACCGACGCCGCACAGGACTCGGATGGTGCCGGCCGGCTGCTCGACCCGGTCACCCTGCCTGGCAACGAGACCATCGAGACCGGGGCGAAGCTCGCCTCCTGGCTCTTCGCCGCCGACAACCCACCCCGGTACGTGCTGCTGCTCAGCGGCGGCGTCATCACCCTGGCCGACCGCAGTGTCTGGGGTGAGGGCCGTTACCTCGCGGTCAGCCTCGACACCGCCTACGCCCGCAACGACGACAAGGAACTCGACGTCATCGCGGCGCTGTTCGGCGCCGACTCGCTGCGCCCGCCCGCAGAGGGCGGCACCGAGCCGCTCGCCGACCTGGTCGCCGGCTCCCGCCAGCGCGCCGTCGGCGTCTCCAGCGAGCTGCGCGAAGGGCTGCGGACTTCCGTCGAACTCATCGCCAACGAGGTGCTCGACCGGATCCGGCAGGCCGGCTACCAGCCGCAGCAGGTGATGGAGTTGGACGAGCTGGCCAAGGAGCTGGGCCGCGAGGCGCTGCGCTACCTCTACCGGATCCTCTTCCTGCTCTACGCCGAGGCCCGCCCCGAGCTGGGCGTGCTCCCGGTGAACGACCACGAGTACGTCGAGGGCTACAGCCTCGCCCGCGTCGGCGATCTGATCTCCCGCCGGCTCGCCCCCTCCGCCGAAGGCGGCTTCCACCTCTACGAGTCGCTCGACCTGCTCTTCCGCATGGTCAACGAGGGCCACCGCCCCCAGGGCAGCAAGGCTGTCGAGGAGAAGGCCAGCGAGGGGGAGGGCCTGCGCTTCGAGCCGATGCGCTCGGACCTTTTCCTGCCGGAGAAGACCAAGCTGATCGGCCGGCTGATCCCGGTGCCGGGCAGCGACCCCGACGACCCCGACGGCCCGAAGATCGACACCCGGCTGCGCAACGCCACCCTCTACCAGGTGCTGCGCCGGCTGATGCTCACCAAGGGCGGCAAGAAGCGCCGCGGCGGTTTCATCTCGTACGCCCAGCTCGGCATCAACCAGCTCGGCGCGGTCTACGAGGGACTGATGTCCTACACCGGGTTCGTCGCCACCGAGCAGCTCTACGAGGTGGCCAAGAACGGCGAGCCCAAGGACGGCTCCTGGATGATCCCGGCCTCCAAGGTCGACGAGTACGACGACGGCGTCTTCGTCTACAAGGAGGACCCCTACACCGGCGTCCGCAGCCGGGTCACCTACGCCCCGGGCGCGTTCGTTTACCGGCTCGCCGGCCGGGACCGGCAGACCAGCGCCTCCTACTACACGCCGCAGTCCCTGACCGAGGTCACAGTCCAGCTTGCCCTGAAGTACCGACTCGACCAGGACGGCACCGTCACCAAGGCCCGCGAGCTGCTGAACTGGACGATCTGCGAGCCGGCGCTCGGCTCCGGCGCGTTCCTCAACGAGGCGATCAACCAGGTCGCCGCCGAATACCTGCGCCGCCGGCAGGAGGAGCTGGGCGTCAGCCTCGACCCGGAGCAGTACCACCTCGAACTCCAGCGGGTGAAGGCGTACATCGCCCTGCACAACTGCTACGGCGTGGACCTCAACCGCACCGCCGTGGAGCTGGCCGAGGTCTCGCTCTGGCTCAACGTCATGCACGCCGGCCTCCAAGCGCCCTGGTTCGGCCTGCACCTCCAGCGCGGCAACTCGCTCATCGGCGGTGGTCGAAAGCTCTACAGCCCGAAGCAGCTCGCCGACAAGTCCTGGCTGACCACCGTGCCGCAGGACAAGCCGTTCCGGGACGGCCCGATCGACGAGGGCACCATCCACCACTTCCTGCTCCCCGCTGACGGCTGGGGCGCCGTCGCGGGGGACAAGGAAGCCCGCGAGCTGGCGCCGGCCGAGACCGAGCGGCTCAAGAGGTGGCGTACGGCGATGAAGCGGGTGCCGACGGCCAAGGGAAAGAACTCGCAGCTCAAGCGGCTGCAGGCACTGGCCCGGCGGGTCGAGTTCCTGTGGGACCTCGTGCAACAGCGGCTGGCCATCTCGGAGCGGGAAATTCGCCGCGACATTGAGGTCTGGGAAGCTGAGGGCCTGTCGAAGGTGACGGAGGCCGTTCCGCGGGAGAAGATTCTGGCGGATCTGAACGCGCCGGGCACGCCCTACTGGCGACTCAAGACGCTGATGGACGTCTGGTGCGCCCTCTGGTTCTGGTCGCTGGATCAGGTCGGCCTGCTCGACGGGTCAGCCTCGGCCTACCCTGCAGCGCCCG
The DNA here is from genome assembly GCF_044456245.1 of Micromonospora sp. NPDC051006. Classification (NCBI taxonomy): domain Bacteria; kingdom Bacillati; phylum Actinomycetota; class Actinomycetes; order Micromonosporales; family Micromonosporaceae; genus Micromonospora; species Micromonospora sp. NPDC051006. The sequence continues at coordinate 89,683 of NZ_JBITFP010000017.1, forward strand.
TCGAGGTCGCCCACGTGAAGGACCTGCCGGTGTACGAGGAGCCGGCGACCTTCGAACTGCAGGACATCTTCGGTCAAGTGGCACCGCAGCAGCTCAAGCTGCCGACAAAGCCCACCGGCACCCGCAAGGTCACAGTAGCCGAGCAGCTCCGCAAGCAGGTCCCGCTGGCCGACCTCGATGACTGGCTCACCTTCGCCGAGGCGCTCATCGGCCGCGCGGACATTCCTGCCGAATCGCTGCTCAGCGGCTTTTCGTCGCTGGCGGAGCTGGGCGAGTACGAGGACATGCTCCCGGCCTTGATGGGCATGGACGAGTCCTACCGGCTCGCCGACCGGTTCCCCTGGCTGCAGGCCGCTGAGGCGATAGCCGACGAGCAGGGCTTCTTCCACTGGGAACTGAATTTCGCCCAGACATTCGCGAAGGGCGGCTTCGATCTTCAGGTGGGTAATCCGCCATGGGTGCGGCCCGACTGGAAGGAAGACGTCATCCTCGCGGAGCGCGATCCGTGGTTCCGGCTTGTCGACAAGCCCGAAACGAAGACCTGGAACGCACGTAGAGGCGATCTGATCACTCGCACCCCCGGCGTCAGCCGCTATTTGTTGCGGCAGTTGGAAGCTAACGGCGGCCTCGTGTTCTTCCTGACGGCGGCGGCCACGTACCCGCTTCTCGTCGGTACCCGCCCTGACCTCTACAGGGCCTTCATGTGTCAGGTGTGGGCACACGCCAACGCCTGCGGCACAGCCGGTCTCGTCCATCCGGACACCCACTTCGCTGGCGTGCGAGAGCGACACCTTCGCGCTTCGTCCTACCAACGACTGAGGCTGCACGCCCACTTCCACAACCGCCGGGGAATATTCCCGGAAATCCATTCCAACACCGAATTTGGTGTTCATGTCTACGGTCACCCCGGTCCGGTGGACTTCACGCACGTGAGCTGGCTGTTTGACACATCGACCCTCACTGGTTCGCTGCAAAGGGAGGGTGGGGCGTACGTCCCTGGCATTAAGCACGCTGGGTCGTGGGATATCAGGCCGCATGAGACGCGGCTTATCGAGGTTGACGCGGAGGTGTTGGCCGAATGGGTCGAACTCGCCGGTGAGGTTGAAGCCTCAGCGGCGGAGGCAAAGATGCTGTACCCGGTGAGTTCCGCGGAGTTGGACGCGATGCGAGTTCTCGGCAGACCCAGCGTCCGGCTGAAGGATCGCGGGCCGAGTGTCAGTCTCGGGTTCGACGAGGGAAAAGCCAAGAAGGACGGGTTGATCCGTTGGGACACGAGCACCGCGGACGACTGGTCTAAAGTCGTGCTGCAGGGGCCGCACATCTCGATAGCGACCCCTGCTTCGAAGCAGCCGAATCTTCCATGCCGGTCGAACAGAGACTGGACCGCGCCTTACTTCGTGCGACTGCCGGTCGACTACGTTCCGCGCACCAACTACCTCCGGGCGACGAGCCAACAGGTCTTTGAACGTGCGCAGGATGTCTGGCGGGGACGACTGTCTTCGGATTACTTCCGACTCGCCTGGCGGATGATGATTCCGTTCGATACGGAGAGGAGCCTTTACAGCGCGCTGATCCCGCCGGGACCGACACACGTCGACGCGATCAACACCCTGGCTGCCGCCTCCGATGAAGAGACCGCCCTGATCGCGGGGTTCTGGGCGGCGCTCCCCCTGGACTACCTTCTCCGGGTCAGAGGGAAGGGACAGTTCCGGATGACGGAGGCGCAGAACCTGCCCTCCCCGGACCCAGGGCACCCCCTGGCGCTGGAACTGCTGCTGCGGCTTCTACGGTTGACATGTCAGACCAAAGCCTTCGCGCCGCTGTGGAACGACCTCTTTCACAGGGAATGCTTCGCGACCACGGACTGGGCTGTCGACTGGCCCAACATCGCGCCGTTGGCACAGGGTCGTGCGACGTGGGAGGCGGGCACGTCGTTGCGTACCGAGTACGAGCGGCGCGCGGCGCTGGTGGAGATCGACGCACTCGTGTCGTGCTGGCTCGGCTTGACCGCCGAGCAGCTCGTTGCGCTCTACCGTGCCCGGTACCCGATCCTCGCTGACTATGACACTGCCACCTGGTTCGACATGAATGGCCGGAAGATCGCGAAGAATCACCACGCCTTCGGTTTCGGTCAAGACAAAGAGCACTACGAGCAGCTCATGGAGTACCTGGAGGACCCGGGACGGAGCCGGGTGCCGGCGGGCTACGTGGCCCCCTTCTACAAGGCGGATCGGGAGAACGAGTACCGGCAGGCGCACGCGGTCTTCAGCAAGCGGCTCCAGGACGCTATCGACGCCGGATGGCAGCTGTCATGAGGCCGACCATCGCCGCCGACACCCTCCAGCGCGCCCTCACCCAGTACCTGACCACCACCTTCGGTCTGACCGAGGAGGGCGTCCGCCACGGATTGGAGGGCTTCCTATCCCACCCGGAGCAGGGCATCTTCCGCGGGCCGTACCTGCGGATCCGCACGCCCTTCCGCCCAGCGGACGGCGACTGGGTGGCGAGCCTGGGCTGGGCGCCGGACGACTTCACGCCCTACCTGCACCAGGCGAAGGCATTTGCCCGCCTGTCGACGAAGGGCAAGGCGGCCGAGCCGACGCTGATCACCACGGGCACCGGCTCTGGCAAGACGGAGTCGTTCCTGATCCCGGTGCTCGACCACTGCCGCCGGCAGAGGCAGCAGGGGAGGGCCGGGATCAAAGCGATCCTGCTCTACCCGATGAACGCGCTGGCCACCGACCAGACGCAGCGCATCAACGAGCTGCTTTCCGATCCGGCGCTCAGCCAGGTCACCGCCGGCCTCTACATCGGTGACGTGGCGGCCATCGAGTACCCGCACGTGATGACGAAGCGGTCCGAGATGCGCCGCACGCCACCGGACATCCTGATCACCAACTACAAGATGCTCGACCTGCTGCTCCAGCGCGCCGATGACCTGCCGCTGTGGGAGGGCGCCGAGCCGGCGTACGTGGTGCTGGACGAGTTCCACACCTATGACGGCGCACAGGGCACCGACGTCGCGATGCTGCTGCGCCGGCTCGCCGCCGCGCTCGGTCTCGACCAGCCGGAGCGTCCGTTGGGGCCGATCTGCCCGGTCGCCACCTCGGCCACGCTCGGCGAGGGCGGCGGTCGGGACGGCCGCACCGCGATCCGCGAGGTCGCCGAGCAGGTCTTCGGGGTCGGCTTCGACGCCGGCTCGCTGGTCGGCGAGGACCGCTACGAGCCCGGGGAGTTCATCGCCCACCAGGACTTCAGCCTGCCGCTGCCCAGCCCGGAGCAGCTCGCCGCCGTCGACGACCGCGACCCGGACCGGATGATCGCCGACGTCGCCGAGTTGCTGCTCGGCGAGCGCTGCGCCGACAACCCGACCCGGCTCGGTGAGCTGCTGCGCCGGCACCCGCTGACCAAGGCGGTCCTCGACTCGCTCGGCCCGATGCCGCGCACCCTCGAAGAAGTCATCGACGTGCTGCCCCGCAAGAACGCCACCGGCTGGGGGAGCGCGATGAAGACCCCACCGGCGATCACCGCCAAGGCCCTGGCTCGGTTCGTCGGCCTGCTCTCCGAGGCGCAGAACCCGGAGGAGCCGGGCCGTCCGCTGCTCAACATCGAAACCCACCTGTGGGTACGCGCCGTCTCCCGGCTGCTGCGCGGCACCTCCCACCAGGCCGCCTTCGGCTGGTACGGCGAAGCGCCCCGGGAGTTGGACCCGTACGCGTCCGAGGTCGACGCGGTGGTGGCCGACAACCGCTACCCGCGGCTGCCCGCGATCTACTGCCGGCACTGCGGCCGTTCCGGCTGGATGGCGATCTCGCCGGAGAAGGACCCGCAGGAGCTGGAGATCGACCCGGACAAGGTCTACCGGGCCAGCGTCGGACGGGACAAGCGGCGGGTCCGTGCCCTAATCGCCGCCACCGAGGACGAGGTGCGGCAGCGATCGGGCGGCCTGCTGGTGCTGGAACACGGCCGGCGGGTGCGCCCCTTCGACCCGCAGCGGGACCACACGCCCACTGATGATTCGGTCGTCGTGCTCGGTGACACCCAGGACATCAACGCGGCCGAGAAGGACCGCTGCCCTTCCTGCGAGCTGGACCACGGCATCCGCTTCCTCGGCGCCGGACTGGCGACCCTCGCGTCCGTGTCGATCACCCAGCTCTTCACCGGCGGCGAGCTGAGTGAGGCCGAGAAGAAGACGCTGCTCTTCAACGACTCGGTCCAGGACGCCGCGCACCGCGCCGGCTTCGTCGCCAACCGGTCGTACTCCTTCTCGCTGCGCTCCCTGCTCGCCAGCCAGCTGCGGCCGGGGGAGTCGGTCGGGCTGGACGACCTCTTCGTCAACATGATCGAGGCGGCGGCCGATCCGCGAATCCTCTCCACCGTCGTGCCGCCGGATCTGCACGATCAGCCGGGGGTGGACAGCCTGCTCGCCGGTGAGCACACCGGCAGCCGCGACACCTGGTCGCTGATCAGCGAGCGGCTCGTCTTCGCCACCGTGATGGAGACCGGCCTGCGCGCCCGTCAGGGTCGCACCCTGGAGCTGACCCGCAGCGTCGCCGTGGAGGTCGCCCTCGACGACCCGGCGAAGGCCGCCACCGTCTGCCGGGACGTCCAGCTCACCGGCCCCGGCCACCTCGGCGGCGCACCGCCGGACGACGCGCGCTACCTCGCCTTCCTGCGCGGGCTGCTGGAGCGGCTGCGCACGCGCGGCGCGGTGTACCACGAGTGGCTGGCGCCGTACCTGAAGCGGGGTGGCACCCGCTGGCAGATCTGGGGCGGACGGCCCGCCGGCATGCCCGCGTTCCCCAGGGGGCTCTCGGCGCCCGCGTTCCTGCTCGCCACTCCGAAGTCCCGCTCCGAGTTCGACGCGATCACCGCGCGCGGCAACTGGTACCAGGACTGGACCTCCCGCTGCCTGGGCCTTGACCACGGCGAGGCCGCCGGCTACCTCTCCCGGCTGCTGCCCGCCCTGGCCGCCGACGGCATCATCGCCGCCGGCGACACCGAGGACGGCAACACCGTGTACGGGCTGATGCCCGGCCACCTGCGCGTCACCCGCCTCGACGACGCGGCGGCCGTCACCGCCGGGGTTGGCTGCGACACCTGCCACTGGCAGCAGACCGAACACCCGGACCGGGTGGCCGACTGGATCGGCCAACCGTGCCGGCAGTACCGCTGCGCCGGCCGCCTCCAGGCAGCCGTGGACGACACCGCGCCCGACGACTACTACCGGCGGCTCTACCTGGAGAGCCCGGTGTTCCGGGTGGTGACCGGCGAGCACACCGGCATGCTGACCCGGGCCCAGCGGGAAACCGTCGAGAAGCAGTTCCGCGAGGGTGACCGCTACACCGACCCGAACGTCCTCTCCTGCACGCCGACGCTGGAGATGGGCATCGACATCGGCGCCCTCTCCGCGGTGGTGCTGGCGTCGTTGCCGCACGGGCCGGCCAACTACGTCCAGCGTGCCGGCCGCGCCGGTCGTAAGAGCGGCAACGCGCTCGTGCTGACCCTGGTCGGCCGGACCGAGCGGGACCGTTACTACCTGACCGACCCGCGGGACATGATCGCCGGGCAGATCGTCCCGCCCGGCTGTTTCCTCTCCGCCGTGGAGATCCTGCGCCGGCAGTACCTCGCCCACCTGATCGACCTGGCCGCCCGCGACCGGCTGCCCGGCGTACTGCCGATGCCCCGCCGGGCACACGTCCTCTTCGGCCCGAGCGGATGGCTGACCAACCTGGCCGAGGCCGGACGCCGCGACGGCCCCCGGCTGGTGGAGGATTTCCTCGGCCTCTTCGGCGACAAGGTGCTCCCGGCCGCCGCCGACCAGCTGCGGGAGTTCGCGGTGGACGGCATCGTCCACCGGGTCAAGGAAGCCGGCGAGTCGTGGGAGGTCCGCCTGGCCGACCTGCGGCGCCGCCTCCAGGAGATCGACACGGCCCGCGGCACCCTGGTCCCGAGCGACCCGGACCACGCCCGCGAACTAAGGATGCTGAAGGCGGAGGCCGGCGCCGTCCGCAAGCGGCTGCGTGAGGTCAGCTCCGCCGCCGCGCACGGCACCCTGGTCGAGTTCGGCCTGCTGCCGAACTACGCGCTGATCGACACCCGGACCGATCTGGAAGCGGCCCTGACCTGGGAGGAGAAGACCGACGGCGACCGCCGGTTCCACAGCGAGCTGCGCGAGTACGCCCGGCCCGCCCGCCAGGCACTGGTGGAGATCGCCCCCGGCAACAGCTACTACGTGCGCGGCTACAAGCACGAGATCTCCGGGCTGGACGTCGGCCCGGCCGACCGGCCGGCGTACGAGCAGTGGCGGGTCTGCGCCCAGTGCGGCTACGTCCGCACCCACCTGGCGCAGGAGGACACCAGCCCCTGCCCACGCTGCGCCGACCCCGGCATCGCCGATCATGGACGCCTGTTCAAGGTGCTCCAGCCGACCCGGGTGCTCAGCCGGGACAAGCGCGACGACGCCAGGATCCGGGACGACGACGACGACCGGGACCGCCGCTTCTACGCCACCACCTACGCCGTCGACATCGACCCCGCCAAGGTCGAGTCGTCCTGGCGGCACGCGCACGACACCTTCGGCGTCGACTACAGCCGGCATGCGATGATCCGACACTTCAACCTCGGCGCTCAACGGTACGACCGGGTCGCCGAGCCGTTCGCCGGCGACGAGGTACGGATCAACCGGTTCCACACCTGCACGTCCTGCGGCGGCACCACGGTCGACGGCGCGCCGGCGGTCAGCCAGCAGCTCGCCGCGCAGGCGTCCGGCTCGACCGTCGCGCAGGGCGCCGAGCACCACCGGCCCTGGTGCCCGTACCGGCGCTCGCCCAGTACTCCGGACGCCCACGTCGACCTGATCCTCGCCCACGAGTTGGAGACCGAGGCGCTACGCATCCTGATCCCCGCGGCGACCGTCGTGGTGCAGGAGCGGCTCGTCTCGTTCGCCGCGGCGGTCCGGCTCGGTATCGCCGCCCAGTACGGCGGCGACCCCGCGCACCTCCAGGTCGTGCGGGCCACCATGCCCGACGGGCAGAGCGACGGTACCCGCAACTTCGTGGTCGTCTACGACACCCAGCCGCAGGGCACGGGCTACCTCCACCGCCTTGCCAAGCCGGAGGAGTTCCGCGCCGTCCTGGAACTGGCCCGGGACCTGATCGACACCTGCGTCTGCGGCAAGCGCACGGCGTGCCACCGTTGCCTCTTGCGGTACGCGCGCAACGACGAGTTCCCGCTGATGAGTCGGGACGAGGCGCTGGCCATGCTGACCCGGCTCCTCGACGGTTGGGACGTCCAGGAGGGGACGCGCACCGACGAGATCTCGCTCATCCACCAGGTGGAGAGCGAGCTGGAGATGCAGTTCCTCACCAAGCTACTGGTCCGGCCGGACCTGCGCGGATCCGGTCTGCGCATCGAAAAGGGCCACGACCGCGATGGCGCCCGCATCGCTGACCTCCACTTCAGCCGGGACAACGGCCGTAGCGTTACCCACTGGCAGATGAAGCTGCAGAACACCATCCGGGGCACCCGCCCCGACGTGCACTTCAAGCGCCTCGACGCGTCCTCGCCCGAGGTCGCCGTCTACCTCGACGGGTTCAAGTACCACGGCTCAGCCCAGTACAACCGGCTCGCCGACGACGCGGAGAAGCGTGCCCGCCTGCGTGCCCACAACTACCTCGTCTTCGCCGCCAACTGGGACGACGTCACCAGCTGGGGCAACGAAGGAAACCCCGGGAACTGGGCGCCCTATGCCGGGAATGGGCAGCAGAAGGCCCGCGACCTGTACCGGCAGATCGCCCCCGACACGGACCCGGACGATCTGAAGCGGTTCGTCTGGACGAACCCCATCGACCTGCTCATGCAGTTCCTCGCCGATCCCGATCTGGACCTTTGGCAGCGGCGGGCGGAGGCGACCCTCGCCGGCCTGCTCCAGCAGGCGCGGGAGAAGACGGGCGCCGCCTCCGGCGGGATCGGCGTCCGGATCCTCGCCGCGCTTCGCGGCGAACCGCTGCAACAACCCGAACAGGGCGGAATCGCGCTGTTCCGAGCAAGGGACGACGCCAACTGCCCGCTCACGCTGATCGTCGACGGCCGCGGGGGCACGCGAGTCTGGTCGGCGCTCACCGTGATCGACGACTCGTCGGCCGCGGTGGCCGGCGATGGTCACAAGAGGCGATGGGCGTCCTGGTTGGCGTGGGGCAACATCATCCAGTTCCTCACCAACGGGGGCGGGGACGCCGGGCAGCTCGCGCTCTCCACGCTCGACTCCTTCGAGCCGGCCTCCATGGCGGTCACCGAGGGAACCGGGTTCATGCTGGCGCAGCGCGCGCTGCCGTTGGACGAGGAGACCGCCACCTGGCTCGGCGTCACCGCGCAACCGGCACCGGCCGAGCCGGAGACGGTGAGCTCCGACTCGCCGTGGCACGAGGTGCTGCGGTACCTGGACCGGGACGAGAACACCTTGGAGCTGCTCGTTCAGCACCTGGCCCGGCAGGGCGTGCCGGCGCCGGTGGTCGGCTACGAGCTGGGTGACCAGGGCTGGCCGGCCGAGCTGGCCTGGCCGGAGCGGCGGATCGCGATCGTGCTCTCCGGGTCGCAGGATGATCCGGAGGTCGCCGACCGCGACCGGGCGTACGCGGAGGCGGGCTGGCACGCGCGGACCGCGCGCGAATGGCCCGCCGACGAGTTGGCGGCGCAGATCGAAGCGACGAGCGGGGGAGAACGTCGATGAACACCGGAGCAACCCTGCGGATGCTGGACCGGGCCGACAAGGAGGTCATGAAGCTCACCCGCGCCGACATTGGTGCGGTCTACGAGTTCATGCACAAGTTCCGGCACAACCCGGAGAACCCAGGGCTCAACCTGAAGTCGCTCAACGGCGACGCCCGGCTGATGTCCGCACGGATCAGCAAGGACTACCGGGCGCTGCTGCTGCACATCGCCGAGCGGGACTACCTGCTCGTCGCGGTCAAGCACCGCAGCGAGGTCTACGACGACCTGAGCCGGTACGCGTACCGGATCAACCGGGTCACCGGCGGCATCGAGGTCGTCGACCTGGAGCCGGTCGGCGACAGCATCATCGGCCGGGTCGTCCCGCCGGAGGTGGAGCCGGCGGCCACGCCGAAGCCGCTCTTCGACAAGTACAGCGACGCTCAACTCGTGGACCTGGGTGTGTCGGAGCCGCTCCTGCCGCAGATCCGGGAGCTGACCACCGAGGCCGAGCTGCTGGCGTTGCTCGACCGGGCGCCGCAGCTGACCACCGACGTACTCTTCGCGCTCTTCGACGGCACCCCGTACGACGAGGTGCTCAAGCAGGTCACCGATCCGGTACGGGCCGACGAGCCGGTCGACCCGGAGGACTTTGAGGCCGCGGTGGAACGCCCAGCCACCCAGGTCTCCTCGGACGATGAAGCGCTCCAGGCGATGCTCGGCGAGTCCTTTGAGCGCTGGCAGATCTTCCTGCACCCGACCCAGCGCAAGCTGGTGGAGCGGAAGTACAACGGGCCAGCTCGCGTCGGCGGCGGTCCCGGCACCGGGAAGACGATCGTGGCGCTGCATCGGGTCGCCCACCTGGCCCGAAAGCTTCCGCCCGGCGCCGACAAGCCCATCCTGCTCACCACATTCAACCGCAACCTGGCGGCCGACCTGCGAACGCGGCTGATGGCGCTCGGCGGTCAGGAGCTGGTGTCCCGGGTGGACATCGTCAACATCGACCGGCTAGCGAGCAAGGTGGTGTCCGAGGCGAAGGCAGGTGGCACCCGGCGGGTTGTTGACGACAACCGCGTCTCCCAGCTGTGGAGTGACTTCCTGGTGGAGACGGGGGAATCCGGCTGGGACGCCGAGTTTCTCGCGGCCGAGTGGTCCCAGGTGATCCTGGGCCAGGTGCTCAACTCGCGGACGGACTATTTCAAGGCCCGCCGGCCCAACCGTGGACGCTCCCTGACGCGGGCGGAGCGGGACCAGATCTGGCAGCTCGTGGAGCGGTTCACCACATGGCTGGAGGGTCAGGGCGTCTGGACCTGGCGGCAGGTCGCCCAGCGGGCGGCACGGCTGGAGATGGAGCGCGCTGCCGCTGACGCTTCCGCTGAATCCTCGGGCGGCTTCTATCGCCCCCGCTACCGGCACGTCGTGGTCGACGAGGCGCAGGACCTCAGCGCCGCGCACTGGAAGATGCTGCGCGCCATGGTCGCGCCCGGCTCGGACGACATGTTCCTCACCGGCGACACCCACCAGCGCATCTACGACAACCACGTGACGCTGAGCAGCCTCGGCATCAACATCCGGGGCCGCTCCTCCCGGCTCACCCTTAGCTACCGCACAACCCGGCAGATCCTGGCTGATGCCCTGCAGATCATGACCGGTGAGGTGTACGACGACCTCGACGGCGGCGAGGAGGACCTGGCCGGCTACCGCTCGCTGCTACGGGGCGGCCGACCGATCTTCCGCGGTGCGCCCACATGGGCCCAGGAACGGGATCTGATCGTTGAACAGTTGCGTGGCTGGGGCAACCCGACCGACGGCTCGGTGGCCATCTGCGTGCCGACGAAGGACCTCGCGGCCGACGTGATCAGCCGGCTGGGTGCCGACGGCTTGCCGGTGGTGGAGATCGGCCCCGACGGTCCGAAGCAACCCGACGGTGTCCACGTCGGCACCATGCACCGGTTCAAGGGTCTCGAGTACCAGCGGATGATCATCGCCGGGGTCAGCGACGGGCTCGTGCCTCGGCAGATGATCAGCAGATTCCGGGATACCGACCCCAAGCGCTACCAGCGCGAACGCCAGCGGGACCGCTCCCTGCTCTTCGTCGCCGCCACCCGTCCCCGCGACGAGCTGGCGGTGTTCTGGCACGGCACACCCAGCCCGTTCCTCACCAGCCGGCTCGTGCAGCGACAGCTACCGTGAGCACCGGCGCCCGTGTCAGCGGGGGCCGGCTCTAAGCGCAGGGGGGCCAAAGGTGCAGGCGGGGGACCGCATCGGCGAGCGGTACGAGTTGACGTATCCGGTCGGACGCGGCGGAATGGGCCAGGTCTGGGCCGGCTTCGACGAGCGACTCGACCGGCCAGTGGCGATTAAGTTCCTCCGGCAGCTGGAGGTACCGGAAGACGAGCGTGAGACGGCGGTCAAACGCTTCCGGCGCGAAGCGAGAGCGACCGCCCGGCTCGACCATCCCGGCGTGCCGGCCGTACACGACCTCGGCGTGTATGGCGATGACCTCTACCTCGTCATGCAGCTCGTGCCCGGAATCGTCCTCGCCGACCACATCGCCGAGCAGGAGCAACTACGCGTCGGCGAGGCGGCGTCGATTGCCGCGCAGATCTGTTCTGTGCTCGTCGCCGCCCACGCCGCCTCCCTTGTGCACCGCGACTTGAAGCCCCAGAACCTCATGGTCACCCCATCCGGGGTGGTGAAGGTGCTCGACTTTGGGGTCGCCGCGCTGCTGGGTCCGGCCGAAGCGTCGCGCCTCACCGCCACCGGCCGCACGCTTGGCACGCCCGCCTATATCGCACCCGAGCAGGCCAAAGGCGGCTCCGTCGGACCCGCGGCCGACCTCTACGCCCTGGGATGCATCCTCTTCGAGATGCTCGCCGGTAACCCTCCCTACGACGCGGCGAACGCCCCCGACATGCTGCGCCAGCACATGCGCTCGCCGATCCCCATCATCACCGAGCACCGCTCGGACGTGCCCGACGACCTGGCGCATCTCCTTTACTGCCTCCTGGCCAAAGAGCCAATGGAGAGGCCAGCGTCGGCTGAGGAAGTTCAGCAGCTTCTAACGCCGTTCGTCGACGAAAGCGCCAGTCTCCGGGTCGTAGCCCCCCCACCGGACCCGGCCACTCAGGCTCTTCCGCCGCCCGGGGCTGTCTCCGCGCCGCAACAAAGATCCCAGCAGGAACTGGTCGAGTTACGCGCACAGGCACATGAGCTGGCCGAGAACGAACGCTTTGTGCAAGCGGCCGAGGTGTTGGAGCGTGCCCTCCGTTCGGCACCCGCCGGCCATGAACCGCTCGCTACGCAGATCGTCGCGCTACGACTAGATCTCGCCAACCTTTACATGCTCGCAGGTGATTTCCGGCAGGCTCGTCAGGCCTTCGAGGCGTTGGCCCGAGACTTGGGCCAGTCGGAAGACGAGCACGAGTTTGCCGAAGAGTGCCGACAAAAGGCGATGGCCTGCCAGTTCGAGCTGGGTTAAGACCTATCCATCTGCTGGGCGCGTCAGCTCGACCTGGTCGCCGGGCTTGACCTCCACCTTGCCCGTGCCGTGGCGGATCTCCACCACCGGGACGCCCTCGTCGAGGTGCAGCTCGTTCCGTTCACGGCCCGTCGGCATGCGAGCGACAACCGACGCGCCAGCTGGCAGCTCCACCAGCTGCCGCTCGGGCGTCCCTCGCACCCGCGTTCCGTGACCGCGAACGGTGCTGACCAACCCCTCCGACCGCAAAATCGACATCGCCATCCGGACGGCCTCACGGCCGATGCCGTACTCCTGGGTCAGTCGCGCCTCACTCGGCAGCGATACCCCGGGCGCCAGCTCACCGGATTCGATCCGCCTCCGCAGTATGTCGGCGACCTGCACATAGACGGGCGTGTGCGAGCGCGGATCGATGGTCATACCTCACAAGCCTCGTCCGCCCGTGGGGCAGACTGGTTGTGCCCCTGTGCCCCTGTCCGTATATTTACCGAAGCGGTGACGTCCCGAGGCGGGAGCTGGATCTATAACTCGGTCGAGTGACGCCGTTGAGCAGCCCTGGTGCCGTACCGCTGATCGAAGCTGCGGTGGCAGGGCGGGGTGGGCCCGCGCGAGCGGTGTGAGTGGTGGGCCCACCCTTCCACTAAGAGGAAGGCAGGCCGAGCAGATGAACGTCTCCAACCAACGACCGGCACGGGGGAGCGGTGCGACTTATCGCTCCTCGGCGTACACAAGCCTGCTGCCTTGGCAGGTGCGCGAGCGCCGCTTCGCACCGACCGGGCTCGGACGCCGCGGCCTGAACCCCGACGACGTGTACGCCTTCCTCGACCGCGTTGCCGTCGACATGTCGGCGCTCCATACCGCCCTCGCCGAGAGCCGCCGGGAGACCGCGCGGATCAAGGACGCGCTGCGGCGCTGGCAGGCCGACCACGCCCGCGCCGGCAACGAGCGGGACCAGGCCCGATGAGCCAGCGGTACGTCATCCATCTGCCCGTCGTCGCCGCCGATCTACCCGCCGCGCAGCGCCTGGCCCGGGTCATCGGCCGGTGGATGGCGCTGCTGCCGATGACCGACCCGGGGGAGACCACCGTCTCCGAAGAGGACCAGCAGTTCCTCCGCCACCGGGTCTTCTGCGACCTGAGGTTGCCTGGCGGCCGGCGGTGCCTGCTCCGCGACGGCCACGATGGCGAGTGTGCCCGCCGTCTACGACGCTGACCGACGACCCGGCATGTGGGGGTGGCGTTGCTCAGTCAGCAGGCCGATCCCCGGACTGTTCCGGCCACCGTCCGGCAGCCGCCCACCGCTGCACCCCACACGCGTTCATCGCCGCAGGCTGCACCGCTGGTCCGGCTGCCGACGCCGAGCCAACGGTGCGCCAGTTGGGAGTGGGTGGGAACCGTCAGCCGACGAGCGGGCTGAAGCTGCGGCCGTCGAGAACGTTGATGAGATCGTCGTCGCGAGTCACCTCGTAGCCGCGCTGGCGCAGCTCCGCCACCAGCTCGGCCTCTTGGGCGAGCGGGATCTCAAGGATGTCCCCGTTGTGCACGGTGAACTCACGCTTCCCGAACTGAGCCTGCACGTCCTTGGGGAGCAGCTTGAACGCCCGCTCCGTGACCATCGGGGGCCAGTCGCCCTCCGCGACCGCACTGACCTCGTTGATCTTGAACGGCTTGTCGTCGGCGTACCCGTCCTCCGGCTCGTAGTAGTCCGGACCGGCGGGGTTCCACAGGTGGGTCATCTGGACCTGCCGGGCTTCGCCCCAGGTGCGGGCGGCGGCGAGCGCCTTGATCTCTCCGCCCTCCTCGGCGGCGGTGTTCGCGTCGGCGAAGGCGAGGCAGTCCTGCATCTGCGCGTGGCCGTAGACCAGGCGCCGGGTGGTGGGGTGGTGCGTCGTCATGGCGCACATCGTGCCGTAGGAGTACGACATCCAAGATCAGGTTTTGATGTGCGAGCTGAACCGGGATTGGCCATTTCATCAGCCAGACGGGTCACTAATGATCACGAAGGGACGAGCTGACATGCGGTCCGGGCGAAGGATCTTGCCCACTCGGGCCAGCTACCCGCGGCGCGACCGCCCCTAGCCTGGTCCGCGCAGCACCCGGTCAGCACCGGTGCAACTCAGGTGTGGGCGAGCGGCGGTGCTGTTGAGATGCGGGACCGCTGTCGATTCCGCTGGTGACGGGGGTCGGTGTGGGGGTCGGAGCCGAGCGCAAGCTCATCAAGGTCGTGCAGGAGGCGCTGTCGCAGGGGCCGATGTCGCAGGAGACGCTACTCGCGACGCTCCGGCAGGCGGGCGTGCGCACCGACAGCAGCGACCTCTATATCGCCTGCGCCACGCATGGTCTCGCCGACCTCCAAGGCGACAGCTGGGTACCGCGAGGATGGGCCGCACCGATGGCCGACACGGTAGCGGCGCCCCCCGTACGGCGCCCGCCGGATCCGCCCGCTGCCCGGCGGGCAGCCATCGAGGTGCGCCAGCTCGCCTCCTCGATCGGCATCCCCATGGACGAGTCGACCCCACCGGCTGGGCCGGTGCCCGCTGCGTGGCCGCGGATCGCCGAGCAGGCCGCCCGGGCGCTCCACGACGAACTTCGGGCCGTCACTGACCGGCGCACCCTCCAGGACGTGCAGGTCAGTGGCGGATTCGTCGTCGCCGAGACGACGTCGCGGAAGCTGATGCGGTTCGAGGCCGAGGGTGATCTCGGGGTGTCCGAGGGCGCTCAGGCGACGCTCGTCGTCGACGGCGTGCCGATCGATGTCGAGGTGGTATCGGTCTTCGGTAACGTCGTGACGCTGTCGGTGCCGCCAGGGGCGACCGTGCCGGCGGAAGCCACCCTGCGCTGCGACCTCTCCTGGCTGCTCTCCGCACAGAGCAGGCGCCTGCGCGAGTTGGTCAACGGTGGGCCGGGCTTCAACGCGGAGGCCGCTGCGGCCCTGCTGACCGCGGGCCGCGAAGCCGCGCCGCAGGAGCTGCCGACCGTTGCGGCCGACGGCCTCAACCACGGCCAGCGGTACGCCGTCCAGCTCGCGCTAACTCCCGGTGTCACCTGGCTCTGGGGCCCGCCGGGAACCGGGAAGACCACCACCATCGGCGCCCTCGTCGCGCAGCTCTGTGTCAGCGGACTGCGCGTGCTGCTCACCGCCCCCACCAACGCCGCGGTCGACGTCGCGGTCCGGGCGGTGCTGAAGGAGATTCCGGAGCTCGCCGGTGGTGGCCTGGTCCGACTCGGTCAGCCCTCCGACACCTCGCTTATCGGGCGCAGCGAGGGACACGTCCTCATCGACGAGATCGCCGCGAAGCGCGGCGAGGCCCTGGCCCAGCTGCGGGTCCGCGAGGGACAACGGAACCGGAGCCTGCGGGAGCGGCTCAAACCCCTGGAGCGGCGGCACGCGAGCCTCACTGACGAGGAGCAGGGGCTGCGGCTGACCCTGGAGCGAGACCTGGCCGAATCCACCGCCCTGGTCCGAGAACTCGACGAATCCCTGCACCACGTGCGCCGACAGGTCTGCCGCGAGGCGGAGGTGGTCGCCGCGACCTCGCATCAGGTGGTGCTGAGGACGTTGCGCGAGTTGGCCTTCGACGTGGTGATCCTCGACGAGGCCAGCATGACCACGACGGCATTGGCGATGCTGGTCGCGGGCGCGGGCAGCGGCCACACCGTCGTCGCGGGTGACTTCCGGCAACTGCCGCCGGTCGTCGTCGCCGACACCCCGTCGGCCGGGGAGTGGCTGCTGCGCAGCCCGTTCGAGAAGGCCGCCGTGGACGTGGCGGTGGGCAGCGGCCTGCTACCCGGCCGGCTCGCGGCGCTCACCGAGCAGTACCGCATGCGTCGCGACATCAACCATGTGGTGAGCGAGGCGTTCTATCCGGAGAGCCCGCTCGTCACCGCCCAGACGGTCTCCACCAGGCCGCGAGGCAGCAAGGCAGACTGGGCCGAGGGAGAACTCGTCCTACTCGACACCTCCCGGATCGGTGCGCGGACCGCGCGCAAACAGGGCATGTCCTCCCGGTACAACCTGATGCACGCGCAACTCGTTGCCGGACTTCTCGCCGATGCGAACGCTGTGGTGTCCAGCCTTGGCGTCATCTCGCCCTTCGCCGCGCAGGCCCGGCTGCTGGAGTCGCTTCTTCCAGAAACGGAGCTGGAGAACTGGGCCGCATCGACCGTGCACCGGTTCCAGGGAGGCGAGCGGGACATCGTCGTCTACGACACTGTCGACAGCGGAAACGGCGTACGCCCGCTGCACCGCTGGTTCACCGAGGGTGAGCCCGGCGGTGACGGCGCCCGACTGCTGAATGTGGCTGCCAGCCGTGCCCGCGACCACCTCGTGGTCGTCGCGGCCTTGGACCAACTGCACGGGCGTCGCACCACCAGAGACGCGGTGTGGCAGTTCTTCGCGAAGCTGATCGAACGGGGTCGGATCGTTGCATGGGAAGAGGCGCTCAACCACGCCCCGGTCACTCAACGGGTCACCGGCGACATCGGCGGGCTACTGCGAGACGACCTCGTGGGCGCCCGGTCCGTCGAGATCTGGCTACCCCGGGCGCCGCTGGTCGGGCTGCGGTCGCTGATCCCGTCGCTGAAGCTCATCGCCGAGCAGGATGTGGAGATCGAACCGGTGACGGTCTGGGTGGAGCCAGACCCGGACGGCTACCTGTCGGCCGAAGCGATGGAGACCAAGCGCGGCGGGGTAAACGTCCGCCCCTGCGTCCCGATCCTCGAATCAAGCGCCGTGATCGACGAGGTGGTGTGGACCTCGACCGGGTCGCTGCTCGGTCCCGACCCCGGCGTGGTCCTGCGGACTGAGCACCCAGCCTTCGCCGACGCGGTACGCCGGGCGCAGCGGCGGCGCCCCGGCATCGCACCAGGCAGTGGGCAACTCGGCGACGACTGCGGTCGCTGCTCGCGTACCCTCGTCAGGTTCGAGGTGGGCCGGCGTGGCCTGCCGACCGTCGGTTACGGCTGCCCGCTGTGCGACAGCGCCAAGAAGAGGCAGAGCCGGGACGCGCCGGAGCGGCAGGCGACCAGGGGACGTTCCTGAGGCGATTAGCGTCAGGAGGGACCCTGCCGGTAGGGCCGGGGCCCTCTCCACCGGTCGGGTGGCCGCTAGGCTGACCCTCCCTGGCCGTGCCACCTGGAGAAACGCCCATGTCCGACAGCGTCTTCGCGCAGTTCACCGCCGATGACGACCAGCTCGCCGTCGGGCTGCTCGTGCAGCCGGCGATCAACGCCGCCCTGGTGCACAACCGGGTGCCGCTGGTCCGTCACCTCACGCTGGTCAACCACGGTCCGGTACCGCTGGCGGACGTGACGCTGACGCTGGAGCTGCTCGGCCCTGACGGCGCGCTGATCGAGCCGTGGACGCGTACGTTGACCGCGCCGTTGCGGCCCGGCGCGAGCACCGGCTGGGACGACTTTCGCGACGTCACGCCCGACCGTGCCCTGCTGTACCGCACCGACGAGGCGTTCCCTGTCGACTACCGACTCACCGTCGAGGCAGACGACCAGGCGTTGACGCTGGTCGCCCCATCGAGAGTGCTGGCGCACAACGAGTGGTTCAACAGCCCCGCCCTGTATGACAGCCTGGCGGCCTTCGTGCAGCCGAACACCCGGGCGGTGGAGGCGGTCCTGCGGGCTGCCGCCCAGCTCCTGCTTGCGCGGACCGGCTCCGGCTCGCTGCAGGGCTACCAGGAGGGTTCGGAACGGGCAGCGCTGATCGCCGGCGCCGTGTACGAGGCGCTGCGCCAACTGGAGATCACCTACCAGACCCTGCCGGCGTCGTTCGAAAACAGCGGGCAGAAGGTGCGGACGACGGCCGCAGTGCTGGACGGGCGGCTCGGGAACTGCCTCGACCTCTCCGTCACGTACGCCGCGTGCCTGGAGGCGGCAGGGCTGCACCCACTCGTCTTCATCAGCGAGGGGCACGCCTTCGGCGGCTTCCTGCTGAAAGAGGAGCGGCTGGGCTCAGCCGCGGTGACCGAGACGAACCTGCTGATCTCGATGGTCGACTCCGGCCGGGCAGTGCCGGTCGAGCTGACCCGCATCGGGCCCGGCGCGCAGTCGGCGACCTTCACCGAGGCGGTACGGGTCGGGCTCGGCCACTTCCGCGGCGACGCCCAGCGTCTGCAGGGCGTCGTCGACGTGCACCTGGCCCACCGCTCCGGCATCCGGCCGTTGCCCTCGGCCGACGAGCTGGTCGCGCCCGCCCCGATCGACGCCGAGGCGACGCCCCACGTCACCGCGTCCCTGGACCTTCCGCCCGGTGTCGCCGCGGCGAAGCTGCGGCAGCTCGCCGACGAGGGCGACGAGGTGCCGCAGCAGTCCGACGGGTCACCGGCGCGCATCCAGCAGTGGAAGAAGTCGCTGCTCGACCTGAGCCTGCGCAACCCACTGCTCAACCTGCCCAAGCGGGGCCGGGGCCTGGACCTGCACGTGCCTGCCGGCGCGTTGCCCCTGCTGGACGATCTGATCCACGACGGCAAGCAGGTGCAGGTCATCCCGCAGGACGACATCAGCCACGTCCACGAGCTGGCCGGGGCGCGCCGGGCGCAGGACCTCGACGCCGAGATCCTGACCCGGGAGCTGCGTACCGACCGGCGGGTCTACGGCGCGGTCACCGACGTCCGGTACAAGACGGTCATGCGGGCGCTGCAGCGCGAGGCGCGGACGATGGAGCAGGAGACCGGCAGCAACTACCTCTACCTGACCATCGGCACGCTGGTGCACACCAAGACGACCGGGGGAGAGGCGTACGCGCCGCTGTTCCTCCTGCCGGTGCGCATCGAGGGTGGCACCGGCCGCCGCCCGTACGCGATGGTCATCGACGGCACCGAGGTCGCCAGCCCGAACTACTGCCTGATCGAGTGGCTGCGGGTCAAGCACGGCGTCCGGATCCCGGAGCTGGAACAGCCGGTCCTCGACGAGCACGGCATCGACATCGCCAAGACCCTGGCCGCGATCAACACCGGCCTGGTCGACAACCGGTTGAACTACCGCATCGACGAGACCGCCAGCCTCCGGCTGCTGCAGTTCTCCACCTTCCAGATGTGGCGGGACCTCACCGAGCACTGGCCCCGGTTCATGGAGAACCCGGTCGTCCGGCACCTGGTCGAGTCTTCCGGCGCCACGTTCGACGACCCGGCCCGCCCCGACCACGACGCCGACGTCGCCGTCGACGAGGGGGACCTGCACCTGCCGATTCCCGCCGACGGTTCCCAGATGCAGGCCATCGTGCGCGCCGAGCGTGGCCAGTCCTTCGTCCTGGAGGGGCCGCCCGGCACCGGTAAGTCGCAGACCATCACCAACATGATCGCCCGGGCGGTCACCGCCGGCCGGTCGGTGCTCTTCGTCGCCGAGAAGCAGGCCGCGCTGGAGGTGGTAAAGCGCCGCCTCAAGCAGATCGGCCTCGGGCCGTTCGCACTCGACCTGCACGGGCGCAAGCAGTCCCTCAACGCGATCCGCCAACAGCTGCGCGACGCCCTCGACCAGTACGACCACGGCGGCGACGGCACGTGGACGGCCGTCGAGACCGCCTACCGGACGCGGCTCGCCCCACTGGCGGAATACCCGGCCCAGGTCCACACCGCGAACCCCGTCGGGATGTCGCTCTGGTCGGCCTACGAGCAGGTTCTGGCGTACGGGGACGGCCCGGTCGCCCCGATCCCGGTGAGCTACCTGCACGCGCCCGCCGCGGCGCGCGCCCAGGTCGAGACGACCCTGCGGGAGTTCCCGGCCGCCGCACGCTCGGCGCGGGTGCGGGCCGCGCACCCCTGGGCGCTCAGCGGCTGCCGCACCCTCGACGGGCTGCACAGCGCCGCGGTCACCGAGATCGCCGCCGAGCTCGAACGCCTCCGGGCCGACCTCGCCGCCCACCCGCACCTGGTCGGGCTGCTGCGGACGCTGCCCGCCCCCGAGACCGTCGGCGAGCTGCAGGCGGGCGCCTGGCTCGCCGTACGCGGGCTGCTGCCGGACCGGGAGACCACCCTGCGCGCCAGCGACCGGCGGTGGGACGAGGCGGTGACCCGCCTCCAGGCGGACCTGGCGGCCTTCCGGCAGGGCTTCGCCGGCGAACTCGCCACCTTCCGGCCGGACGTGTTCGCCCGCCCGGAACTGACCGCCTGGCACGCCGAGGCCCAGGAGGCGGCGAAGAAGCTGCTCGGCAAGCGCAAGCGCCGGCAGGCCATCGTGGACCGGTTGGCGGTGCACCTGGTCGCCGGTGCGACGCTCGACGTCGAGCGGGTGGAGGTGGCCACCGGTCGGCTGGTCGCCGCCCAGGCGCAAGCCACCGCGCTCCACCAGCAGGCCACGGCACTGGGCGGGCTGCGGCTGCCGGCGTGGCAGTCCACCGACCCCGACGCGCAGGAGCGGCTGGCCGACGCGGTCGAGGCGACTCGGGCCGGCCGGACGCTCCTGGCCCGGCACCCGCAGGCCTGGGAGCTGTTCCACGCCGGGTTCACCGACGTCGGCGCGGCCCTTCTCGACCGGGCCGCCTCGCGGTGGCGGGCCTGGCGCGGCGTGCTGCGCTCGGCCGGGCCGGAGCTGACGCTCTGGGCGGCCGGTGCACACTGGGTCGACGCCTGGCAGCGGGACGGCGCGGCGTGGCTGCACGAGCTGCAGGCCGAGGAGCTCTTCCCGCTGCGCCGGTGGGCGACCGTGCTGACCCACGCCGACGTGCTCGCCTCGGCCGGCCTCACCGAGTATCGGGACCAGCTGCTGCGCGCTGAGGTGCCCTCGCAGCTCGCCGAGGAGGTCTACCGGCGGGGTGTCGCGGCCGCGTCTCTCGCCGAGCGGGTCCGGGCCGGCGGGCTGCAGTACTTTGACCCGGAGCTGCACGACGACGAGATCAGCCAGTTCGAGGCGGCTGCCGGCGAGCTGCGGTCCGCGCTGCCGACGCAGCTGCCGTCGGTGCTGGTCCGCCGACGCCCCTTCAGCCCGACCGACCGGCGTGGCCGCTTCGCCGACTTCGCCGCGGAGCTTCGCCGCAAACGGGGCGGGCGGTCGTTCCGGGAGCTGTTCGAGCAGTACCCCGACGCGGTGCTGGCGCTGACCCCGTGCGTGCTGGTCAGTCCCGCGTCGGCGGCGAACTTCCTGGCGCCGGGGAGCCAGCGCTTCGACCTGGTCATCTTCGACGAGGCGTCGCAGATCCGCGTGGCCGAGGCGATCGGCGCGATGGGTCGGGGCAGCGCCGTGGTGGTGGTCGGCGACTCCCGGCAGATGCCGCCGAGCAGCATCATGCAGGCCAGCCACACCACCGACGACGTCGACGAGGGCAACGGCCCGGTGCCGGAGGACCTGGAGAGCATCCTCAGCGAGGCCGTCGAGTCAGGACTGCCGCAACGCTGGCTGTCCTGGCACTACCGCAGCCACGACGAGTCCCTCATCGCCTTCTCCAACCGCTATTACTACGACAACAAGCTCTCCAGCCTCCCGTCGCCCGGTGCCACCAGCACCGCGGGCGTCACCTGGCGGCGCGTCGACGGCCAGTACGACCGGGGCGGCTCCCGGACCAACCAGGTCGAGGCGCGGGCGATCCTCGCGGACATCACCCGGCGGCTGCACGACCCGGCGGCCTCCACCCAGTCCATCGGTGTGGTCACCTTCAACATCCAGCAGCGGGACCTCATCCTCAACCTGCTGGAAGACAGCACCGATCCGATCATCCGCGAGCACCTCGCCGGGGCGGTCCCGGAGCCGATCTTCGTGAAGAACCTGGAGAACGTGCAGGGCGACGAGCGCGACGTCGTCCTGTTCTCCCTGGCCTTCTCCACCAACCCGGAGACCGGCCAGCTTCCGCTGAACTTCGGTCCACTCAGCCAGGCCGGCGGCGAGCGGCGGCTCAACGTGGCCATCACCCGGGCCCGCCGCCAGGTCGTCCTCTATTCCTCCTTCGACCCGTCGGACATCGACCTGTCCCGCACCTCCGCGCTGGGCACACAGCACCTGCGGGCGTACTGCGAAATGGCCGCCGCGGGCGCGGACCGCCTGGGCGACCTGGCCACCGACCGGGCCGAACGGCGCAGCCGGATCCGCGACGAGGTGGCCAAGGCGCTGCGCGACCGCGGCCACGAGGTCCGCACCTCGCACGGCCTGTCCGACTTCACCGTGGACCTCGCCGTACGCAGGCCCGGGGCACCGCGATGGCAGGTGGCCGTCATGCTCGATAGCCCCGACTGGAGCGCCCGCCCGACGGTGGCCGACCGGGACGCGGCACCCGCGCTGCTCCGCACGATCATGGGCTGGCCGGAGGTGGTGCGGTTCTGGCTGCCGGCGTGGATCCACGATCGGTCGGCGCTGCTCGACCGGGTCGACGAGGCGGTTACCCGAGCCGAGACCCCCGCGACCGCCGAACCGGAGCCCGAGCCGGTGGGGGCCGCAGCGCCACACGACATCGACCTGCCACAGCCGCGCTCCGCCACGGACATCGAGCCGTCGCCGGCCACCGCGTTGCCACAGTCGCGCGTCGCGGCGGACGAGGAGCCCCTCCTGGGCGCGTCGCCGGCACCCGTCACCGGACTCGCCGCTGCGCCCGCATCGCCTCCGGTGACGGTCGCGCCGGCGACAGCGACCGGCACCATCACGGCGAGTCCGTTCGTTCCGTACCTCCCGACCTCGCTCGGCGATCAGGCCGACCTCGACCTGCTCGCCACCGACCAGCGGGTACGCGGCCTGATGCGGACCGCGCTCCGCGAGATCATCGAGGCGGAGGGGCCTATCGAGCAGCACCGGCTCGCCCGCCTGGCCCTCGCCCGGTTCGGCTTCCTCCGGACCCGGGAGGACCGCCGCACGACCGTGCTCGCGCTCGTCGACTCCCGCCGGCTGTACGCGCACCCGACGGTAAGTCGGTACGCCTGGCCCGACGGGGCTGACCCGCAGACCTACCGCGCGTACCGAGTCACCCAGGCGAGCAACGACCGGGCGTTCGAGGAGGTGCCGCCCGAGGAGGTGGCCAACGCCTTCGTGCACGTGCTGCAGGACGTACCGAGCATCGACGAGGAGCGGCTGCTGCGCGCCGGCCTGGAGCGGCTCGGCTACCGCCGGCGCACCGACAAGATCGACAAGCTGCTTCGGTACGGGCTGCACGTCGCCCTGACCAGCGGTCGCCTGCGCCTCGACGAGGAGGGACGTCTCACTCTCGGTTGACGCGGACTTGCCGCCTCAAACCGCGCCACCCCGCAAACGTCGGGGAGGCACTATCACTTTGCCCGAACGCGCATCCCGCGCAGGCGATCGCGTCGAATGGCCGATGCCGTCGGCCGCTCGGACCAGGCCTCTTCGGCGTTGTCACTCGATCCTCCACTTCGTAGTCTTCCGTGGTGTGAGCGTGTGAACCGGAGGTGCTTTCCGATGACTGAACTCGTTCCTGGTGCCTCTTCAGAGATTGTGGCCGTGAAGGTAGGGGCCTACAAAGGGCTACGCGAGCAGTGGGTGCAGTGGTCGGACGGCTTGGCCCTGTTTGGCGTCAACGGTGCCGGTAAGACGAACTTCCTGGAGGCGCTCGCCATCCTGATGGGAACTCGGGAGACCGTCCGGCTGGCGAGTGGACGGCTCGCGGAGGCGCGGCAGGGCAGCCTTGAGCTCCTCGTCCGAACCTCCGCCGACGAGCTTCCCTGGGCACCGAACACGGCCCTCAACCACGAGATGCAGCAGTTCGCACTGACCTTCGGCAAGAACGCGGCAAGGCTCTCTCGGATCCCCTCGGACGCTGCGTGGTGGGACACTGTCGGAATCCGCGAGGGGGACACTTTCTTCGACGCGCTCCGGCGTCTAAACCCGTCCAACGCAGTCTCGGAATACTTGGCGGTGCAGTGCCAGCGCCCGATTGTCCGCTACACGCTTCAACGCTTCGCCATCGAGCCGAGCGGCGACATCAGCCGCCGGTTCACCCGCACACTCGTCGGAGTCAGGACCGATCAGGCGCTGCTGTCGGAGGTGAAGGCCGCCTTGCGTCCTATCGTCAGTCGGCTGGGCGCCCAGCCAGCCAGGCAGGGCTTCCGTCACCACACCGATCTGCTGCCATTGCCGGAGACTCACACGGCACCGGCTCACCTCGAGTGGCTGCCGCGCCGTAGAGACTGGGATGAAGTAGTCGAATACCTTCGTGCTGAGTTCCGTCCCGCTCTTCCTCTCGCCATGGAGCTTGCGGAGAGCCTCAGCCTTCTTATCGACACCGGGAACGCCGACGCCGATCCGCACTGGTGGCTGCACTCGGTTGCCGCCCGCCATGCCATGGTCGAACTCGCCGTAACTGCCCCTGGTGTTCAGGTGAAGCCCCGTGGGGAAGACGACGCGGACCTGGTCGTCACCGAAACGCACCGGCCTCAGCAGGATATTTGGGTAGACGACGAAAGAAAGACGCTGGAGCAGCTGTCAGCCGGGCAACGACGATGGGCGGACGAGGCACTTGCCACCGCAGCCCGCAGCCTCGCCGAATTCACCCGGCAGGCGGCGTGGCGGGCCAGCGTCCTGCGTAGTCTCGACACCGCCGACCTGGCACCGGTGATCGCACCGATCGAGAACGAGGTCCGGTCAGCCCTGAAGTCCTTCGGATTTTGGACTAGTGAGGCGAAGGACCAGGTCCTCGACGCTATCGACAGCACCCTGGTAACGGCGGCCCGCCGCCAACTAGCGGAGTGGGACGATGAGGGTAGGCGGGCGATCTGGCAAGCGGCCCAGGATCTGTCCGGCCTACAGCCGCAACTGACGATTCGCGTGATCGACGAGCCGGAAGCCCATCTGCACCCCAAGGCCCAACGCGGGACGGCGCGTGCTCTTGAGGACCTTCGACGGGCGGGTCAGAACATCGTCGTCGCCTCGCACAGTCCACACTTTCTCGAACTCACCTCGTGGCAGGTGATCCATGTGCTGCGGCGCAATGGCGCGACGATTTTGTCACCGCTCGCACCAGGCGACCTGCAGGTAGGCTCCGCCTTCGCTCGCGACCTCGGTCTGAGCCGGGGAGAGTTATTCACCGCGATCTCGCTCATTCTCATCGTTGAAGGCGACCATGACCAGCTCATCCTGGAGTCGCTGTACCGCGAGCGACTCCACCGCGCCGGCGTCGCCATGATCCGGATGCGGGGTACGAATCAATTGATCAACGTCGCGCAGCTGGACTTCATCGAACAGCACCTCGACATCCCCGTTGCGGTACTACTCGACTACAGCCGTCCGGACGAGGTCGATGATGGAGTTTCGGATGAGCGTCGGACCGAAGAGCGCAAACTGCAGGAATTCCGTAAGGCCTGTAAGCTGCGGCAGCGACATGTGAAGGACTTCGCCCTCATGCGCCCGGACATCATCGCCTACCTCAATGAGGATGCGATTCGGCATGACGTGCAGAATTTCCCTGGCTGGCACCCGGTCCTCGACCATTTCGAGACCCTGCGGCCTCGTCCGTCATTCAAGCACTGGCTACGGGTCGAATACGGGGTGGACCTGCGGACGACCGCCCGCATCCAGGCACTCGTTCAACGGATGATAGAAGCCGGCCTGCCAGCGCACCCAGACCTAGAGAGCGCCGTCGACGACGTGGTGTGCTTCGCACAGCAAGGTCGATAAGGCCAGGGATCATCTCGCGCACTCGGCCACGAACACCGGCCAGAAGCTCGAGCACTCGCGCGGCTCCTGGCTGAGCGGCAGATCCCGGTGGGTTCGGCGCTGACCATGTCGCGGCCGTATCGGCAGCGAGGGGCCCACGCCACCTGCAGGCGGATCTCCGGCCGTTGATGACCCCGACGAGACCAAGTACGCCTTCCACGGAGCCACCCAGATAGTGCGGTCGGCCGCGGCGAGCGCATCGGGATGGCCGGTACGGTTGTGAACCTCGGCGGCCTGCTTATCCCCGACCGGATCGCCGAGGGCCAAGCCGAGATCCGCTCTCTGCGGACGCCACAACCGGCGGACCGGCGCTCATCCCGAAGCTAGCGAGATGGCCACGGCCGGTGCTGGTCTGGGCGGCGACGCGAACAACGGTGTGGTGGATGCGCACCGACTCCGGGTAGGGCTGAGAAACGAACTGATCTACCACTGCCGTCCTCAGTGCATCGTCGAACAGTCCTAGCTGGTTCACTGTTGCTGTCTCCAGGTGGATAATGCTGGGTCATGGCGCAAGAGACGTACGGCCGATGGATTCGCCGGCGGGTCTACATGGAGTGCACCGGGTGCAAGCGCTACGTCGACTTTGGGCCTGGCGTACTCAGCGCCGATGGCAGCGTCGAGATCCGGACGTGCGACGAGTGCGGTGCTCAGGTCGAAACCGAGGCGTTCGTGACGGCGCCACCGGGGGAGAGCACGCACTGGAACTTGCAGTAGCCACGCCAGGTGGCCGAGTGGCATTGGATCGAGACATAACCTACGGCAGTGGCGGCTCGCGAGCCCGCCTGCCCCAGTTCTGTCGCCGTTGCAGGGATGGCACTGGCACGGCGCCGTCGCCGATACCCTAATGAGCCAGTTCGCCGTCAGGTTTGGGCGGTGCCGGCGTAGGGAGCTCGGTGTCATAGGGGGCGTTGGTGTATGGCAGGTCCACCAGCCGAATCCGGCCGCCAGTGCCAAGACCCCAGAGTTGCCACACCCGCCCGGCGGGGCTGGCGTCGAGTGCGGCGCGGAGCTCGGCGGTGGTGGTGGCGATGATCGCCGTCGGCGCGAGGGCAGCGAGGCGGTGATGCAGGTTCGCCTCCCGGCGGGCGGAGGGCAGGTGGAAAAGGGCAGGCCACCCCCACGTGGTCATCGCGTACAGCCGCTCGTACTTGGCGACCTTCTCGGTGAGAACGTCGAGCCGTTCGCGGCCGGTGTCGTACTCGAGGAAGAACGGCACGGACCGTCCGTGCTCGGTCCAGACGCCGGCCCCGTCGGGACGGGGCAGCCCTGTCGGTCCGCGGGCCATCATCTGAGGGTTGTCGCCGTCACGGTAGAACACCCCCGGACTATGGAAGGCCGAAGCAGGCTGCCAGCAATCCAGGGCAGCGTCCCGGTGGGCGCGGGCGTAGGCGGCGAGGTCGATGAAGACCTGGTTGCCGCCGAGCAGGTGCGGCAGGTCCGCGCGCGAGGTGAGGGACTGTTTGCGGCGGCGGGCCTGGTCCCGGCGCGGCGGTCCGAGTCCGCGTTGGGCGTGGACGTGCTCGTAGCCGAGCTGGTCCAGCACGTAGTGGTACGGGTAGGAGCCGCCATCGGGCTTGTTGGGCCGGAACCGGTCTGTCGCCCGCAAAGTGGTAAGGCGGCGCAGCCGGCGTTGGGCGAAGTCCCGGGACGGGAACAAGGCGGCGGCGATCTGTTCGGTGGTCAGGACCCCGTGGTCGTAGAGCCAGCCGAGGAGCCGGTCGTCGCGGGCGGTGATGCTGGCCTGCAGCCGCAGCAGCGGATCCGGAGCCGGTAGGCGACTACGCATAGGCGTCCCCAGGGGGGAGACCCCAGAGAAGGGGGTCTGTCTGGAGCGCGTAAGAAGCGGCCAGAGTAGGCCTGAGCTGGGCCGTGAGCGGGTTCGGGGGGTCGGTTTGGGGGTCGGCGTCAAGGCGGACGGCGAAACGGAGAGCCACACCGACACCCACACCCCATCCCGGGATGTGGTGGCGTGCGAGAAGCCGCGGGGCCGATCGGTGACGACGATGCCGGCGCGGGCGAGGACGCTCGGGCTGGGTGAACATGCCTGTTGCTCCTTGATCAGGATGCCTGGGCGCAGGCGGCGCGCACACCGGCCGGTCCGGCGAGGTGGACGGCGGGTGAACGCGCTGCCAGGTCCAGTCAGGTTCTGTCAGACCGTGGGCTTGCTGACAGATGCGCGGGCTCGTCTGACAGGAAAGGGTTCGCCTGACAGACGTCGCAGGTCGTGGTTCTGTCACGCGGCCGCCCGCTGTGACAGATCCGGCGCGGGCTGGTGGGGTGGGGTGGTCTCGGCGCGGAGGACGCGCACGAGCGCCGAGGCGGTGGCGTTGGACAGCTGATGCCCGTCCGCGCGCAGCTGGTGGGCGAGGGCGGTGCGAGACAGCGGCGTCCCCTGCACCGCCAGAGCGCGGGCGGTCCGGGCGGCCGGGACCAGCGCGGCGAGCTCTGGTCCGCTGTCCCCAGCCGGCGCTTCGCCGGCCCGCCAGTCCGGGATCGCCGGACGCCGGTCCGCAGAGGCCGGGACCGCGGTGGCGCCGTCCTGGACCGCGGCCGCGCTGGCCTGGACCGACGCGGACGGTCCGGGGACCATCTCATTACCGTCCCGGACGGCGGCGTCCGTGGCGAGGGCCGGTCCGGACGCGGTCCGTGCGGTCCGGGCGGGTGGGGCAGGGTCGGCGCGCCCGAGGGCGATCTTCACCATCGCCAGGAAACCCAGCGCCGGCAGCGCGGCGGCGATCCAACCGATCACCGACGCCTCCGCCTTCACCACCTGAGCCGACAACGACAGGAACACCGCCACCGTCAACAACGTGGCGGGGAAGGCGACGCTCTTGCCCAGGCGCCGGTTGCGGCGCAGCTCCAGGCCTGCCGCGATCGACGTCAGCTCCAGCACGACCGCGTCGGCCCACGCCAGCCAGCCCGGCTGCCCGTGCGCAGCCGCCACGTCGTGGACGTGACGGAACGACGCCGCGCCGGCTGCCCCGCCGATCAAGAGCATGATCAGCACCTGGACTCGGTTCTCCAGCTGCTCCCGCCCCGACCACACCTGGCCGGAATGCTCGTGCGGTAGATGCTCAGGTCTCGCCAACGGCCCACCACCTGTAGCGAGGCGGTCCGGGCGGGGCCTCGACTAGCGTGGCCGGGCCGGTGCGCACCAGGGCGGCAGGTGCGACGGCCGGAGCCGCCAGCACTGCCGGGTTGATGTCGAGTGAAGTCATGTCGGTGCTCCAACGTCGGTCGTAGGGATTCGAGGCACGGCGTAATGCCCCCGGGGTCACGTCCGCCGCGGCTTACTTGCGGGCAGGCATTAGGGCGGCAAGCGGCGCCACAACCTGCACAGCAGGCTGAGCACAACGAGCGGACAGAGGGCAGACGGCCAAGCCGAGCCACGAAGGGTCAGGACTCACCACCGACCGCGCTCCAGGAAGCGCAACAGTGGTGCGGCGGTTCAACTCGCCCGCGGACGGTCCTTCATGTGGGGCCTCCCATCTCGCGACGTTCCTGGCGGCAGCGGCGCGAACATGAGTGGGCACTCGCCCTAGGAGTACCTGCTCGCCAGTTTGCGGCCGACCGCACCGGCCAACGGTTCGGGAACGTGCAACCAGTACGCCCCGTGAACACCCGTCGAGTCAACCCCAATTCCGCACGGACCGGTCACCGGGTTGCAGTCGCCCGAGCCGGGGAGTGAAAGGTGACCCGGCGTTACGTCATCCGGCATACGGGATCCGACGCAACTGCGGTAGTGGTGAAACCACCACTCCTGATTCGCCCTATCGGGATGAGGCACGCTCACCCCGCGTCCCGGACGGCTGTCGAGGTACCAGGTCGCTGCGCGACAACCAGTTGGGATCACGGGCGAGCTCAAGGAGCGGGAACGCAGGGGAATCCTCTCTCCGTCGCCGGGAACCCAGGGACCGGCCAGTTCGACAACGTCGTGACGCTGCGGGGCGACATCGACCCGAACAGCGTCGGCGCGGGGTCTTCCTGGGCGGGGTGTTGACCCTTACGCGTGGGCAAGACGCACCGGACCGAATCGCGGCGTATTGAGGTCAGAGGCTCATAACTGGCGGTTCGACGGCGATCGGGCCGGAGAGGAGAATCAGGTGGAATACCAGGATTTCATCAACGCAGTGGCCACGCGGGCAAAGGTGTCGACCGATCAGGCGGCGACACTCACCCGCGCGACGTTGAAGACATTGGGAGATCGGATCAGCGCCGGCCAGGCTGAGGACCTTGCCTATCAGCTTCCCGATGGGCTTGACGATCACCTGCGCAAACCGCCACCGAATAGAAGGGAGGAACAGGCCAGGTCGTTCGGGCTCGACGAGTTCGTGCGGCGGGTGGCGGAGGCGGACCGCCCGGCCATCGACCGTGCGCTCGCCGGTGCCGGGGTCCGCGCGGTGCTCACCACGCTACGTGAGGCTGTTACCCGTGACGAGTTCGAGAACGCGGTGGCCCAGCTTCCGACGGAGTTCCAGCAGGTGATCGAACCGGTGGGTGCCGGTGGTGGGCAGCGCCCCAGCTCCTAGCACGCGCAGTTGAGGCAGGAGCAGGTGTGCCCGCATCGCCCACGCGGGCCGTTGTCGACTGGCCCGGGGAGGTGTGGATGGCGACCGAGGCGCAGCTTCCAGAGGAGTTTTGGGACGTACGCCAGCCGGTCGGGTCGCGCGCCGGCGCGGCGCCCGCAGGTGGACGCATGAAGGAGAACTCTCGACGCCGGTCACGGACGCCACGACGCACCCTGACTGGTCCGGAAGGAGAACTGGTGAACTACGCCGAGTTTCTCGAAGCGGTGGGGAAGCGGGCGGGCATGCCGGCGGCGGAGGCGGCGACGTTCGTCGGAGCCACGCTGACGACCTTGGCGGAAGGGGTCAGTGGCGGCGAGGCTCGGCACCTGGCCACTCGGGTCCCCGAGGAGTTGCGGGGGTACCTGCACAAGGACGTGGACTTCGCCGAACGGCTCGACCTCGTGGAGTTCCTCAACGAGGTAGGGGTCCGCGCGGGAACGGATGACGAACGGCCAACTGAGGGCGCCCGCGCCGTGTTGACGACCCTACGCGAGGCGTTGAGCCCCGGGGACCTCGACAGTCTGGAAGCCGAGCTGCCGAGGGATATCCGGCAGCTGCTTCATCCAGTGGCCCGCGGCGTCGGGCCCTGAACCGAGCCACTTCCTGGCCCGATCCGGGTACGGTGCGCGGGTGGAGGTTGGATTCGCCCCGCCCGTCTCCGGCTCGTGGGCCACACCGGAGCGCATGGTCCACGTCGCCCGCCGCGCCGAGCAGCTCGGATACCACTCGCTCTGGACGTTCCAGCGGCTCCTGGTGCCCGCCGACCTCGGCTGGAGCGAGACCTACCACAGCGTCCAGGACCCGCTGACCACGCTGGCGTTCCTGGCGGCTCACACCACGCGGGTCCGGCTCGGCGTGGCGGTGCTCAACATGCCGTTCATCTCTCCGGTGCTGCTGGCCAAGCAGACCGCGACTCTCGACATCCTCGCCGGCGGACGACTCGACGTGGGACTCGGCCTCGGCTGGGCGGACGAGGAGTATCAGGCGACGGGGGTGAGCAAGCATCGGCGGGGCCGTCGGGCCGAGGAGTTCCTCGCCGTTCTCCGCGCCCTCTGGCAGGACGACGTCGCCGAGCATCGCGGCGAGTTCTACCAGGTCCCGCCGACACGCCTGGAGCCGAAACCCGTGCAGCGGCCACACCCGCCGATTCTGCTCGGTGGCCAGGCGCCGGCCGCGCTGCGCCGGGCCGGCCGGCTCGCCGACGGCTGGGTCAGTGGCAGCCAGGCGGACCTGACGGGCATCGGCGAGGCGATCGCGACCGTCAAGGCCGCCGCCGCGGAGGCGGGCCGAGATCCGCGCTCACTGCGATTCGTCTGCCGCGGCGCGGTCCGCGTACGCCCGACTGGCCCGCCCGAGCGCGAGCCGCTCACCGGCACGCTCGAGCAGATCCGGTCGGATCTCGGCAGGCTCGCCGAAGCCGGCATCACCGAAGTGTTCGTCGATCTCAACTTCGATCCGGAGATCGGCTCACCCCGCGCCGACGCGCAGGCCTCGCTGCGCCGGGCCGACGAGGTGCTCGACGCCCTCGCTCCGAGCCGCTGACACCTCTGACCGGCGCTCACCCGGCCGGGTCGGCTGCCGCGTCCGCCGCGGACCACGCCGACCAGGTTCTCACCGCTACCGCGATCACCGGCCCGGCTGGTGGCCGCTGGACGTACTGCGGGTACTTGTCGGCCAGCGCCGCGCGGGCTGCGGCCTCCTCCGCGCGGTCCTCCACCAGCCGGCCGTGCCCGTCCAGCCGGACCCACCACAGCCGCGACCAGTCCTCGTCGTACTCGTCGACCAGCAGGCAGGCGTGCCCCGTCGCCCGGATGTTCTCCAGCCGGCGTAGCCGCCGGTGGCGCTTGGGCTTCTCGTCCACCGCGTGGTAGACCACATCGTCGAGCAGGACGAAGCACACGGGCACCAGGTGTGGACGCCCATCCGCTCGGACCGTGGTCAGCCGCGCCACCCTGGCCGACCGGACCCGATGCCGGAGTTCGTCGGCGGGCACAGGCCCGACGGTAACAGCCGACACCCGTCACGGTGACTCGTTGTGGCCGGGCGTCGTCGAGCCGATGGGTGTGCCGGCGCCGCATGTGCCGATCGGAACTGGGAGAGGCGTGATGGCGAGCGAGGCGCCCGACCGAGACCCGCACCCCCGGTCGACAACTTGGCGGGGGGTCTGATGGTGGGAACCCGGCCTGGGGGAGCCACGTCGTAGGGGGCATGACGGGTAGCAGTGCCCACGTACCCCATCCAACGGCCGCCACCGGCGTCCCCCGAGTCATGACTCCAGCTCGCGTCATCGGCCTGGCCCTGGTCGCCGGCCTGGCGCTGGTCACCGGCTGTACGGCGGAGCCGGTCCCCGTGCCGCCACGTGACCAGGGAGTGCCGGCCGGCGGGTTCCGGCTCGTCGCGTTCGACTCCTGCCCGGAGGCGCTGCGGCAGCTGAAGACGGCTGCCAAGGCATACGTCGGGCCCTGGGGGTTCGGGCCGAACGGGGACATCCGTACCTTCGGCCGCGCGGAACAGGCGGTGGCGCCCGCCGCCGCGGGGCGGGCGGACGCGGCGCCCAAGGGCTACTCGGGCACCAACACGCACGAGGCCGGGGCCGATGAACCGGACCTGGTCAAGAGCGACGGCAAGCGGATTGTCACCGTGAGCGCCGGCAAGCTGTACGTGGTCGACCCGGCCACCCGTCGGCTGACCGGAGAGCTGGAACTGGCACCGGGTGCCGATGGGTTTGGCGGGGCCGAAGACGCCCTGCTGCTGCACGGTGACCGAGCGCTGGTGCTGCGCCGCGACGGGTGGGCCGGGATGGCGAAACCGGCCGTCCCCGGGGAAGGCACGCGCGCCGTCCCGGCAGACGCCCCGATGCCGGACGGCACCGTCGGCCCCCGGCTGATCATGGTCGACCTTTCCGGCGCGCCGAAGGTCATCAGCGAATACGGGATCGACGGCAATCTGGTGGACGCCCGCCAGGTGGGCACGACGGTCCGGGTCGTGGTCCGCTCCGCGCCGCGGCTGAACTTCCCGTACCAGGAACGGGCCACCGACGAGCAGCGCACCGCCGCCAACCGCGAGATCATCGACAACGCCACCACCGACGACTGGCTGCCCCGGTACGAGGTCACCTCCGGCGGGCGAACCAGCACCGGACGGGTCGGCTGCGACCGGGTGAGCCGGCCGGCCGTCTATTCCGGCACGTCGCTGGTGACCGTGCTCAGCTTCGACCTCGGTGCGGCCACGCTCGGCGCCGGCGACCCGGTCACCGTGATCGCCGACGGCGACACCGTCTACAGCAACGGACCTCGGCTGTACGTCGCCAATGACCAGCGCTGGCGGGTGCTGCCGATGTTGACCGCGCGAAACGTCGCACCCGGTCCCAAGGACGAGACCACCGAGATCTACCAGTTCGACACCTCGGGCGCGGGTGCCCCGCGCTACGTCGCTGCCGCGTCCGTTCCGGGCTGGCTCATCAACCAGTACGCCATGTCCGAGTGGGACGGCCACCTGAGAGTGGCCACCACCAGTGGCCGTACGTGGGGCGACAAGCCGAACTCGACGTCGAGCGTGTACGTCCTGCGCGCCGACGGCACGGCGCTGACCCAGGTCGGCAAGGTCACCGGACTGGGCAAGGGGGAACGGATATACGCGGTACGGTTCGTCGGCGGCACCGGGTACCTCGTCACCTTCCGGCAGACCGACCCGCTCTACAGCGTCGATCTGCGTGATCCGGGGGCGCCGAAGGTGAGCGGCGAACTGAAGATCAACGGGTATTCGGCGTACCTGCACCCGGCCGGCGAAGGACGACTGCTCGGCGTCGGGCAGGAGGCGTCCGACCAGGGCCGTGTCCAGGGCACCCAGCTCTCGCTCTTCGACGTCGGCGATCCGGCCAAGCCGACCCGGATCGCCCAGTATCACGTCAAGCAGGGGCACTCCGAGGCGGAGTTCGACCCGCATGCGTTCCTCTACTGGCCGGCCGAACGCCTGGTCGTGGTCCCACTGACCGTCTTGGGCGCAGGCGCCGTGAGCAGACCCGGTGCGGTGGACGGCCCGGGCAGCCCGGTCCTGCCGAGCAACGTGGCGCTGGCTGTGCGGGTCGGCGACGGCGGGTTCACCGAGGTCGGCACGGTCGATCACACGCTGGGCACGGGGCGTCCCGAGGATCTAGCGCCGATCCGCCGGTCACTGGTGGTCGACGGAGTGCTCTGGACCGTTTCCGGCGCTGGCCTCAAGGCGACCAGCCTCTCCACCATGAAGACCCTCGGCTGGCTGCGTACGGCGTGACCGGCATGGTGGTGTCCGGGGTGGCCCGCCCTGGGTGGGCGCGGCGGTTGCCCGCCGCGCACCGCCTGGCGTCCGCACCGACCACGAATGATCGGGCCCATGGCGATCAGGCGGCGGGTAACGTGAGCGTCGTGGAGGATCTCGGCGTGCGGGTGTCGTACCTCGCGCTCGCCGTCGGCACCCGGGTCTACGACGTCGACTCGGCATCCGTCGGCGTGGTCGAGCACGTGATCGCCGACGAACAGGCCGACATCCTCCACGGCGTGATCGTGGCACCGCCGAAGCCGTACGGGTCCCACCGCTTCGCCCACCGGGAGCAGATCGCCGACCTGTACGAGCGGGGGGTCGTGCTGTCGGTGCCCGGTTCCGAAATGCACGAGCCGGGCGAGGACGCGCCGGCCAGAGAGGCCGAGGGCGCGGGTGACGACCCGGTGCAGGTGGGCCTCCGCCGCGCCTGGGAGTGGCTGAGTCGACCGCGCTGAACCTGACGGGCCTGCCGCACGGCCAGGTCTCAGGCTGATCGGGCAGTGTCGGTGATGTGCGCGATTACGGCCGAGTAGTCCCGGTCGCCAAGGCCGGCCTCCTGGGCTGACGCGACCCACTGCCGCGCGGCCGTCGCGACCGGCAGTTCGACGTCTGCCGACTCGGCGGCCGACACGACCAGATCGGCGTCCTTACGGGCGAGTGACAGCGCGAACCGGAATGGGAACTGATCGGACTCGATCGCTGGTCGTCGCCGATCCGCTTGCGCGCCGACGGGAGTCGCGGACAAGACCTCGAACGCCGTGTCACGCGGCAGTCCAAGCCCATCCGCGAGGGCGAGCGCCTCACCGAGAACAGCGAGCACTCCGAAGAGGGTCGAATTGGCTACCAGTTTGGCGGCCGCGCCGGCACCGAGCGGTCCGACATGCATCGGCGAGCCAAGCGCGCCCAACACCGGCATCCACCGTTGGGCGAGCGGCTCCGGCCCTGCGACGAATATCCGTAGCGAACCGGACTCCGCCTCCGAGACGCTGCCCAGCACCGGCGCATCGAGCAGGCCAACGCCGTCCGGCAGCATCGCGGCCAACCGTCGCACGGCGGCCGGCCCGACCGTGGACATTTCAACGAGCGTCGTCGACGCGATAGCACCGGCGAGGATCCCATCCGGGCCCTCGGCCACTTCTTGCAGCGCAGCCCGGTCGGACAGCATCGTGATGACCAGGTCGGCATGGCGGGCGGCTTGTGCCGGACTGTCGGCAGCGACCGCCCCACGCACCACAAGATCGCTCGCCCTCTGCGGTGTTCGGTTCCAGACAACGAGGTCATGGCCGGCATCGAGCAACCGGCGGGCCATCCGGCTACCCATTCCACCCAGACCGATCACAGCGACCGTGGCCATGGCGCCATCCTGCCAATTTCGCCCGGGCAATGCCGCACAAAGCGCCGGCTTGTCTACATCGATCATCAGCTCCGTGCTCTGAGGGTCGGTGGGCAGGGGTAGCGAGCCGGTGCAGCGATTGAAGTGTCGCCGACGCTTCGATCGCGCTTTGGGAAAGAATGGTGGCCATGGTGTTACCAAGACGGTTGGCGCGATTCAACCGGGTCGTCACCAACCGCGTGACCGGTCCGCTGGCCGGGTGGCTACCCGGCTTCGCCGTCGTCATCCATGGCGGCCGCCGCTCCGGTCGCGAGTACCGGCCGCCGATCAACATCTTCCGAACGTCCGACGGATACGTTGCTGCGTTGACCTACGGGGTCACTGACTGGGCGAACAACGTCCTGGCGGCCGGCGGCTGTGCGCTGGAGATCCGCGGCCGGCAGGTTCCCCTCACCCGTCCCCGCCTCGTGCACGACCCCACCCGCCGGGACATGCCGCCGGTCGTCCGCCAGCTCGTCGGGATGATCGGCGTGACGGACTTCCTCTACCTCCGCACCGCGCCTGATGCGGACAACGTCGAGGTCTCCGGCGTGACGTCCCGGAAGTCGTCCCAGCCGGCGGATCTACTTTCACCGCGCCGGTCTGCTGCTGACCCGTAGTAGTCATAGCTGCAGATGTTGATGCGCCGGCCCCCGGACCGCGTCCGATCGCAAGCCGCAGTTGTGGCAGGCGGTCGGTTGTCGTCCTACTGCCGATATCGCTCGACCAGCTGGTCCATCACCGCGTCCAGCCGCGCGTCGGTCTGCTGCCGCGACGGGTCTTCGTCGTGCCACGCGACGATCTCCCGAGCGCCCTGGGCGAACGGGATCGTCGCGACGAAGTCCGGGACGACACTGCGCAGCTTGCTGTTGTCGAACACCATCGAGTGCGCCTTGTCGCCCAGCAGACCGGCACCCCACTGCGGGTGGGCCACCGCGATGGCGTCCGACGGCACGTGGACGATGCGAGCCTCGACCCCGGCGGCGGCCGCGAGAGTCTCGGCGATCTGGTTCCACGTCAGGGCCTCGTCGGAGGTGATGTGGAAGACGTCGCCGAGCGTACGGGGGTGGCCGAGCAGGGGTACGAAGCCACGGGCGAAGTCCGTGTGGTGGGTGAGCGTCCAGAGCGAGGTGCCGTCGCCGTGCACGACGATCGCCTTGCCCTGCCGCATCCGGCCGAGGACGGTCCAGCCGCCGTCGAACGGGACCAACGTCTTGTCGTACGTGTGCGAGGGTCGCACGATCGTCGCTGGGAACCCCTCGTCGCGGTAGGCCGCGACGAGGACGTCCTCGCACGCGATCTTGTCTCGCGAGTACTGCCAGAACGGATTGCGCAGCGGCATCGACTCGACGATCGGCACCCGAGCGGGCGGAGTCTGGTACGCCGACGCGGAACTGATGAACACGTACTGTCCGGTGCTGCCGCGGAACAGATCGACGTCGTTCTTCACGTGTTCCGGGGTGAACGCGACCCAGTCCACGACGGCGTCGAACTCGCGCCCGCCGAGGGAGGTCCGCACGGATTCAGGGTCGCGGATGTCGGCACGCAGCACCGCCGCCTCCGGCGGTATGGGCCGGATGGTGGTGTCTCCGCGAGTGAGCACCGTCAGCTCGATGCCCCGCTCGACGGCGACGCGGGCGCAGGCCGAGCTGATGATGCCGCTGCCGCCGATGAACAGGACCTTCAAGGCAGTCACAGCTGTACGCTAGGCGATCATTCGCCGGCTCGTCCCGGCGGGTCGAGGTTCGCGTGCGGCGGTCCCGGCGTATCCGTCAACGGACCAGCCCAGTGCCGTCGGTGGTTCGGTCGACGGAGGCGTCTGGATCGCCACCAGCACGTCGTGGCTCAAGTGCACGTGTCGGCGCCGACGGCGACCGCCCGCTGGTACGCGTACATGGCGTTCGACGGCGCCCCGCTCCCGCCGCTCTGGTGCGCGATGTGCAGCAACCGCTCGACCAGTCAGAGATTGCGTGACTCACCGGGTCGCGAGGTACCGTCGGCCTGGGCCGGGCTGCCCCGCTATGGCAGCGACGGCCAGCACGGCCAACAAGGGACGATGCGCCTGAACCGTCCGGAGCTCATGCCTTCGGAGCCTTCTAACGCCCGGGAAACCCCCGGGTCCGGGACTCGTGACCGGACGAGCAAATCTGAATCAGCCCCTCAGCCCGGGTATCCGGCGTCGCCGATTCGTCGTACCCGGAAAGTACGACTGGTGGAGACCGATGAATCTCGGCGCAACGGACGGTCTAACCCTCCGTACCGTCGACAAGCGGAAGGACGAGGCCATGAGCGGCATACGGGTGCTGGTAGGTACGCGCAAGGGCGCGTTCACGTTGACGTCCGACGGCAGGCGCGGCGACTGGACAGTCGACGGCCCGCACTTCGGCGGCTGGGAGATCTTCCATCTCACCGGATCCCCGGCCGACCCGGACCGGCTCTACGCGTCCCAGTCCGGCGGCTGGTTCGGGCAGTTGATCCAGCGCTCGGACGACGGCGGCAAGAGCTGGACGGCAGTCGGCAACGACTTCGCCTACGCGGGCGACGTGGGGGAGCACCTGTGGTACGACGGCACTCCGCGCCCGTGGGAGTTCAAGCGCGTCTGGCACATCGAGCCGTCCCGCGATGACCCTGACACGGTGTACGCGGGCGCGGAGGACGCCGCCCTCTACGTGTCCACTGACGGCGGCCTGAAATGGAAGGAACTGAGCGCGCTTCGTACCCATCCGACCGGGCCGACGTGGCAGCCGGGCGCGGGCGGCATGTGCCTGCACACGATCATCCTGGACCCGGTGCACAAGGACCGGATCTACGTCGCCATCTCGGCGGCCGGCGCGTTCCGCAGCGATGACGCCGGCGCCAGCTGGCTGCCGATCAACAAGGGCCTGCGCTCGGGCGAGATCCCCGACCAGGACGCTGAGGTCGGCCACTGCGTGCACCACATCACCCAGCACCCGTCCCGGCCCGACACGCTGTTCATGCAGAAGCACTGGGACGTCATGCGCAGCGACGACGCCGGTGCGAACTGGCGTGAGGTCAGCGGCGACCTGCCGTCGGACTTCGGGTTCCCGATCGCGGTGCACGCGCACGAGCCGGAGACCATCTACGTCGTGCCGATCAAGAGCGACTCCGAGCACTACCCGCCGGAGGGCAAGCTGCGCGTCTACCGCAGCCGCACCGGCGGCGACGACTGGGAGCCGTTGACCACGGGCCTGCCGCAGTCCGACTGCTACGTCAACGTGTACCGCGACGCGATGGCGGTCGACACGCTCGACCCGTGCGGGATCTACTTCGGCACCACCGGCGGCCAGGTCTACCACTCGGCGGACGGCGGCGACAGC
The DNA here is from genome assembly GCF_044456245.1 of Micromonospora sp. NPDC051006. Lineage (NCBI taxonomy): Bacteria > Bacillati > Actinomycetota > Actinomycetes > Micromonosporales > Micromonosporaceae > Micromonospora > Micromonospora sp. NPDC051006. Next base: position 129,045 of record NZ_JBITFP010000017.1, read on the forward strand.
TGGGCGCCGATCGTACGGGACCTACCGGCCGTGCTCTCCGTGGAAGTCCAGGTGCTGCCGTGATCCGGGTCGTCCTCCCGGCCCACCTGAAGAACCTGGCTCACGTCAGCGGCGAGGTACGCCTTGAGGTGCCCGGGCCCGCGACGCAGCGCCTGATCCTGGACACCCTCGAGGCGCGCTACCCGATGTTGCTAGGGACGATCCGCGACCGGCACACCGGCACGCGTCGGGCGTTCGTGCGGTTCTACGCCTGCGAGCAGGACCTGTCCAACGACGCACCCGACACGCCACTGCCTGAAGAGGTGATCGCCGGCAAGGAACCGTTCATCATCCTCGGCGCGATGGCCGGGGGATAGCCCGGCCCATCGCGCGAGATGGACCCCTCGTGCTGCCTGCTTGGATCAGCTCCGGGGGCGGACCCGGACGTCGAGCCAGACCAGGCGGTGGTCGGAGCTGGGGAAGGGAAATGTGCCGGTGAGCCGCGACAGCGGGGCGCTCGCTGAGGGCCAGAAGACGCCGCCGTCGCTGACGGTCAACCCGCGCGAGGGCAAGACGTAGTCGGCGCGGAGGTTGCCCGGTCCCGGTACGTCGGCGAAGTCGGCCGTGTCGTACGCGGGTTCGCCGCGGTGGGCAATGTTGGCGCCGCCCTGCAGAGCGCTGGCCTCGGCGGCGCCGCTGCTCGACGGGATGCCGTTGGCGTTGATCCAGCGGTGGTCCAGGAGCTGCTGGACGGCGCCGGGGACGCTGTCGCCGTCGTACGGGTCGGAGTTCATGTCACCGGCAACCACGAACTGCGAGCCGGGGCGCAGCCCACCCCGCCGCCCCTCGTCGTCGTAGATGTAGCGGCCGCTGCCGGGGCGCACGTAATCGGCCCAGAACCGGATCTCGTCGAAGTTGCGCCGCCCGTTGCGGTCCTCCGCCCCGTCGAAGACCGGCGGGGTGGGGTGGCTGACCAGGACATGTCCGGCGTCCGATCTGGATCGGCACGTCCCAGTGGCTCTTCGAGGACAGCGGAAGGGCGGCCAGTTCCTGCGGGGAGTACCAGTCGGTGCTGTCCGCGGTACGGGCCAGCGGCGCCACGAATCCGATCGTGCTGGCCGGCGACATCCACTCGACCTGGGTGAGCGAGCTGAAGCTCAACTTCGACGATGCGGCCTCGCCCGTGGTCGCCACCGAGTTCGTCGCCACCTCGATCACCTCGGAGTTCCCGCCCGAACTGGTGCCGGTGGTAGAGGCCTCGAACCGGGCGTTCAACCCGTGGGTGCGCTACTTCAACGGCCTCACCCACGGGTGGCTGCGAATGGATGTCGACCGGTCTCGCTGGTTGACCGAGGAGCGTTCGGTCGCCGCCATCGACTCGGCCGACGCTCCCGCGTCGACGACAGCGCGGTGGGTTGTCGAGGCGGGCCGACAGGGGGCTGTACGGGTCTGAACCAGCCCGCGACGCCGCCACCGACTGGCTCTAATCGGCATGACCGCGCGGATCGCGGCCAGATCCGCGCACCGCAGTGGATTTACGCTTACGGCCGTGGATGGCCGCTTCTATCGCTACCGCTGCGACGATTCGCGCGGTGACGAGTTCGACGCATGGGGGCACTGGTCTGGTACTTCGAGGTCGATGACGACGGTTGGCCGGTCCGGCAGATCGAGGTTTACGACGCTGGGCCGGTCATCCGCTACGGGCCCGGACACGAAGAAGACCAGTACGGCAGCCTCGGGTCAGCAACCATTACCCGGCCATCGCCGAGCGGTGATGGTCAAGCCGAGACGCGATCGCGTCAATCAGCCGTTGGGGCGCGACTCGATCGCCTGCAGCGACCAATTGTTCCCGTCGGGATCGCGGAAGTAGACGAAGCTGCCCCACGGCTGCACCTCGACCTCGCTTGCATCGACGCCGGCGTCGAGCAACTGCCTGCGCGCCGCCGCGGCGTCGGCGACCACGACCTGGATCTCCTGCGTGCCGGGCGTCTTGTCGGTGATGCCGTCGCCAATCACGATGGAGCAAGCCGAGCCGGGCGGTGTCAGCTGAACGAACCGCAGACCTTCGTGCACCCTGTGGTCGTGGTCGGCGTTGAAGCCCACCTTCTGATAGAACGCCTTGGCCCGGTCGACATCGGTCACCGGAACGGGGATGAGCTCGATCTTCCAGTCCATCGTCCCACCGTAGGACGTGGGTATGACGTTGCGGCTCCCTACCGTCTTCCAAGCAGCGTGCGACAGCGAAATCTCGCTCTCTATCCCGGCGCACGAGCCGGGCATCGGCGTGGTAGCCCGCGGAACGCGGCATGACAACTGTCGAGATAGCACGGGTGGCCAGCCCGACGACCGTGGAGCGTCGACGGTAGGAAGGGCAACGGCTTCCCGCCTCACCCGTCAAAGCCAACCGCCTCCCCCGGCAGAGGGACCCCGGCGGGAAGTCACCGGGGCTGTACCGGTTCAGGCGTTCCGGCTGTTGGAACAGCGAGGCGCGGCCTGGGGTGGTGCGCCCGCGGCCCGCTCCACATCGGTTGTGGAGCGGGCCGTGCCGCACGTGGGCGGGCTGGCTCAGACGAGCCAAACACAGGTGTTAGGTGCTTGGTTGGCCACGTCTTAGTTCGTTATCTCGGCGGTATTGACGTGACGCAGGTCACTCCGGTTGACTCCGTGCCGGAACCGCTTCCGCAACCGGTTCCGTATCCCGCGTTAACTCATCAGACACACGCGCGGAGGGAGGTGCGGGTGCCGATCACCATCGCCGACGTGGCCGCGCGGGCCGGGGTCAGCAAGACCACTGTGTCGCGGGTACTCAACGGCAAGGGCGAGCTCGACGAGACCACTGCGGCGCGTGTTCGGCGGGTGATCGACGAGTTGGGCTACGTGCCGAGTGCCCGCGCGGTCGGGTTGGCCCGCGGCCGAACGCAGATCGTCGGCATGCTGGTGCCGTCGCTGACATGGCCGTGGATGGGGGAGGTCGTGCAGGGCGTCGTGGACGTCGTGGAGAGCGCGGGGTACGGGCTGCTGCTGTTCACCTGCAACCGGGGTGAGGAGTCGATGCGGCAGTTCGCCTCGCAGGTGTCCGCGAAGTCGTTCGACGGGCTGCTCGTGATCGAGCCCGAAGGCACCCTCGACTACATCGCCGACCTGCACCGCGGTGGCCTGCCGGTGGTCCTCATCGACGACCGCGGCCACCAGCGGCCCTTTCCGTCAGTCGCCACCACCAACCGCAGTGGTGGCGAATCCGCCGCCCGCCACTTACTCGAGCTCGGCCGGCGTCGACCGCTCGTCATCACCGGCATCGAGGCTTTCGGCTGCACCCAGGAGCGGCTGGCGGGGTTCGCCGAGACGTACGCCGACGCGGGCCTGCCGCTGGACCCGCAGCTCGTGGTCGAGGGCGACTTCACCTACGACTCGGGTCGGGACGCGGTCAACGGGCGATTCAAGGCCGGCATCGAGTTCGACGCCGTCTTCGCTCACAACGACCTGTCCGCTGGCGGCGCCCTGCAGGCGATCCGCGAGGCGGGTCGCACGGTGCCGGACGATGTCGCGGTTGTCGGCTTCGACGACGTCCCGTACGCGGCACACACCGAGCCGCCACTGACCACAGTGCACCAACCGATGCGCGAGATGGGAGAAGCCGCGGCCCGGATGCTCATGTCGTACTTCGAGGGCGTGCCGCTGCCCGACGCTCCCACCGTCATCCCCACCACCCTGATCACCCGCACCTCGACGGTCTCGGCCCTCGCCGCGACGCACCTCGCCTAACCCCCACGCCGCCCAAGGGCGGCCTTGCCAACGCAAGTAAGAGAGCGCTCTACCGAATGGTCGGGTCCGCACAACCGCCCCGACCGCTCCCAGATTTCCCACCGCCACCATGACAATGGGAGGAATACATGCGCATGAGACGTACGCTCGCGCTCGCCCTCGCGAGCGTGACCGCGATCGGACTGCTCGCCGCCTGTGGCGACAGCCCGAACGCCAACAAGAACAAGGCTCAGACGGCCACCGTGCTGAACGTCGGCATGCCGAACGGACCGCAGACCGAGAACCACAACCCGTTCCTCACCACGTCGGCTGCTAGGTCGCTGGGCTACGCCTACCAGATCTACGAGCCGCTGATGATGTGGAACCCGGTCAAGCCGGCCGACCCGATGAAGCCGTGGCTCGCCACCAACGCCGAGTGGGCGCCCGACTACACGTCGGTCAAGGTCACCATCCGCGACGGCGTCAAGTGGTCCGACGACAAGCCGCTCACGGCCGAGGACGTCGCGTACACCTACAACCTGGTCAAGGACAACGACGCCCTGAACGACCAGGGCACGCCGTACAAGGAGGTGAGCGTGAGCGGCAACGTCGTCACGCTGACCTTCGACAGCCCTCAGTTCGTCAACCAGCCGAAGGTGCTGTTCCGTGTCCCGATCGTGCCCAAGCACATCTGGGAGAAGATCAGCGACCCGAAGACCGACATCAACAAGAACCCGGTCGGCAGCGGCCCGTACACGTTGAAGTCCTTCACCCCGCAGACCACCACCCTGTCGGTGCGTACCGGCGGCTACTGGCAGGACCTGCCGCAGGTGAAGGAGCTGCGCTACACGTCCTACACGGACAACAACGCGCAGACGACCGCGCTGGCCAACGGCGAGTCGGAGTGGAGCTTCGTCTTCATCCCGAACTACAAGACGGTCTTCGTCGACAAGGACCCGGCCAGCCACAAGGTGTGGGCGCCGGCGGTCCTCGGTATCCACGGCCTCTACATCAACACCACCAAGAAGCCGTTCGACAACGTCGCCCTGCGCAAGGCCATGAACATGGTCATCAACCGCGAGGACATCTTCGTCCAGGCCGAGGCGGGGTACTTCCACCCGCAGGTGAAGAGCGTCACGGGTCTGCCGAGCCCGGCCGGCGACTCCTTCATCGCCGAGGAGTTCAAGGGCAAGGAGCACGCGGTCGACGTCGAGGGCGCCAAGAAGCTGCTCACCGACGCCGGCTTCAAGCTCGAGGGCACCACGCTCAAGGACCCGACCGGCAAGCCGGTCAAGCTGACCCTGACCGACCCCGCCGGATGGTCCGACTACCAGACCAGCCTCGAGATCGTGAAGGACAACCTGTCCAAGATCGGCATCGCGGCGACCGTCGACAAGGCCAATCAGGACGCCTGGTTCAAGAACGTCGAGGCGGGCAACTTCGACGCGACCTTCCGGTGGACCGAGGGCGGCGCCACGCCGTACGACATCTACCGGACCGTCATGGACGGTGCGCAGCTGAAGCCGATCGGCACCGCCTCCCCGGCGGGCAACTTCGGCCGCTTCAACAACCCGGAGGCCACCGCGGCGCTGCGGGCGTACGCGGCCGCGACGAGCGACGCCGACCGCACCACGGCGATGGCCACGCTGCAGCGGATCTTCGTCGACCAGATGCCGATGATCCCAGTCGGCGCGGACCAGGTCGGCGGCGCGTACAGCACGAAGAACTGGGTCGGTTGGCCCGACGATGCGAACCCGTACGGCGCGATGCAGCCCACCCAGCCCAACGCGGTGGACGTGGTCCTGCACCTCAAGCCGGCCGGTAGCTGATCCGCAATACCGCATCCCCCGGGTGGCCACCGGCCACCCGGGGGAGCGGCACCCGTCTCCACAGTGGCATCACGTCACCTCGGTGACATGGACACCCCCAGACAGGAACTCGGCATGACGGTGAGCGAAAGCGCGGCGGCGCCGGGCAGCGAGGTGGTGCTGGAGGCCGTCGGCCTGACCAAGCACTTCTCCGTCCGTCGGCGGTTACGCGACCTCTTCTCCCGGACGCGGGCCAGCGTCCACGCGGTCGACGACGTATCGTTCGAGCTGCACCGCGGTCGGGTGACGGCGCTGGTCGGCGAGTCCGGCTCCGGCAAAACGACGGTCGCCCGACTCCTGGCCCAGCTGTACCCCCGCACCGGCGGCGACATCCTGTTGCACGGCGTATCGACGTCGGTCCGCGGCGGCCGCCGCTTCCGCGCCTACGTCCGACGCGTGCAGCTGATCTTCCAGGACCCGTTCGCGTCGCTGAACCCGGTGCACACGGTGCGGTATCACCTCACCCGGGCGCTGCGCATCCACGGCAACGCCGGCCGCACTTCCGAAGACCTCGAGCGGGCCCTCGCCGAGCTGCTCACGCGGGTCAGTCTGACGCCACCCGAGCGGTATGTGGACAAGTTCCCGCACGAACTCTCCGGCGGGCAGCGGCAGCGCATCGCGATCGCCCGAGCGCTGGGCGCCAACCCGGAGGTGCTCCTCGCCGACGAGCCGGTCTCCATGCTCGACGTCTCCATCCGGCTGGGCATCCTCAACCTGCTGCGGGACCTCAAGGATCGACTGAACCTGGCCATCCTCTACATCACGCACGACATCGCCTCCGCCCGGTACTTCGCCGACGAGACACTGGTGATGTACGCCGGACGCATGGTCGAGGGCGGTGACAGCGAGACGGTCACCCAGAGCCCAGCCCACCCGTACACCCAGCTGCTCATCGAGTCCGCCCCGGACCCGGACCGCATCGCCGGAATCGCCGCCACCACCGCTCAGGACCGCGGAAACGGGGAGCCACCAAGCCTGATCCGGCCGCCGGCCGGCTGCCGGTTCCACCCTCGTTGCCCGCACGCGATGCCGCGCTGCACCACCGACCTGCCGCCGCGGCTTCCAGTCGATGACCAGCCCGGCCACTGGGCGGCGTGCTGGCTCTACGACCCGGCCACTGTCGCCGCCGAGGTACCCGGATCGGTGGCCGGCGATCCGACGCTCCCGACCCCACCGGTCCTCACCCTCTCGGAGGAGGCACGATGACGTTCCTGCTGCGGCGCATCGCCTTCTACCTGTTCACGGCGTGGGCGGCCATCACGCTCAACTTCTTCATTCCCCGGATGATCCCGGGCGACCCGATCAGCTCGCTCCTGTCGAGGTACCAGGGGCGGCTCAGCACCGACGCCATCCAATCGTTGCGCGTGCTCTTCGGGCTCGACAAGAACCAGAGCCTGTTCGAGCAGTACATCGACTACTGGAACCAGCTGTTCCACGGCAATCTCGGCGTGTCGTTCACGTTCTTCCCGTCACCGGTGTCGGAGGTCATCGGCAACAGCCTGCCGTGGACGCTCGGCCTGGTCGGCATCACCACGATCATCAGCTTCCTGCTCGGCACCGCGCTCGGCGTGGTGGCCGGCTGGCGGCGCGGCTCGTGGATCGACGGCCTAATGCCGGCCACGACGTTCCTCTCCTCGATCCCATACTTCTGGCTGGGTCTGGTCGCGATCGCGCTGCTGGCCGGCCCAGGGAGCTTCTTCCCGTCGTCCGGTGGCTATGAGCCGGGCCTGGTGCCCGCGTTCGACCAGTACTTCATCCCCAGCGCCGTGCAACACAGCCTGCTGCCCGCGGCAACGATCTTGATCTCGTCGATGAGCGGCTGGGTTCTCGGGATGCGCAACATGATGGTGACCGTCTCGGCGGAGGACTACATCACCGTCGCCCACGCGAAGGGCCTGTCGGAGCGGCGGGTGGCGCTGAGCTACGCAGCGCGCAACGCCCTGCTGCCGAACGTCTCGGGCTTCGCGCTGGCGTTGGGGTTCATCGTCGGCGGCACGCTTCTGGTGGAGATCGTTTTCTCCTACCCGGGCCTCGGCTACCAGCTGTTCCAGGCGGTAGGCGCCAAGGACTATCCGCTGATGCAGGGCATCTTCCTGATCATCACGATCGCCGTCCTGGTGGCCAACCTGCTCGCCGACGTCGCCTACCTGCTGCTCGACCCCCGCACCCGAAAGAGTGGCTGACCGATGACCATCTCGTCCTCCAGCATTGAACAGGTCATCCCGGGCCAAGGGTCCATGGCCCAGCCGGCCCTCGAGCCGACCAAGAGCAAGCGAGAGCGGTTGCGCTTCGTCTCGAACGCCAAGGTGGCCACCGGGCTGGGCATCCTCGCCGTCTACGTCCTCTTCGCGATCATCGGGCCGTGGGTCGCGCCATACGACCCGGACGCGCGCAGCTCGGACCTGGTCCAGCCGCCGTCCGCCGAGCACTGGTTCGGCACGACCCATCTCGGGCAGGACATCTTCAGCCAGATCCTGGTGGGCACGCGCGGCGTGGTCGTCGTCGGTCTGATCGCCGGGGTGGTGGCGACCGTGTTGTCCGTCCTGATCGGGGTGACGTCCGGATACCTCGGTGGCGCCGCCGACGAGGGCCTCTCCGCGGTCTCCAACGTGTTCCTGGTGATCCCGGCCCTGCCGCTGATCATCATCGTGACGTCCACCATCAGCAACGCCGGTGACCTGATCGTCGCGCTCGTGATCGGGTTGACGTCGTGGGCGTGGGGCGCCCGCGTGCTGCGCGCACAGACCCTGTCGCTGCGCCGCCGCGACTACGTGGAGGCGGCGCGGGCCAGCGGTGAGAAGACCTGGCGCATCATCGGCTTCGAGATCCTGCCCAACCTCACCGCGATCATCGCGTCCGGCTTCGTCGGTACCGTCATCTTCGCCGTCATGTCGGAGATCACGCTGGCCTTCATCGGCATCTCGTCGATCTCGACGTGGAACTGGGGCACGATCCTGTTCTGGGCGCAGGGCCAGCAGGCTCTCGCGCAGGGCGCCTGGTGGTGGTTCGTTCCCGCCGGGCTGGCCATCGCGCTGCTCGGCACCGCGCTGTCGCTGGTGAACTTCGGCATCGACGAGTTCGTCAGCCCGCGCCTGCGCAGCAGCGGCAAGACCCGGATCAAGAACGCGGCCGGGCACACCGTGCGGATGCGGGTCGGCTTCACCCCGGTCCTGGATCCGCCGCGACCGGGCCCGCCGGGGAACGTTCCGACCGGCGCTGTCGTGGTGAGCAACACCGACGGGAAGGGTGCCGGGCGATGAAGCGACCCGTCCTGGAGATCCGGGACCTCAACGTCGACTACGGGCTGGGCGACGACGCCGTGCACGCGGTCCGGAACGTGAACCTCACCCTGCACCGCGGTGAGGTGCTCGGGCTGGCGGGGGAGAGCGGCAGCGGCAAGTCCACCCTCGCCTATGGGATCACCCGGCTACTGCCCCCGCCCGGTGTGGTCAGCGGCGGATCGGTGCTCTACCACCCGTCCGGCGGCGAGCCGATCGATATCATGGCGCTGACTCCGGCCGAGCTGCGGCGTTTCCGCTGGGCGGAGACGTCCATCGTGTTCCAGGGCGCGATGAACTCGCTCAACCCGGTGCACAAGGTGTCCACCCAGCTGCTCGACGTGATCAAGACGCACGAGCCGACGATGAGCAGATCGGCCCGGTTGGAGCGCGCCCGCACCCTGCTGAAGATGGTCGGCATCTCGGCCGACCGGATGGACAGCTATCCGCATCAGCTCTCCGGCGGCATGCGCCAACGCGTCATGATCGGCATGGCGCTCGCCCTCGAGCCGCAGATCGTCATCATGGACGAGCCCACCACGGCGCTCGACGTCGTGATGCAGCGGCAGATCCTCCGCCAATTGGTCGAGCTGCGCGAGCGGCTGGGCTTCTCGGTCCTGTTCATCACGCACGACCTGTCGCTGCTGGTGGAGTTCTCCGACCGCATCGCCATCATGTACGGCGGCCGGATCGTGGAGGAAGCGCCCGCCGCCGCCCTTTACCGCGACCCGCTGCACCCGTACAGCGATGGCCTCTTGCACTCCTTCCCCGCGCTGCGCGGCCCGCGCCGCGAGCTGACCGGCATCGCCGGCTCTCCGCCGGACCTGCGCGCGATGCCGACCGGCTGCGCCTTCCACCCGCGCTGCCCGAAGGCGTTCGACCCGTGCGCCGGGGAATTGCCGGTGCTCGGCGCGCCGCCGGTGCCGGACGGGCGGACCCGGACCGTGGCCTGCTGGCTGCACCCGACGAAGGACACCGCCCCCCTGATACCGGCACCTCGCAAATGAGGAGAAGCATGACCACAACCAGTCCCCTGACCAGCGCGCAGTCCGACCTCATCGCCGGCCTGCCACCGAGCTTCCGGTGGGGCGTCGCGACGTCCGCGTACCAGATCGAGGGCGCGGTGCACGAGGACGGCCGAACCGCGTCGATCTGGGACACCTTCTGTCGGGTGCCGGGCGCCGTCGCCAACGGTGAGACCGGTGACGTGGCCTGTGACCACTACCACCGCATGCCGCAGGACGTCGCGCTCATCCAGGACCTCGGGGTGGACACGTACCGCTTCTCGGTGGCGTGGCCACGGGTGCAGCCCGGCGGCCGGGGCCCGGCCAACCCCGCCGGCCTGGCGTTCTACGACCGCCTCGTCGACGAACTGCTCGGCCGCGGCGTCGACCCCTGGGTGACGCTGTACCACTGGGACCTACCGCAGGAGTTGGAGGATGCCGGCGGGTGGCCGGCCCGGGACACCGCCTATCGGTTCACCGACTACGCGATGCTGGTCTTCGACCAGCTCAGCGACCGGGTGCGCTCCTGGACCACCCTCAACGAGCCGTGGTGCTCGGCGATGCTCGGCTACGCGTACGGGGCGCACGCCCCGGGCCGCCGCGACTTCACCGCCGCCATGCATGCGGTGCACCACCTGCTGCTCGGCCACGGCCTGGCCACTCAGCGGATGCGCGCCGCCGCGACCCGCCCGGTCGAGCTCGGCATCACGCTGAACATGGGTACCGCCGTGGCGCAGACGGACAGCGAGCTGGACCGGGCGGCGGCGCGCCGCGCGGACGGTCTGGGCACCCGGATCTACCTGGACCCTCTGCGGTACGGGCGCTACCCCTCCGACGTGCTCACCGACCTAGCCGCGCGCGGGGTCGAGCTCCCGGTGCGCCCGGGAGACCTGGAGATCATCTCGGCGCCCTTCGATCTGCTCGGCGTCAACTACTACAGCAGCCACGTCTTCTCCGGAGTGGACGACAACGGGCGCGCCGAGGACGCGGACGGCAACCCGGTGGAGCGGGCAGTGCCGCGCGGTTTGCCGACCACGGCGATGGACTGGGAGATCTTCCCGCAGGGGCTGACCGACCTGCTGGTCCGGATCAGCCGGGACTACCCCGGCCTGCCGATCGTGATCACGGAGAGCGGGGCGGCGTTCGACGACCGGCCGGACGAGACCGGGTTCGTGCGCGACGACGACCGGACCGCGTACCTCGCGACGCACATCGCGGCCGTGGCTACGGCCCGGCAGGCCGGCGCGGACGTGCGCGGGTACTTCGCGTGGTCGCTGCTCGACAACTTCGAGTGGGCGTACGGCTACGACAAGCGGTTCGGCATCGTCCGGGTCGACTACGACACGCAGGCGCGCGTCCCCAAGCAGAGCGCGCTCTGGTACGGGGACACCGCGCGGCGGGTGCGCAGCGGCGTGTCCGAGTAGTACGGCGGCCGGTCCGAAGAAAGACATGAAGGAGAAGAGCGTGTTCGACCTCGCCGCCCTGCCGCCGACCTTTGTCTGGGGCGCCGCCACCTCGGCGTACCAGATCGAGGGCGGAGTGACCGCTGACGGCCGTAAACCCTCGATTTGGGACACCTTCTGCCGCGTCCCGGGCGCGATCGACAACGGCGACACCGGCGATCTCGCCTGCGACCACTACCGGCGGTGGCCGGAGGACATCGCTCTGATGCGCCGGCTCGGCCTCGACGCGTACCGATTCTCGGTGGCTTGGCCGCGGGTAATGCCCGACGGCGTCGGCCGGCCCAACCCCGCTGGGATCGCGTTTTACGACCGACTCGTCGATGGCCTGCTCACGGCCGGCATCCGCCCGTTCGCCACGCTGTACCACTGGGACCTGCCCCAGGTGCTACAGGACCGCGGCGGCTGGCCGGCCCGCGACACCGCGCTCGCCTTCGCCGACTACGCCGCCACCGTAGCCGCTGCGCTCGGCGACCGGGTCACCGACTGGATGACCGTCAACGAGCCGCTCTGCTGCGCCTGGATCGGGTACCTGGAGGGCCGGATGGCGCCCGGAGAGCGCGACCTGACCCGCGCGGTGTCCGCCTCGCACCACCTGCTGCTCGGCCACGGGCTGGCCGCCGCCGCGGTGCGCGCCAACGCCACCGCGTCGGCGTCGGTCGGGGCCGTGTGCAATCTCAGCCCAATCGAGCCGGCCAGCCGCAGCGACGCCGACGTCGCCGCCGCCGTACGCGCCGACGGCCACGTCAACCGCTGGTGGCTCGACCCGCTCTTCGGCCGCGGCTACCCGCCCGACATGCTCGACACCTACCGGGTCGCCCCGCCCGTCCACCCCGGCGACCTCGAAGCGATCGCCGCGCCGCTGGACTCCTTCGGCCTCAACTACTACTTCCGGCAGGTCGTCGCCGACGATCCCGGCGGGCCCGCGCCGTACGCCCGCCAGGTGCCCGTGCCCGGCGCCCTTGAGACCACAATGGGTTGGGAGAGCCACCCCGCCGGCCTGACGGAGTTGCTCGTCCGCCTCGCCGAGGATTATGGCGCCACCAGCATCTACGTCACGGAGAACGGCTCGGCGTGGCGGGACGAGGTCGGTCCGGCGGGAGAGGTCGAGGACAAGCGGCGCACCGAGTACCTCGAACTGCACCTGGAGGCGTGCGCGGCCGCCGCCGCCCGGGGAGTCCCGGTCGACGGCTACTTCGCGTGGTCGCTGCTGGACAACTTCGAATGGGCGTACGGCTATGACAAGCGATTCGGCCTCGTGTACGTCGACTACCTCACCCAGCGCCGCACGATCAAGGCTAGCGGACACCGGTACGCGGAGGTGATCCGAGAGCACAGGCAGCGTCGGCAGGCCTGAAGCTGCTGAGGACGAGGGATTTCAGCTCCGGCCGGCGTCCGGCACGGCGACCACTCGCACGCCGGCGTCGGTCAGGGCGCGCGCACCGGTCGGTTCGTTGTCGGCCGGGTGGAGGCATGTGCGCGGTACGGGCGAGATCGCCTGGCTGCGGGAAACGCTGATATCACTTACGCGATGACCACCCGGACCGCCTTCCGGTCGGCCGACTGTCCGCAGCCCCACCAACGCGCACATCTGCCACAGACCGGACGTCACGCAGCGTCACAGGTAGTTGAGCTAGCCGACGTCGGTCGTGCCGAGATTTGTACGCCTTAGTACAGGATGACCCGCCACCCGGCGGGGTCTACGCCGTGGCCCACGGCCACCGCACGATGTTCGGTCGTCCTCACAAGTCATCGGTGATCAACGCGGTGGCCGTCCTCATGCTCGTGCCACGCCCAACACCCGAAACCAGGTGGCGTCAGGTGCTGGGGTTTGCCGACCCTCAGGCAGGCGAGTGCCGGACGTGTCCACGGCGCTGTGACATAGTGCCCATACCCAGGGGCCAGCGAATCCGACAGCCGATACCTACAGTCGGGCCATGGGCACCGACGAGGGTGTGCGGGTCTGGCTTCGCCGGCATGGAGCTGAGCAGATCGCATCCCGGGGGCAACCTGTACGCCCACCTGTGTCGAGTCAGCGAACGACTCGCCGTGCTTGGCTGGAGCGGTGAAGTGCAAGCCGCGGGTCTTACCCACGCCGTCTACGGCACCGACGGGTTCGACCTCGCCCTGCGTGATCGGGCCGATCGTGCTGTGCTACGGGATCTCGTTGGTGCCGACGCCGAGAAGCTTGCCTATCTGTATCGCGCCTGCGACCGTAGGCGCAGCTGGCGGGAGCTGGCACAGACCATGCCGTCGCCATGAAGTAGGAGTGATCGTCCGCGGCGTGCGTAACACCACCGACCTTCGCGCCGAGTACCGGCTCGCCGCGATGAACCAGTCGCCGGGTGTCCCCACGGTATTTCTGCCTGCGCAGCCCGAACTGGCCGCGGTGTCTTCGACCGCAATGCGCATGTTGGGAAAGACCTTCGCCTACGCAGCCGTAGGCTGCCGGACATTGGCGAATCCCTCGTCGGACCACGTCATGCCGGTGCTACCGGCCCACGTGCGCGTGTTTCGAGCCAATGGCCTTGCGGTCAGTGACGCGAACTGGGCAACCAAGCTTCGCGCGGTGGCCGCCTCACGAGCCAGGTCGCGATGCGGGAGAGCGGGGGACGGGCCATCAGTGACCAGTACGCCGACGACTGCATGAACCGCCACGGCCGTCATGGCATCGATGGGTACTTCGAGACCGTCCGTGAGGTGCTGACGCTTACAGATACCGCTGCACTTCCGTGAGCCGCTCGGTGAGGAAGGCGCGCTCGACTTCGTTGTCGGTGAGGGTCAGCGCCTCTTCGTAAGCCGTCATGGCCTGGGGCCACTGCCTCAACTGGCGCAGGAAGTCGGCGCGGGCGGCACTGAGATATCCGTACGTGGCCAGGGCCGGCTCGGCGAGCAACGGCGCCAGCGCATCGAGTCCGGCCCGGGGACCGTCGCGCAGCCCGATCGCGACAGCGCGATTGAGATCGACTACGGGCGAGGGCCACAGCCGGAACAAAGCATCATAGAGCCCGGCAATCTGGGTCCAGTCGGTGTCCTGCCACGTCGGCGCCTCGGCGTGCAAGGCAGCTATCGCGGCCTCCAGGGCGTACCGCGTCGGCGGTCGTCGGCGCAGCACATCGGTCAACAACGACTGACCTTCGACGATGAGCTGCCTATCCCAGCGTGAGCGGTCCTGCTCGGACAGGAGCACCAGGCGCCCGTCGGCGGACAATCGGGTGTTCTGACGCGACGCAATGAGGAGCAGCAGCGCGAGCAGAGCGCTGACCTCGGCGTCGGTCGGCATGAGCAGATGCAGCATGCGGGCCAGCCGGATCGCGCAATCCACCATGTCCTGGCGGACCAGATCAGCGCCGACCGGTGCAGTGTGGCCGGTGGTGAAGATGAGGTGGACGACCTCGAGTACGACGCTGACCCGCTCCTCGAGTTGGTCCGGATCCGGCACTCGGTACGGGATACGTGCCGCGGCGATTTTCTTCTTGGCCCGGGTGATCCGAGCGGCCATGGTGGCTGGCGGCACCAGGAACGCGCGGGCTACCTCGGACGTGGACAACCCGCACGCCAGGCGCAGGGTCAGGGCGACCTGCACCTCTCTGGACAACGCGGGGTGGGCGCAGGTGAAGATGAGCCGCAGCCGGTCGTCGGCGAGGCCGTCCTCGGGTCCCGGCACCGTCTCGTTCGCGACAAGCAGCGGCATCTTGCGACGGAACACCGACTCACGGCGCAGGACGTCGCGGGCCCGGTTACGCGCGATGGTGGTGAGCCAGGCGCCCGGTCGCTCGGGGATGCCAGCCTTCGCCCAGGTCTCCAGGGCCTGTGCGAACGCGTCCTGGGTGCACTCCTCGGCGAGGTCGAGGTCGCGGGTCAGATGGGCAGTGGTGCTGAACACCTGGGCCCAGTCGCGGGGGGGGGGCGGCGCGGCCCCCCCCCCCCCCGCGAAGAAAAAGCAGTGGTTTGCACTACAACACTAGTCGTCCACCCCACCGAATAAAAAAACCCCGAGTGTACGCTGACACACGC